>DATCWE010000144.1:0-3806 GCA_036566495.1 Gemmatimonadales bacterium | reverse complement strand
GCGCGAGCAGCGGAAGCAGCGGGTACATGAAGCGGGGACCCAGGTAGAACCCGTCGTGCCAGTAGGCGAAATAGCTGCCCACCAGCAACGCGCTCGCCGCCAGGAGATAGCGGTCGAAGGGCCGTAGCGTCCGCGTCAGCGCCAATGCGATGGTCGCGGGAAGCAGCGCAGGACCCGCCGATTCGAAGAGGTAGGTCTGCAAGCGGAGAAAATACAGATTCACCAGCTCCAGCCCGCGCAGCGGCGTGTGGACCGGCCCCCAGGGCGTGGCGTGGAAGCCGAGATCGTGGGCGCGGCCCCAGAGCACCGTGTAACCGAAGAGCAGCGGCGCCCCGGTCGTCTGCAAGTTGCTCCAGACCAGCACGAGCAGCGGGGCCACGATGCCCAGTCCCGCGCCGAGCAGCACCGCGATGCGCCGGCGGCGCACGGCACGCCCCAGCAGCCAGAGCCCCGCGGGCAGCGCAAAGGCCAGCGCATCGACCGGACGGATGATCGCCGCGAGCCCGAAGCCCAGTCCGGTCAGCAGACCGTCGCGGAACCGCCCGTCATCCCCGGCAGCGCGCGCCAGACCCAGCATCGCGATCAGCAGCCAGCACAGCGCGGTGACGTGATTCATGTGTGAGCCGGACATGAACAGCGCGAACGGCGCCAGGGCGAAGAGCAGCGTCGCCGCAAGCGCCACACCGGGCCGCGGCTCGATCCGCCGCAGCAATCCCGCAAAGGCCAACACTCCCAAGGCGCCGAAGACCGGACCGACCAGCCACTCTCCGCCCAGGAGCGTTCCGAGGGCCAGCATCGCCGGCCCTCCCATCGGAAACTGGCCGAAGACCCGGCCATGCTGCTCGACGACGTGGAAGCTGCTGAAGAATTCCTGGTGCGCGGCTGCGGGGAGCGAGAGGTGGCCCGTCGCGAGCATCCTGGCCTGGTAGACCTGGATGACCTCGTCGATCAGGAGCGGGCGGCCGCTGAGCACCCAGCGCGCCACCAGCAGATAGGCGCCCAGCGCGGCGACGGCGATCACCAGGGGCGCAAGCCGCGGTGCGGACACCCACCGGTCGCGGGCAACGGTCCAGGGGGTGCGTGCGAAACGGCGCTGACGCAACAGAATCGCCGCGACCAGTCCGGTGCCCGCGGCGATCGCAGTGCCGTTCAGGAGATCCGCTGCGACGTCGCCGTACCACGGAGCGGAAAGCCCGCCGCGGATCCAGTTGGCCAGTGGAAGAAAACCGAATCCGGCCAGCAGCAGCGCCGCGAGAGCCGACCCGAGCCGGTCGAGGCGTCCCCCCACTCAGCTCCGGCGGCGGGGCGGAAAGAGATTGAACTTGAGGATATGCCAGAAGGCGGCGATGCCGTCGCGCCAGCCGATCTTCTTGCCTTCGGCGTAGGTGCGGCCGTTGTAGGTGATGGGCAGCTCCCAGATGCGCGCCTTGGCCTGCGCCAGGCGCGCCACCACCTCCGGCTCGAAGCCGAAGCGATTGCTGGTGAGCACGACCGATTTGAGCAGAGGAGCACGCACCATCTTGTAGCAGGTTTCCATATCGGTGAGATTGATGTCGGTCAGCATGTTGGAGAGCAAGGTCAGCATCCGGTTGCCCACCGAATGCCAGAAGTACAACACCCGCCCGCCGCCGCCGAGAAAGCGCGACCCGAACACGGCGTCCGCCTTCCCTTCCATGATCGGCCCCAGCAGCTTGCCGAATTCTTCGGGATCGTATTCGAGGTCGGCGTCCTGCACCACGATCACCTCGCCGGTCGCGTGCTCGATGCCGCTGCGCAGCGCCGCTCCCTTCCCGCGGTTGACCGGGTGATGCACCACGACGTCGACCGCGCCAGCCGCCTTGAGCTGATCGAGGATCTCTCCGCTGCCGTCCTTGGAGCAGTCGTTCACGGTGATGATTTCCATCGGCAAGGGCACCGCCCGCAGCTTTTCGACGATGACGTGCAGGGTCTTCCGCTCGTTGTAGACCGGGACGATGACCGACAGCTTCGGGATCTCCATCACTCCTCCCGCTGGAAGCTCAGTGACCGGACTCCCGGGCGCCCTCGATATAGGAGTTGAGCAGGATCAGGCGGAGGTCACCGGAAACCCGGGTCGAATAGGTGCGCACCAGATCGTACGCGGCGCGGGCGTCGTCCTGGCGGCCCGCGGCCAGCAAGGCCCGCACCGCGCCATCGAGCAGATCGTCGGGCGGAATCCAGAAACGACCCATCCTCGCCTCCTGCAGCAACAGCTCGGCCGGGACCGCGGCAGCGGCGTAATCGCGGCGGGCAAAGGCCTCGCCGAACGCGACCGCCGAGCGGACCGGCCAGGGTGCGGCGACCCGCTCCGCGAAGGCTCGCGCTTTGCTGAAAAACGCGGTGTCGGCCGGCGCGCCTCCTCCGTGCAACGCCTTTCGCACACTCCAGAAATCCGTGGTCCAGCCGCGCCAGTTCACTCCGGCGCCGTCGCCGGCCGTCTGCCGGGCCCACACCCGCTGCAAGTAGCGCTCGGCGGCTCCCGGCGCATCGCTCCAGCCGGAATCGGTCGCGGCTTGCCGCACCTGCGCAGCCAGCAGCATCGCCTTGACGCGAGGTGCCGGAAGCAGCACCGAGGTCGTTGCGGTATCGAAATCCGTGGCCCGCAGCGCCGGATCCGCCACATAATCGGTGAGGCCGGTTCCCAGATTGGCCACCCCGACCGCCGACTGTTGCAGAAAGCGCGCCGCCTCCGCGCCGAGGTCGAGGACGGGGTAGAAGTCGGAGTTGGGCCGCACCCCGCGCTGCAGCAGCGGGGCCAGGCCGCCCCGGTCGAGCACCACGGTGCGCTGGAGCGCGGCGTCCGACATGGGAAGAAAACGGCAGAGATCGCTGCGGATCAGGGGAAGCCGGGCCACCGACCAGTCGGGACGCGGCAAGGGCCGATCCGGTGAGCCCACCACCAGCAGGTCTCCGCCGTTGATCAGGAAAACCCGGTAGTCGGCAAAGTTTTCGTGCAGGGCCGCCAGCACGCTCAGCACCAGGCCATCGGACAGCTCGTAGGTGTGCAGCCACTGGCCGAACACTCCACCCGGCGACAGATAGCCGCGGATCCGGGCGTAGAATTCCGTGGTGAACAATCCGCTCACGCCGCTCACCCACGGATTGGACGGCTCGGAAAGAATGACGTCGAAGCGCGCATTGGCGGCGGCGAAGAACGCCTTGGCGTCGTCGATCCTGATCCGCGAGCGGGGATCGTCGAAGACGCGGCGGTTGGCCGGGTAGAAGACTCGCGACCCGGCCACCATCGCGGGCTCGATCTCGATGGTGCTGAGCTGCTCGAGCCGTGGGCTCGCCAGCAGAAAATGGGAAGACATCCCCGTGCCGTGCCCGATGACCGCTCCGGTGCGCGCGGCGGGGGCGTGCGCCAGCAGCAGCAGCGCGAGCATGGCCTGAGTGCCGTCGTCGCTCGCGAAGGGCTTCCGCGGGGCGGCGGTATCGCAGCGTTCGAACCAAGTCGGCGTCAGGGAGCCGTCGGGTTTGCCGTTGGTCGCCAGGACCCGGATGCCGCTCGAGCGGAAGCGGGTCACGTGGACCGTGGCCGTGCGGCCGTCCGCGTGGTAGAGGATGTCGCGCTGGCTCTCCCCGACGACCCGTCCCACCCGAAACACCCCGCTCGACAGCAGGCCCTGGGTCCAGGGGATGCCCCAGAGCACCAGGGCGGAAAGCAGCGCGAGCGTTCCCGCTCCCGGGAAGACCAGCCGCGGTGCCGGCCGGCCCGCGCGGGCCAGCCCCCGGAGCGCCAGCAGGCCGAGCAGCATGTCGAGGGCGCCGCCCGTCACCAGCGCGCC
>DATCWE010000292.1:0-5415 GCA_036566495.1 Gemmatimonadales bacterium | reverse complement strand
ATGCTCTCGATGATCCGCTCGTTGAGCTCCTGCTGGTAGCTGTGCGGCTGGGAGTTCAGCACGACCAGGTCGATCGTCATGCCGCGCCGCCGCCAGTACCGGTGGGCCAAGAAGACCTGTTGCAGCGTGGGGAGGCCGGCCGCCGACTCGATCGTGGCCAGCAGGATGGGCCAGTCGCCCGAGATGCCGTTGGCCCAGAGTTGCTGTTGCGAGCCCCGGTCGGCCTCGAGCTCGGCCGTGGGCGCGCTGAGCAGCGGGTTGGGATAGAAGAGATACCCGGCAAGGTCCTGGAACACCGCGGCGTCGGCCGGGCTGACCTCGAGCTCGCGGAGCTCGATCTGGGTCGAGGTCCACGCGAGATCGAGCGAGCGCTCGGCGGCGTGCGCGTCGTGATAGCGATCGGCCAGCGCGAACGCCCGTTCCCGCGATGGGGCCACCAGCGTGGTGAACGCGACGGCCGTCGACTGCCCCGGCGCCAACCTCACCCGGGTCCGCAATGCGAAGATCGGGTCGAGCACGGCCCCGGTCGTCCCGGAGAGCGCGCCGTCGTGCTCCAGGACGATCGGATCGCGCGGGGTGCGGCCCCGCCCCAGAAAGCGCGCGCGATCGGTCTCGCAGCTGGTCGGCCCGACCCGATCCCCACCGGCATCGACGACATGCACGCACCACAGCGCGCGCTCCGCAGCCGAGCGCGGTCGCCGCGTCGCGGTGATCGCGGTACACCAGTCGTGCCATTCGGTTTCGACGAAGAGGTTAGCGAAGGCCGGATGGGCTCGATCGGTGTCGGGAGGCGCCAGCACGATTTCGCCGTAGCTGGTCAGCTCGAGGTCTCGCGGCTCGTTCCCGTTGTTGGTCAGCGTCACCCGCCGCACTTCCGCCGCGTCTTCGGGCACCACCACGATCTCCACCCGAGTTTCTATCTCGCCGTCGGTACGCTCGAGGGTCACTCGGTCGGTCGCGAGGAAGGCGCGGTACCAGTCGGGCTCGGTGCAGAGCGGCTGAAATGCCGCGGACCAGCTCCGCCCGCGCGTGAGGTCCTTCACGTAACAGAATTGTCCGGTGTGGTCGCGCGTGCCGTCGGCGCGCCAGCGCGACACCGCGAGGTCTTCGAACCGGCTGTAGCCGCTGCCGGCGTTGGTCACCATCACCGTGTAGGGGGTGTGGCCCAGGAGTGCCACGTGCGGCTGGGGGGTGTGCGGCGTCACGATTTCCCGGACCACCGGTCGTGCCGGCTCGGCCGGCGGAGGCGCTTCGTCGGGACGGGCCGTCTGGGCCGGGAGCAGGGCGAGCCGCCGCGGCACCCGCTCGTCCAGCAGCAGGGCGGTCGCGCGGACCATCGGGTCGCTGTGAAAGCGCTGCTGCCAGATCCGGCCGAGCAGCGTGTTGTCGAGCGCCACCAGGGTCATCCCGATGTGGTGCGCCATGTAGTTCCGCACGATGGCGAAGGGATGCCCCGGATCCGGCCGGGTATAGTCGGCCGCATCGTAGAACCCATACGCGCCCAATAATCCGAGCCCCTCGAGGGTCTGCAGGTTCGCCAGCGCACGTTCCGGGTCGACCATCGCGGCGAGCGCGGCGGCGTATGGGGCGACCACCAGGTTGCGGGCCAGGCCGCGCTTGAGGCCGAGCGCGGGAACGCCGAACCCGCGGTATTGGTAGGTGCGCTCCCTGTCGCGCAGGTTGTACGCGCACTCGCTGATCCCCCAGGGCACCCCCCGCTCGCGCCCGTACGCCATCTGAATGGCGAGCGCCCCCTCGTAGGTCTGGCCCAGCACCGTGAAGGGAAACGAGTGCATCACCAGCAGCGGCATCAGGTATTCGAACATGCTGCCGTTCCAGGATACCAGAGCCGTACCTCCCCCGGCGGAGATCAGCCCGCGGCCCAGGCGGAACCAGTGGCTGAACGGCACATCGTTCTTGGCGATGGCGACGAAGCTCGCCAGCCGCGCCTCGGAGGCGAGCAGATCGTAGGACGAGGGATCGAGTGCGTGGGTCGTGGGGTTGTACCCGATCGAGAACAGCTTGTGCGAGGCGTCGAAGAGGAATCCGAAGTCCATCTCCTTCACGTAGCTGAGCGCCTGCTCGGCCAGGAGCTCGAGCCGTCGCGCCACCTCACCGGATGCGGCCGCGGGGTCGCTCGCGAGGGCGAGGCACGCCTGTCGCAGGGCGAGCAGGTGGCCGGCGAGGTTGCCGCTGTCGACCGTGGAGATGTAGGTCGGCTCGAGTTGCTCCAGCCCATGCAGCTCGTACCAGTTGTAGAAATGCCCGCGAAACCGGGCCAGCCTGCCCAGCGACTGAAAGGCCCGCTCGAGCCGCAGCGTCATGTCGCTCAGTGGAATGAGGCCGAGGTCATAGGCACTGACCGTGGCGAGCAGCTGGAGTCCCAGGTTGGTAGGCGAGGTGCGCATCGCCACCGCGGGCACCGGATGCTCCTGGAAATTGTCCGGCGCCAGCCAGTTGGTCGCGGCCGTCACGAAGCGCTCGAAGTACGCCCAGTGCAGCCGGGCATATCGCACCGCCACCGCACGGGAAGCCTCGCTCAGGATCCGTACCAGCGGTGCGACCGGCGCGCTGAGCGCATAGGCAATCGCGGGCGCGATGCACCACAGCAGGGCCAGCGGCAGCACGGCCACCGCCAGCGGGACCAGTCCTCCCGCGCCGCGGAACTCCGCCAGGGCGAGCGTGCCGAGCGCAAACCCGCTGGTCGCGGCGACCGCCGAGCCCATGGCACGCCACATTTCCTGCGTCGTGCCCGAGGTGGTCCGCTCGGCCCGCGAGGCGGTTTGCCACTCGAGCAGCTTCCGCCTGGTCACGAACAGCCGCCAGAGGGTGCGGAGGATGGCTTCGCCCGACACCCAGGCTTGATGGGGAAGAAAGGCAATCGCCAGCGCCACTTGCTGGGCGCTCGTCGCCGCGTCCTGGCCCACCGCCCGGTAATAGGCCCGCCAGGATTTGTCTCGCGGTGGCCGCACCACTGCGAGCAGCACGGCGACCACCCAGGGCGCCGCGATCGCGCCGAGCCCGAGCAGCGTCCAGCGGAGCGGCGAGCCGGGCAGCACGGTCCACCCCGCCAGCAGGAAGCCGAGCTGGGCGAGCTCCACCGTGCTGCGGCGCAGATTGTCGAGGATCTTCCAGCGGGAAAGCAGGGAGAGCCGGTTGCGCTCCCGGCCGTGCAGCCCCGGCACCCAGGGCAACAGCCATTGCAGTAGCTGCCAATCGCCCCGGATCCAGCGGTGCTTGCGCCGCGAGAAGGTCAGATACCCGGTCGGGTAGTCATCGTAGACCGTGATGTCAGTGGCGAGCCCCGCGCGCGCGTAGTTCCCCTCGATCAGGTCGTGAGACAGCAGCGTGTTCTCCGGAAAGCGGCCCTCGGTGGCTCGCTCGAAGGCATCGACGTCGTAGATGCCTTTCCCGGTGTAGCTCCCCTCGCCGTAGAGATCCTGGTAAACGTCCGAGACCGCCGTCGTATAGGGATCGATTCCGGGATGGCCAGAGTGAATCGCGGCGAAGCGGGAGCGATGCGCGCTGCCGAGCGAAATCCCCACCCGGGGCTGCAGGATCCCGTACCCGCGCACCACCCGCGCGAGCGCGGGGTCGTACTCGGCCCGGTTGAGCGGGTGGGCCAGCGCGCCCACCAGCACCGCCCCCGCCGCTGGGGGCAGCATGGTGTCGGCGTCGAGCGTGATCACGTAGCGAACCAGCCGGATGGCGTCGCGGTCGCCGACGACAGTCGTAAAGGCATCGCTGGCGCCGCCCCGCAGGAACTGATTGAACTCGTGCAGCTTGCCGCGCTTGCGCTCCCACCCCATCCACACGCCCTCGCCGGCGTTCCAGCGCCGGGGCCGATGAAAGAGGTAGAAGGCGTCCTGGCTTTCGGGCGCGTATCGCGCGTTGAGGTCGCGCACCCCCGCCTCGGCCGCCGCGATGATAGCGGCATCGCTGGCGCGGGTTTCCGTGGGGGAATCCTTGAAGTCGCTCAGCAGCGCGAAGTGGAGATGCGCTTCCCGGTTGGCCAGGAACTGCACCTCCAGATTCGCCAGCGCCTCGCCCACCTCCTCCACACTCTCGAACAGGGTCGGGATCACCACGGCCGTACGGTACGGCTCCGGCACGCCCGCCTCGCTGAAGTCGAGCTTGGGCAGGATCCGGGGTGGCAGCAGCACCGTCACCAGCTGGTTCACCAGATTCACCGCGATGTCCGCGGCCGGCAGCAACCCGAGCGCGGCCACCGCAAGCCACGCCGGCCGCGCGGCCTCCCCCGCGAGCTGGAACAAGGCGAGCAGCGCCAGCGCAGTAAACGCCAGCAGGCCCCCGACGAACACGCTGTTGGGATGCCGGAGCACCCAGCGGTGCACGGCTTCCGCGGCCCGGGGGCGATAGCCCGTGGCCGCCTCGAGCTCGGCGCGCCCACGGTCGATCAGGTAATAGCCCACGTGGCCGCGCCGGGGCTCGGCAGCCGTGGCGGCCCGGGCCAGCTCCACGGCCTCCTGGGCCACCTCAGCCTCCGACCGGCGGGTGCCTTTGGCGATCCGCTCGACCACGTGGCGATACTGGTCGCGGGTCCGGAAGGTCATCTGGGCGTAGAACCCCGACGGATCCTCGAGCAGGACCCGCTCCATCCTGCTCTCGTGCTCCACGAACCGGCGCCAGTTCCGCTGGGTGATGCCCCGCAAGCTCATGATGCTGTTCGCCATGATGAGCTTGGTCAGGGCCAGTCGCTCGGTCGCGCGCGCGGCGGCTTCGTCGGGGCTCAAGCCCACGTTGGTGATCCACTGCTCCAGCCACGCCAGCGGCGGAAAGGAACCCGGCGCGAGCCGGAGCTGATGCAGGAAGCGGGAGACGAAGATGGAGCTGAGCGCCGGCGGGGCCTGTACGAATTCCGCGAGGGTGTCGGCCAGGATGGTGGAATCGCGCTCGTTGTCGGCTTGAATCCGCGCGACCCAGCGATCCGCGGCTTCGACCTCGTCGAGTCGCTGCACCGTGCGCAACGCCATCCGGCGCACGCTCTCCAGCAGCCCGAGGCGCAGCATGGCCGGCACTGCCCAGAGCTCCCCGATCGACAGCACGGCCTGCTCTTGGAACGCATCGAAGAAGCGGTCGACGTTGTCGCTGTCGAGCCGGCCCTCGGTGTGCGCGATCAGGGTGATGACCAGCTCGTAGACCCGCGGGTAGCCTGCCAGGGGACCGCTGCCCAGCTCCGGCAGCTCGCGGTAGTAATCGCGCGGCAGGCTTTCGTTGACCTCCCGCACGTGCTCCTGCACGACGTGGTAGTTGTCGAGCAGCCATTCGCCCGCGGGGCCGATGTCGGTGCCTTCCAGGGAAGCGGTCGCCAGCCGTGCGTGCGCGCTGTCGAGGATGCCCCGTGTCGCGTTCAGGCGATTGAGCAGCCGGGCTCGGCGGGGACCGCGGCGCGCC
>DATCWE010000415.1:0-27345 GCA_036566495.1 Gemmatimonadales bacterium | reverse complement strand
GCAGCGGCGGCGGCTGCGCGAGGCGGATGGCACCACGCCGCTCGCTTTCCGATAGAGGATCCGTGCCCGAGCCAGCCGAGCCGAAACCCCGCCGCAGGAAGAAGGCCTCCGCTCCCGAGCCGCGCGGACTCACCGCCCGGCAGGTGGGGCAGGGGGCGCCGCCGGCCGCCGTCATGCAGCTGATGGAGGCGATCGAGGCGGACGCCGGCAGCGTGATCGGCGCGTATCGCGAGCCGCTCGGCGGGCTCTGGCAGGTCATGGCCGCCCTTCCGGTCGAGCGGGTGGAGCCCACCCCCTATCAGCGCGATCTGTCCGCTCCCCATGTTGCCCGCCTGGCTGCGGCGATCGAGAAGCTGGGCCGTTTCGTCGATCCGATCATCGTGGTTCGTACGGCCGAGGGTACCTACTGGACGCCAAACGGCAACCATCGGCTCGCGGCGCTCAAGAGCATGGGCGCGCGGTCCGTGGTCGCGCTGGTGGTCCCCGAGCCGGAAGTGGCCCACCGGATCCTGATCCTCAACACCGAGAAGGCCCACAACGTCCGGGAGCGGGCGCTCGAGGCCATCCGCCTGGCGCAAGCGCTCGCCGGCCTGGATGACCGGCCCGAGCGCGAGTATGCGACGGAGCTCGAGGAGCCTGCCCTGGTGACCTTGGGACTCTGCTACCTGGAAAACGGCAGGTTTTCGGGCGGCGCGTACCACCCGGTGCTGCGGCGCACCGAAAAGTTCAGCTCCGCCAAGCTCTCCAAGGCGCTGGTCAATCGGGGGGAGCGCGCGGCGCGCCTGCTGGAGCTGGATGGCGTGGTCGCCGCCGCGGTGCAGGCCCTGCGCGAGCGCGGTCTGGAAAGCCCCTATCTCAAGGCCTTCGTGCTGGCGCGAATCAACCCGCTGCGCTTCAAGCGCGGGGCGACGGCGGACCCTGACGACGTGATCGCGCAGATGCTGGCGGCGGCCCGGAAGTTCGACGCGGGGAAGGTGCGGCCGGATCAGGTCGCCAGGACGGGAGGGGCGCCGGACGAGCAGTGACCGACAGAACCTTCACCGCTTCAATACCCCGATGTTCGCGATCGTCCCGCCCTTCGCGATCGTCGGGACTGCGTTGATGTACAGCACCAGTCCCGCCTCCGCCGCGATGGCCTCGAAGACGGTACGGCCCAGATAGTCCGTCACGTACCCCAGCTTGGTGCCGGCGGGAACCCAGGTGTCCCGCGCCTGCAGCGGATAGAAGATCCCGCCGGCCTCGCTCGCCACCGTAAGCACCTTGTCGAACCAGAGCACGTGCCGAGGCGGCCGCACCACCCGGTCGATCATCCGCAGGTAGCCCATCACGCCGAGACAGCCCTTGACGAGGGCATCCACGTCGGCCGGCATGACGGTGCCGGCATAACCCGCTTCCGCGGTGAGCGACGGCTTGCCCCGCGTGGTCGCGGTATTCTCCAGATAGCGCGAGGCCCCCGGATCTTTGGGACGGTCGGCGGAGATGATGATGTGATCCAGGCCGAACGCGAGCGCCATCGCTTTCGAGATGGAATCCTGCGTCGCGTTTCCGGTCACGGTCCAGTAGCTGTACGGCCGCAGACTTTCGTCCAGATCGCCACCGTGCAGGTCGATCAGGTGATCGCTCTGGTCCACGACCTCCTTGGTGATGAGGTAGGAGGCGCGCTCGGTCTGGCTCCCGGCCGGATTGCCGGGATAGAACCGGTTCATGTTCTTCCGGTCGGTCGGGTTGACGTGGGGAACTTTCTGCTCGAAGGAGGCCAGATTGACCAGCGGCAGGATGATGACGGTGCCCGCGATGCTGCTCGGGTCGAGCAAGCCGATCAGCTTCTCCAATGCGATGATCGACGCATATTCGGTCCCGTGCGCGCCGGCAACCAGCGCGAGCACGGGGCCGGGTCGTGCGCCGTGCACCAGCGCCACCGGGATGGAGTACCCCGAGTCGGTTCCCGGGGGGACCACGATGGCGCCGAAGGCCTTTTCCCCGCGCCGCGCGGTGGCCGTGCCCACCGTGATGCTGGCATGGGGATCGGGCGCCTGGCTCCACACGGGCCCGGTGGCGGCACCCATCCCGACGGCGACGGCAAGACCTGAGCAGCGCATGGGACCTCGCGGTGGCAATTCGGGGGGAGGTTAGCACCGTGGCCGCAGCATGGCGAGGCCGCGGGTCCCCCGCCAACCCCGCCCCGGCTCGCTGCGTACATTGGGGCAGGTCGTTCGGATCCACCCCATGGACCTCAACCCGGAATTCGCGTGACAACCCAGTCAATGCTGCGGCGCACGGTGGCGGCCGCGCTGCTGCTGTCCCTGGCCGCGTCGGTGCTCGTGGCGCAGCAGAAGTGTCCGGCCCTGGAATCCGGTCCCCTGCCTCTAAAGTATCGCGGCGGCGCCACGGTGCCCCTCATCACGCCGTGCGACCTGATGACTCGTCTCTATGTCTACTCGGATGATTCGATGCTGGGCCGCCGCGTCGGTACCGCCGATAACCTGCGCGCGACGGCCTATCTCGAGCGCGAGGTCCGCCGGATGGGCCTCCAGCCCGCCGGCGACAGTGGTGGATACTTCCAGTACCTCCCCGTGTTCGAGCGGCGCATCGACAGCAGCTCCACCATCAGCGTGGCGGGCCAGGTCTTCCGTTTCGGGACGGATTTCAGTGCCGTGGCCCAGGCCGCGCGCTCGCTGGCGGAGACCGGCGCCGTGTTCGGCGGTACCGCCAACGACACCACGAACGTGCTTCCGCCGGATGCGGTGCGCGGCAAGCTGCTGGTGCTCCGGGCTGTCTCCGGCGGCGGATTTGGAGGCAGAGGTCGTGGCGCTCCCGCTTCGGCGGCTTTGCAGGCCTATCAGCAGATGACGGCCGCGGCGGCGGCGGTTCTCCTGATTGCGCCGTCCCCTTCGGCCGGAGTCAGCGTACGTCCGGTGGGTGGCGGTGGCTTTGCCTCGCGCGGCGGGCCCAGCGGAGCATTCGAAGACCCCGCCCAGCCGAGCCGGGGCGGATTTGGCGGGACAGGCTCCCTCGCGACGATCCAGGAGGGGATGGCGCGGGCCATCTTCGGGGCGGCGCTCGATCAGCTGCCAAAGGGCGCCGAAGGCAAGCCGGTGGCGGTCGACCTGAAGGTGATGCGGTCGCCGCTCCCTACCCGCAACGTGGTGGCGATCTTTCCGGGGACTGACCCCAAGCTCCGGGACCAGTACGTCGCGATCGGCGCCCATAGCGACCACACTGGTTACATCCTGGGCGGCGCGGTGGAGCACGACTCGCTCAAGGCCTACGATCTCGTCGCCCTCACCGAGGGAGCCGATACCCGCCCGCGTCCCGTGGCGACGGAGGCGCAGTGGATCCGGATCAAGGCGGTCCGGGACAGCTTGCGCCAGCTCTATCCCGCGCGTCCCGACTCCATCCAGAACGGGGCCGACGATGACGGCAGCGGCTCGGTGTCGCTGCTGGAAATCGCCGAAGCGTTCGCGGCGGGCAAGCTCAAGCCCAAGCGCTCGGTCCTCTTCGTCTGGCACACCGGCGAAGAAGCCGGGCTGTGGGGCTCGCAGTGGTTCACCAATCACCCCACTGTCCCGCGCGACTCGATCGTTGCCCAGCTGAATCTCGACATGGTCGGCCGCGGCGAAGCGAGTGATGTCACCGGCAAGAACAAGGCAGGCGTCGAGCTGCACGGAGCCCCCAACTACGTGCAGCTGGTGGGCTCCCGCCGGCTCTCCACCGAATTGGGCGACCTCGCGGAGCAGGTGAACGCACAACGGGCGCAGCCGATGCAGGTGGACTATTCGATGGACGCGGACGGCCACCCGCAGCGGATCTATTGCCGCAGCGATCATTACAACTACGCCCGCTATGGCATCCCGATCATCTTCTTCACCACCGGCGGCCATGCCGATTACCACCAGAACAGCGACGAGGCCCAGTACATCCAGTACCGGCACATGGCCCTGATCGATCAGCTGGTGCTCGACATCGCGCTCCAGGTGGCCAACCTCGACCATCGTATCGTCGTGGACAAGGCCAAGCCGGCCGCCCCGTTCGCCGGGTGCGTGCAGTGAACCGGCGCGAGTTCAGCCGCAGCGTGCTCGGCGGCGCGGCGGCGCTCGCTCTCCCCGCTCGGGTCATCCCCCAGGCCGCGTTGCGGGTGGACGGTGCCCGCATCGATGCCCACCTGGCCGCCTTGGCGGAAGTGGGGAAGAACCCGCAGGGCGGAGTGAGCCGGGTCGCCTATACCGAGGCGGATCGGCTGGGTCGCGAGCTGGCCGGGGGCTGGATGCGCGAGGCGGACCTCTCGGTCAGCATCGACGTAGCGGGCAATCTGCTCGGCCGCCGCGCCGGCCGGGACGCCGCGCTCAAACCGATCGTGCTGGGCTCGCACATCGATTCCGTGCCCGAGGGCGGCAATTACGACGGCGACGTGGGCTCCCTTGCGGCGATCGAGGTGGCCCGCACGCTCGCCTCCGCTGGTGTGAGTCTGCGGCATCCTCTCGAGGTGATTCTGTTCGAGAACGAGGAGGGCGGCACGCTCGGGAGCCATGCGATCACCTCCGGGGTCCCACCCGAGGAGCTGGACCGCGTGTCGCAGAGCGGCAAGACCATGCGCGAGGGGATCCGCTTCCTGGGCGGCGATCCGGACCGCCTGGAGTCGGCGCGGCGCGCCAAGGGTGACATCGCCGCCTACCTCGAGCTCCACATCGAGCAGGGCGGCACGCTGGACGAAGCGAGGATCCCGATCGGCGTGGTCTTGGGCATCGTGGGGATCCGGCACTGGGACGTAACGATCGAGGGCTTTGCCAACCACGCCGGGACCACGCCGATGAATCGCCGGCGCGATGCGCTGCTCGTCGCCTCGCAATGCATTCAGGCGGTCAATCGGATCGTCCGCAGCGTACCCGGCAGGCAAGTCGGGACGGTGGGGAAGCTTCGCGTCGAGCCCGGTGCCTACAACGTGATTCCGGGGCGCGTGGTATTCGGGCTCGAGCTCCGCGATCTCGACGACGCCAGGGTGCTGCGCTTCTACCGGGAGATCCACGCCGAGTTCGAGCGCCTGGCGCGCTTGGGCGGGACCACCATCAGTTTCCGGGAAACCCTCGCGAGCCTCCCCGCGCTGACCGACCCGGCCATTCGCCGCACGATCGCCGCGGCGGCCAAGGGCCTGGGCCTGGTGACCATGGCGCTGCCCAGCGGCGCCGGGCACGACGCCCAGGAAATGGCGCGCATCGGACCGGCGGGCATGATCTTCGTCCCGAGTGTGGGAGGGATCAGCCACTCCCCCAAGGAGTTCTCCCGCCCCGCCGACATCACCAACGGCGCCAATGTGCTGCTGCATACCCTGCTGGCGCTCGACGCCGCATGAGCGCATCGCCCGATCGGATTCTGGCCGTCGTCGGCCCCGGTGACGGAGCCTCGCTGGAGGAGATCGCCGCGGCCGAACGGATCGCCGAGCTCGCGGCGCGCGCGGGTTGGATCGTGAGCTGCGGCGGCCGCAACACCGGAGTCATGGCCGCGGCGGCTCGAGGTGCCGCGCGAGGGGGCGGGCTCTCGGTCGGACTGCTTCCCTCGGCAAATTCCCAGGAAGGTGCGGCGGAGCTCTCCGTGATTCTGGCCACCGGTTTGGGCGAGGCGCGTAACGCGGTCCTGGCGCGGAGCTGTGCGGCCATGGTGGCCTGCGGAATGAACGCCGGGACGGCAGCGGAGATTGCGCTTGCCCTCCAGGCGGACCGATTCGTGGTGCTCATCCGGCCCGGTCGCGCCGCCGCCGAGTTCTTCGGATCGCTCGCGCCGGATCAGCTCAAGGTTGCCGCCAGCGCCGACGAAGCCATCGCGCTGCTCACGAAGAACAGCTGACCGCGATCTCCCGCGCGGCGCCCGAAGGCGGCTCGGCAAAACGTGCCATCCCCGGATGCTCGCCGAACGGATCGGCGAATAGCCGTCGCAGCTCCTCGATCAGGCCGTAGCGTCCGGCCTGCGCCTCCTCGATGGCCTCCTGGGCGATCCAGTTTCTCAACACGTATTTCGGGTTGACCCGCCGCATGCGCTCCGCACGCTCGGCGTCGCGGCTGCCTTCGGCCTGCAGGCGGGCGGTGTAGCGCGCCAGCCACGCCCGCATCGGGCCCGGCGTGTTGCCGGCGGGTCGGTCGACCCCAAACCCGCAGAGGCCCCTGAAGAACCCGGTGTAGTCAGCGCGCTCCGCCTGTAACACCCCCAACAAATCTGCGATCAAGTCAGCATCCTCTGTGGAATCTGCGGGCCTGCTGTTCAACCCCAGTTTCCCCAGCATCAAGCCCTGGTAAGCTGCAGCAAACGCCGGCCAGTATTCCTCCAGCGCCGACTGCCACGCCTCCATAGGCTCACCGGCCGCTGCCATCAGGGACTCGCCGAAGCGCGCGCAGTTCCACATCCCGACCGCCGGCTGCTGATCGAAGGCGTAGCGGCCGCCGCTGTCGGTATGATTGCAGATGAACCCCGCGTCGTACTCGTCCAGAAAACCGTAAGGCCCGTAGTCGAGGGTCAGGCCGAGGACGGACATGTTGTCGGTGTTCATGACCCCGTGGGCGAAGCCGGCTGCCATCCACTGCGCCATCAGCCTGGCCGTGCGGCGACAGACTTCGCCGAACCAGCCGAGATAGCCGGTCCCCGCGAGCTCCGGGAAATGCCGGGCGATGACGTACTCCGCCAGCTCCCCCACCCGGTCGGTTGCGTTCCGCGCGGCGAAATACTGGAAGGTCCCGAAGCGGACATGGCTCGGACTGAGACGCAGCAGGGTCGCCGCCGTCTCGACCTGCTCGCGTTCCACCGGCAACGCGCTCCCGACGATGGCGAGCGCGCGAGTGGTGGGAATGCCCAGGCCGTGCATCGCCTCGCCGGCGAGATACTCGCGGACCGCTGAGCGCAGCACCGAGCGGCCATCGCCGAAACGGGAAAAGCGGGTGCGGCCCGCCCCTTTGAGGTGGAGGTCCCAGCATTCGCCCTGCGGGGTTCCAATCTCACCGAGCAGGAAGGCGCGCCCGTCGCCCAGCTGGGGCACCCATACGCCGAACTGGTGTCCCGCATAGGCCTGCGCGATCGGCTCGGCGCCCGGCAGGCGGCGATGACCGCTCAGGTACAGCGCCCGCTCCGGGTTGTTCGCTTCGGCGGGATCCAGCCCGATCAGCTCGGCGGCCGCGGGGTTGAAGGCGACCAGACAGGGGTCCGGAAGCGGGGTCGGATCCACCACCTCGTAACATGCCGGGTGGAGCCGGGCGTAGGAGTTCTCGAACGGCAAGGCCGCGAGCCGGTGCATCCGTCCAAGATAGACCGCTGGCTCCCGGGGAGCGCGCATGGTATCCTATTCTCTCTACGTGACTCCCATCGCCGAACGCCACTCCGCCCGCCGCCCCGTCTCCGTCAGGGAGGTCACAGCGCGATGAGTCTGGCCCGGAACGTCTTGCTTCGCATGTCGAAGAGTCCCTGGCTCGCCCACCGGGTGATGACCCGGCCCTTCGCGAAACGGGCGGTCAAGCGCTTCATGCCCGGGGAAGAGCTGGCCGATGCCGTTGACGCCGCCGAGACCATCGCCGCCGACCGGCTCGGCACGGTACTCACCAAGCTGGGCGAGAACCTCACCGCCGAGTCCGAAGCCGCCGCGGTACGCGATCATTACCTCGGGGTGTTCGACCAGATTCAGGCCCACAAGCTGAACGCGCACGTCTCCGTCAAGCCGACCCAGCTCGGCCTGGACTTCTCCCAGGCCCACTGCGCCGATCACCTTGGGGTGCTGGCCCAGAAGGCCGAGGCGACGGGCGCGTATTTCTGGCTCGATATGGAAGACTCCAGCTACGTGGACCGCACCCTCGAGCTGTATCGCGGGTTACGCGCGAAGCACGAGCGGGTCGGCGTGGCCATGCAGGCCTATTTGCGGCGTACCCCGGACGATCTCCGGCAGCTGCTCGCGCACCGACCCACCGTCCGGCTGGTGAAAGGCGCCTACGCCGAGCCGCCTCACGTGGCCTTTCCCTCCAAGCGGGACGTCGACCTGGCGTATTACGACCTCTCGGTCGAGCTGCTCAATGCCGCGGCCAAAGGGCAGGCGCTGCCCATCATCGGCACCCACGATATGACCTTGATCGACCGCTTGGTCGCCAAGGCAGCCTCCCTCGGAGTGGAGAACGGCGGCTACGAGATCCACATGCTCTACGGCATTCGCATGGCGGAGCAAAAGGCCCTCGCCGCCAAGGGCCGCACCGTCAAGACCCTGATCAGCTACGGCAGCTCGTGGTTCCCCTGGTACATGCGCCGGCTGGCTGAACGGCCTGCCAACGTCTGGTTCGTGGCGAAGAGCATGTTGAACCGATGAGCGCCAGGCCCCTGTCTCGCGGTGCAACCCGTTCCAGGCGATATTCGTAGGACTGCCAGCCCCACTCCGGAGTAACCATGTCCGATCGGGTTTCCCGCCGAGCCTTCCTCGCCGCCGCCGGCGCCGTTGGAGCCACCTGGCTCTTCGTCGACCCGCAGCGGCTGCAAGCGGCCCTTGTTCATGCGCGAAAAACGGTCCTGCAGCCCCCGCCCTTCCGGTTCGATGTCTTGACCCCGGCGCAGGCGGCCGACCTCGAGGCCATCTGCATGCGGATCTTTCCTTCCGATGGGACACCGGGAGCCAAAGAGGCGGGGGTTATTCACTTCCTCGACAAGGCATTGGCCACTTTTGCTGCACCGCAAAAGGACTTCGTGCTCAACGGTCTTGCCGACGTCAACCAGAAGGCAGCCGCCAAGTGGCCCGGCACGACCTCGTTTGCCGCGCTGAAGCCGGAGCAGCAGGACGAGTACCTCAAGTCCATCGAGCAGACTCCTTTCTTCGGGCAAACTCGCTTTGCCACCTGTGTGGGGATGTTCGGCAATCCGTCCTACGGCGGTAACCAGGGCGAAGTCGGCTGGAAGCTGATAGGCTTCGAGTCGCACGGGATCTATCAGCCACCCTTCGGCTACTACGACGCCGAAGCCCAGAAGGGAGGCTGAGCCGTGCAATCCCGCCCTCAAGCCAGGTATGCCCCCGGCGAAACCGTGGATTTCGTGATCGTCGGCTCCGGTGCGGCCGGCGGCGTGCTCGCCAAGCAGCTCTCCACCCGGGGCTACTCGGTGGTGGTGCTCGAGGCGGGGCCGCGGCTCGCTCCCAGCGATTTCAAGCACGACGAGTTCAGTTATTGGCTCAACGGCGACCTGGCTCCCAAGACGCCGGTGACTTGGCGCCAGACCGAACAAGAGGAGGCCCGCGTCGGACAGGGCGGCATTTTCCGGGCGAGCCTGGTGGGCGGCAGCAGCGTCCACTTCACCGCGAATTTCTGGCGGCTGCACGAGATCGACTTCATCGAGCGCAGCAAGCTGGGGGCGATTCCGGGGGCCAATCTGGCCGACTGGCCCATCACCTATGCCGACCTCGAGCCCTATTACACCATGGTCGACTGGGAGGTCGGAGTCTCCGGCACGCCGGGACCCTTCGATCCGCCCCGCTCCCGGCCGTACCCGCTTCCGCCCATGCCGGTCAAATCTTCCGGTGTGTTGTTCGAGCGCGGCGCGACCAAGCTGGGGCTGCACCCGCAGTCCGCCCCGCTGGCGATTCTCTCGAAGCCGTTCAACGGCCGCAACGCGTGCCAGCATTGCGGTTATTGCATCGGGTTCGGCTGCGAGTTCGGCGCCAAGAGCTCCAGTCTCGCGTCGGTCATCCCGGTCGCCGAGGCCACCGGGAAGTGCGAGATCCGGCCCAACAGCTATGTGCGCAAAGTCGAGCTCGACGCCCGGGGCCGCGCCACCGGCGTCACCTACTTCGACGCCGACAAGAAGGAGCAGTTCCAGCGGGCCAAGGCGGTGATTCTCTCCGCCAACGGCGCCGAGACTCCGAAGCTGCTGCTCATGTCCACCTCGAGCCAGTTCCCCAACGGGCTGGCTAACTCGAGCGGCTACGTCGGCAAGCACCTGATGTTCAACGGCAACACGGGGACCATGGCCCTTTTCGAGCACCAGCTCAACGAGTACAAGAGCGTGCAGGCGACGCGCCTGATCCACGATTTCTACGACAGCGACGCCAAGCGGGGCTTTTACGGCGGCGGCGGCATCGACGCCCGCTTCCAGCAATATCCGATCGCGTTCGCCCTGGGCGCGCTGCCCCCCGATTCGCCCTCCTGGGGCAGCGAATACAAGAAGCTGGTGAGCGACTACTTCAATCGCACCATGATGAGCGCGGGCCACACCACTTCGCTGCCGGTGGAGAGCAACAACGTCACCCTCCATCCGACGGTGAAGGATGACTGGGGGCTGCCCGCGCTCCGGATCACCTACAAGGACCACGACGACGACATCAAGATCATGAAGTTCATGGCGGCGAAATCCGAAGAGATCCTGCAGGCGGCCGGTGCGCAGAAGGTATGGAGCTTCCCGGTCGGCGTGTCGGGAGGCACCGCCCACCTGCTGGGGACCTGCCGCATGGGCAAGGATCCCAAGACCTCGGTCATCGACGCGAACCATCGAACCCACGATGTGCCCAATCTGTTCCTCTGCGACGGCAGCAGTATGGTGACCTCGGGTCGCGGCCAGCCCACCATGACCATCATGGCGCTGGCCTTCCGGGCAGGAGAGCGGATCGCAAACTTGGCGAAACGGGGAGAGATCTGAACGGCGGTGAAAGGGTTCACCGGCTTAAGAAGTCCTCATAGGCCAACTGGAGTATTGCCTGCCCGAGCCGCAGGTCGGCGGAGTTCGGAAGCTCGACCGCCGTTTCGCGCTCCCACACCAGATTGCCGCGCCCGGTAACCAGGCCGAACCCCGTTTCAAATCCATAGAAGGCGAAAGGCTCTTGGCTCGGCGCGAACAGATCGTGTCCGAAGCGATAGCGCTCTCCTCCCGGCAGACCCAGCTGGGCCAGCAGCGTGGGGGCCAGATCGGTCTGGCTGCCGAGCGCGTCAACCACGCCGCGCCGCGCCAGGGCGCCGCCGCTCCACAGCATCGGGATGTGGTACCAGCTCTCCGCCGTCTTGTAACCGGCCCTTGCGTCGGTCCGCTCGAGGGGCCGGGAATGATCTGCGACGATCACGATCAGGGTCCGGGGCCACCAGGGTTCGCGGGCGGCCCGGCGCAGGAAATCCCCCAGGACATGATCGGTATACGCGAGGGAATTCAGGAAGCGGGCCTCGCTATCCTCGCCCGGGACGCGGGTGGGACCCGGCACGTCGAACGGCTCGTGACTGCTGAGGGTGAGCCAGACGTCGAAGAAGGGATCCGCCGCGCCACGCAGATCCCGGAGCAGCCGCTCGGCCACGGCTTCGTCGTGCGCGCCCCACTTCGAGCTCCAGGTCGCGCGCGGGAAGGCCGATTTTCCGATCACCCGCTCGAAGCGCCCCTCCGTGACAAAGCTCCCCAGATTGCCGAACGCCAGATCACCCCCGTAGTAGAACCCGGTGCGGTAACCCGCGGCGGCCAGGTCGCGGGGGAGCATGGGCAAGCTGGCGGCTTTGGCGGGGACCCGCAGGATGGAGGCATCGGGAATGGTCGGCGCACCGGCCAGCAGCGCGGCCAGCCCCTTCTCGGTGCGGTCTCCCGCCGCGTAGAAGTGACGGAACAGCAGGCCGTGCTCGGCGAGCGCCGCGAGCTCGGGGGTCGCACCCGGCACTCCTCCGAGGGGCTCGACCGCACGCGCCGCCAGGCTCTCCCAGACGATCAGCAGCACGTTGGGGCGGCCCTCGCGCAGCATTCCGGACCCGCTCGGCGTCGCAGCGCGAGCCCGTTGCACCAGCACCCGGGCCGAATCCATCGGCATGACCAGGTAAGGGTTGCCGCGACGGCTCACGCCCCGGCGCCAGGAATCGAAGAAGTTCCATCCCACGTTCAGCGCGGCCTGGTTCGCGAATCGCTGGGTGGAGAAGTACGCGCTGCTCTGATTGATCGGGATGAGCTGGACCCCGCCCCGCGCTGGAATGACGAGCAACGCCGCGCAGAGCCCCGGCAGTACCACGCTGCCGGCCCCGTAGGCCTCGGTACCGAAGCGGGGGCGCAGCAGCTCTCGGCCAAGCCGGACCCCAAGCAGGGAGAGCGCGATCCACAGGGCGAGCAGCAACCCGCGCGGGACTACACCCGCCGATGCCCACACTTCTCGTGGATGGGACAGATAGGGCAGCACACTCGCATCAATGTGGCGGCCCCAGCCCTGGAATGCCCCGATGTCGGCGATGGTCAGCAGGGTAAGCCCGCAGACCGCCAGCGCGGTGTAGGGAAAGATCAGCCTCGCCGGGCGCAGCCCCAGGCGTGGCGCGCCGATCAGCCCGGCCAGCAGATAGACCGGCAGGCAGATATAGGCGGCGGCGGAGAGGTCGAGCCCAAGCCCGTGTCCGAAGGTGCCGAGCAAGGTGGCAAACGGAAGGGCCCGGGATTGTTCCGCCAGGGCGACCAGGAAGACCGCTCGCATGACGCAGAAGAACGCCAGCCAGAAGAGCAGGTAGCGGGCCTGGAAACGAATCCGAAGCAGCACGGGACTAGCGATCAGAAGTCAGAGGTCGGAGCTCACGGGTGGTACCCAAAGGTAACGGGGAGCCAACGCGCGCTCCCCGTCCCTGACCTCTGACCTCTGATCCCTGACCTCTGACTACGGCCTTCCCGGCCCGCGGTGCCTGGTGGCGAGGTTGATGTCGAAGGTCCGGTCGCCCACGGTGACGGTGGCGGTTGCGGTGCCGTTGAAGGTTACGGTGGCGGTGCGCTGCACCGTCTGTCCATCTCTCGGCCCACCGTCGAAGGTGATGGTGCAGTTGTGGGTGATAGTGCCGCTGGTCGGGAAACGCAGGTCGTCGTGGGGGACCGGGACCACCACGTTGACGACCGTCAGCGTGCAGCTGAGGTCGTAGGAGCGTTCCTCGCCGCTCTCGGTGTGCCGGCTCCGGGTGACGCTGCTGGTTCCAGTGCCGTTCCAGGTGCGCTCGGTCTCGGTGCCCAGCAGTCCGGTCACGGTCATGTCGCGCGTCCGGTCGATGCTGCCGCTCCAGAACTCCCCGCTGCGCTCGCCCTGAATGTGGGTCAGGACGTTGGCCTTCGCGGTCAGCAAAGCGTCGTAGTGATTCTGCGGGACGTCGTTAGCGTCCCAGAAGGCGTAGCTGCGGGTTACCGTGAGACTGCCCGAGCGAGTCACTACGGGGCACTCGATCCGCTGAGTCGTCGAGTTGTAAGTGCAATTGGCTGGGCTCAGGTCTCCCGTTCCGGGCCCCAGGACCGGTCCGGCCCCGATCGGCATGGCGACGAAGAACACCGGCTCCCGCATGATGTCCACGTCATCGCCCGTGTTATCGGCGACCACCGTCGCGACGTCGGCGTTGAGCAGCGCGGTGGCCTGGGTGCCCGTGGTGTCCTGGCTGCAGGCGCCCAGGATCACGGCACAAGTAAGCGCGCCGCAACGAATTAGGCTTCTCATGGCAAACCTCGTGAAAGGTGGTGTTCAGGGTCCGGCTCATGCCTGGCCACCGCTAAAGACGGGCCCCGATCCTCGGCGTTAACTGTAGAGATCACTGCAAGTTATCGCTGTGACCCACGTCACCCGCGCGGGATGGGCTCGGCGGATCCGGATACGCCACCCGACACGATGAAGGCCATGATCTCCGCCGCTTCGCCCTCGACCGGCTCGACGTGCGCCGCGGGCAGGATGATGAGGTTGCCGGCGAAGTTGTAGGCCTGCGGCAGGTACACCGCCACGAATCCCGGCATGGCCAGTCGCTCGGCGCCTTCGGCGGTGACGAATCCCAGCGTCCACACCGTGCCGGCGTGGTCCAGTCGGGCCCGCACCGGCCGGTTGAAGCGGCGCTGTTCCCCGACGAATGCATTGAGCAGGTCCTTGGTCGAGGAATAGAGCAGCCGGACGAAGGGCAGTCGCGCCAGCAGCCGGTCGAGCGCGCCGACCAGGCCCCGGGTCAGCAGGTTCGACGCCAGCGCGCCGACCAGCGTGATCCCGACGATCGTCAGGACGATCCCGGCCCCCGGAATGCCGACGTCGATGACGCTGTCCACCGTGCTGAAGACCCACCAGCAGGCCCACAGCGTCAGCGCCGCCGGCGTGATGACCACGAGACCGCGAAGGAAGTACTGAGCGAGTCGCTTCATGCGATCAATTCGCTGAGGTGATCGAGCAGTCCGTTCAGGTGCTGGGGCTCGAGATCGCCCATGTGACCGATGCGAATGATCGGGCCATGGCGCAGGTCCAGCGCGCCGCCCACCAGATAGCCCTGCCGCTCCAGCGCCTCCATGACGTCGCCGGGGCGGTGGCCCTCCGGCAGCACGAGGGCCGAGATGGCGGGTGAGCGGGCACCCGCGCGCGCCAGCAGCCTCACGTCCCGGCGCGCCGCGACCCAGCGCTCGAGCAGCTCGAGCATCTGGCGGTGGCGCGCCCACCGAGCCGGCCAGCCGCCGGTTCGGGCGATGCGGGCCAGCTGGCACTCCAGCGTGTAGTACAGCGACATGGCCGGGGTCCAGAACGGCAGATTCTGACGGGCAATCGAGACCAGTTTGCGGACCGAGAAGTAGAAGCCCGTATCGGGCATGGTTTCCGCGCGGGCCAGCAGGCGCTCGCTGGCCGCACCGAAGGCGAGTCCGGGCGGCAGGGCCATCGCCTTCTGCGATCCGGTGCAGTAGAAGTCGGCGCCCCAGCGGTCCATCTCGATCGGCATGGCGCCGACCGAAGTCACGCCATCCACCAGCAGCAGCACGTCGTCGCGCGCCCGCACCACGCGAGCCAGCGCGGCGATGTCGGCCAGCGCGCCGGTCGAGGATTCGGAGTGTGCCAGCGCCACCGCATCCACGGCGGGCCCTTCCAGGAACTGCTCCAGCTGCTCCGGAGTGATCGCCTCGCCCGGATGGACCTCGACGCGCAGCGCTTCCTTGCCGCAGGCTTCGGCCACCCGCGCGAAGTACTCGCCGAAGTAGCCGCCGACCGCCACGAGCACGCGATGGCGGACGCCGTTGCGCACCGCCGCTTCGATGAGCCCGGTGGCGGACGAGGTGGAAATGAAGACGGGTTGCCGGGTGCCGAAGCATTCCTGCAGCGAAGGCTGCATGGCCGCCAGCATCGCCTGCATCCCGGGACTGCGATGCGAGAACATCGGTCCCAGCAGGGCGGCCATCACCTCGGGGTGGATGTCGGTGGGTCCGGGCAGAAAGTTACGGCCGAATTCCCTCACGCGGCGAGCACCTCGTCGCTGGTCGCGAGCCGCACCCCGCGCCGCCGCCAGTCGTCGAGCAAGGCGCTGCCGATCGCGGGGTCGATCGCGCGAACAGCTTCGGTCACCACGCTCAGGGCGATTCCCGGCCGCAGCCGGAGCAGGCCCTCGACGGCGTACTTGTTGCACACGTCGAGCGCCACCCCGTACAGCACGATGGCGTCGGGGGCGAGGGCGTCCACCACCGGCAGCACGTTGGGATTGCTGAAGACGTCGAACCAGTGTTTGTGGAAGAGGATGTCGCCCCGATGGGCGCGCACCCGGGCCGCGAGAGCGGCCGGATCCTGCGGCGCTGGCTCGATCACCAGCGGGTTATCAAGCCGGGTCTCCGCGATCTTCTGCTGGCCGGCGGTTCCTTGCATGCAGTGCTCGGGAAAGGTCTGCTTCCAGTCGGGCTGGGACGACAGCTCGCGGTGGCCCGCCATGTGTTCGTCCGCGCTGGCGATGATGCGAATGCCGTGGGCGTGGGCGTACTCGGTCAGCCGCCCGAGCACGGGGATGATCTCCTCGCTGCCGGCGACGTACAACTTCCCCGAGCTCAGCATGAAATCCACCTGGGTATCGACGTCCCAGAAGATGGTGGTCTTCACCTTTCACCCTTCACCTTCACCGCACCTGCTCCAGCCGCTGGTTGGGCCGAAACTCCCGGCCCACCTTGGCGCACGGCTTGCCGTCCCGGAGCACCACATCCGCCGTGAAATCGAAACGACCCTGGAAGAGCGAGCTGCCCACGCCGTAGGCGTCCACCGGCACGCCCTGCCGGGCGAACTCCTGGATCTTCTCGACGGTAAACCCGCCCGACACAATGATCCGCACCTGCGGATACCCGGCCCGGTCGAGCGCCTCGCGCACGTTGCGCACCAGCTGGGGGCAGACCCCCGTGGGTCGGAAGCGCCCCATCTGCGGCACCACCGACTTGTCCACCAGCATCTCGCTGGTATCGATGCGGACGCCGTAGAGGCGCTCACCCAGCGCCTCGGCGACCCGGAGGGAGGTGTGCACGCAGTCGTTCTCGAAATCGACCAAGGTCACCAGTCGCACGGCCGGATCGATGTGCTCGGCGAATTTGCGGGTCGCGAGGACGCTGTCGCCCCCGTAGGCCGCGATCAGCGCGTGCGGCACGGTGCCCACGCCTTCGGTCCCCCACCAGGACGCTTGCGCGTCGGTGGACACCCCGATGGCGCCGGCAATGTGCGCGGCATACCCGTCTCCGGTCTGCACCAGCCAGTGGTCGTGCCGCGCGGGGAAGAACATGACCTCCTTGGGATGGGCGGCCTCCACCACCCGCCGGGTGTTGGTGCCGACCCGGGTGCGCCGGGCCAGCACACCCAGATAGAGGGTCTCGAGATGGGCAAAGGCATCGTAGGGCCCCTCGATCAGCAGCACGGTCTCCCAGGCGTCGATCGCGTCGCCGTCATGGAGGGCTTTGACCTCGAGGTCCTTCCACTCGATGGCGCAGAGCTTGAGAATCGCAATCGCCTCGTCGATGCCGCCCAGAAAAGCGGGCGACTTTCCGAAGACCTGCATGGTGACTCGGGGGCGGCAGCCGTCTGCCAGCAGGATCTCGCGTGCGCGGGTGAAATACTTGTCGGAGTAATACCCGGCGCGCATCTTGTCGACGGGCAGGTGGAAGACCGCGGGATCGAGCCGGGGACGGCGGGTCATGACGGAGTCATGAGCGAGGATTCCGGGGGGGCCGGCACGTCCCGAAGGTAGGGACCACCCCGGGGCGCGGCAAGTTGACAGGAATGGTGCCCGTCGGCTGATTCCAGCGGTCCAAATCGTCACCAGGGAGCGTGCCGTGTCCGCTGTCACCCGCCGCGACTTTCTCGGGACCGCCGCCCTCGCGGTGGCCGGGTCCCTTCCCAGCGGGGAAGCCGCCGGCGCCAGTGCGCCCTGGGTGCGGCGGAGCCGGGTGGCGCGCTTTGCCGCCGTCGGATCGGCCAATGGCATTCGCGGCGTTAAGCTCGCGGTGGAGCTGATGACCAACGGCACCGATACGCTCGATGCGGGCGTCGAGGGAGTCAAGCTCCAGGAGCTCGACCCCAACGACGAATCGGTCGGGTTCGGCGGGCTTCCCAATGAGGACGGCGTGGTCCAGCTCGATGCCAGTTGCGTGCACGGGCCGACGCGTCGCGCCGGCGCCGTCGCCGCGCTCGAGGGCATCAAGACGCCCAGCGAAGTGGCCCGCCTGGTGCTCAAGTACACCGACCACATTCTCCTGGTGGGAGCCGGGGCCAAGCGGTTCGCGCTCTCCTATGGCTTCAAGGACGAAGACCTGCTCACCCCCTCCTCGCGGGAAAAGTGGCTGCGCTGGCGGGCCAACCGCGCCAAGGGCGATGACTGGATCGACATTCCCGACGGCAGTCCCGTGCAGACCGCGGAGCCGCGCCCGACCGGCACCATCAACCTGGATCTAATCAACGAGAAGGGCGAGCTCTCCTCCGTCACCACCACCAGCGGATTGGCGTGGAAGATCCCGGGCAGGGCGGGGGATTCACCGATCGTCGGGGCGGGACAGTACACCGACAATGAGATCGGGGCCGCCGGCTCGACCGGATTGGGCGAGCTCAACATCATGGTCTGCGGCGGCTTTCTCACCGTGGAGCACATGCGCCGGGGCATGAGTCCGACCGACGCGGCGCTGGCGACGCTCAAACGCGTGGTCGCCATGTGCCCCGATGCCAAGCGCGACGCCCAGGGTCACCCTCCGCAACTCGAGTTCTATGCCATCAATAAGCGGGGAGAATACGGTGCCGCCTCGATGTTCCCCTCGCGTTACGCCGCCTGCGACCCGGGCAGCGGTGCGCGTGTCCTGGATACGGCCTACCTCTATCCGAAGGCTTAGCATGCGGCGCTCGTTGCTCTGCTTGCTCTTCGCTGCCGGCCCGCTCGCCGCGCAGGAAGCGACCAATCCCTGGCGCATCAGCGATTTCCCCTACCTGATGGGAGACCCCACCAACGGCCTGTTGATCATCGGCCATATCCAGTACTCCAAGGAAGCCGACTACGATTCGCGGGTGCCCTACGAGGGCTATCTCGGCCTGGAGGCCGCCTGGGGTACCCGCGGCAGCCGTTTCGCGGTCCTCAAGTATCGGGCGCCCCGCCTGCTCAACGGCTGGCGGTTTTCTTTTGATGGGGGGGCGGTGCGCGAGGGCAAATTCGGCTATTACGGTCAGGGCCCGGACGGCCAGGGCGGATTCGTCGATCTCGATATGCCGACCAACTTCTTCCGGGTGCACCGAACCCGGTACTACGGGCGCGCGGAAGTAACCCGGCGGATCTACAAACAGGTGCATGTCGCGGTCGCGGGGGGGGTGGTCCGCTACAGTTACGCGCCGCTCAGCGATGGCGATGCCTTCCGCACCGATTTCTTCGACGAGCCCGTCACCGGGACGGATGCGACCGGCCGGATCGCCCTGGTGCTCGACACCCGCAACAACGAGCTGGTTCCCACCAAAGGGCTCTTGCTCGAGGGCGGACTGTATGCGGGGAGCGGGAAATTCGAGCAGCGCAACCTGTCGTCGGGGGGTGGGGGACCGGTGTCCTCCTTCAGCGGGAGCGGCTACACCGGGGCCTATGCCCATCTGCGCGGCTATGTCTCCCCCCGCGCGGGCACCATCCTGGCCGGCCGGCTGGCGATGCGCGGGCTGAGCGGTAACGCCCCGCTCGATGCGCGCTACGTGCTGCCCAGCTGGGAGCGCGAGGTGACCGTGTACGGCGGCGTCGACAGCCACCGCAGCTTCGTGCGCGGCCGCTTCGTCGGCCGCGGTGTGCTCATGAGCAGCCTCGATGTCCGCCACACGCTGATCGACGTAGGGGACTACGGGTCCGTCACCATCCTGGCGTTTCTGGACGCCGGCAAGGCTTTTGAGGGCTCGCCGAGCCTGACGTTCAGCGGCTGGAAGGTGGGCGGGGGCGGTGGGCTGGGCCTCAAGGTGATTCGTTCGGCGCTGCTGACCTTCAACTTCGCCGTCGGCCCGGACGGATTCACCTTCTCGATGGGGAATGGCTGGGCGTTTTGACCGCGGTGAAGGGTGAAAGGTGAAAGGTGAAGTGAAGGGCGAAAGGTGGAAGGTGAAGGCGGACCTACCGGGGCGGTAGGGGCTGCCAACTCGGCGAGCCGCAGCCGGCACCAAATGACGCACTACCCCCCAATACCTTTCACCCTTCACCCTTCACCGCACTCAACAGCTCACGCAGCGTCGACTCTCCCCGGTCTTTCGCATACCATCGCCGCGAATAGGCGTAGCGTTTCGGCGTGGGAATCGTCGCCTTGTTGGCCTGCATCCAGGCCTGCAGGACACTCGGACGGGGGCCCCAATGTCCTCGTTCCCGCATGTGCTCATCGAGCCCGATGGCGATCGGGATCGAGCGGGTACCGTTGGTGAGGTAGCGGTTCATCAGCTCCGGAACGTCGTCGCGATCCAGCACCCGGAGCTCCCGGTCGGTGACCGCCTCGGTCAGCCCCGCCAGCACCGGCACGGTGTTCGCGGCATCCCCGCACCAGTCGGCCGCCAGCACCAGCAGCCGGCGAACCGGAGACCCTCGAAAGTCGGCGATCGCCCAATCCGGGATCATCACGTGGTCGGACACGCCGCGCCACAGATCGTAGGAGGTCATTTCCGGACGGAGGTATTCGCGCCAGCGCAGGGCCACGTCCCAGAGCCCTGGGAAATCCGGCGCCGCCGGGGCGCTCACGACTGCTCCTGGATCTCCACGCCGAATTTCCGCAATCCTTCAACGTACTCCCTGAACGGCACCGCTTCATCCGGCGTATGGACCCCGCGTGCGGTGATCCTGCCGTCCGCTTGCATGAGCGCGGTGAGCGCCAGCGAATAGCCGGTGGTCCGCATCATGGCGCTGATCCCATGCGTCGTGTCGTAGTAGTCGAGCAGCTCGAAGCGGACCTCGTGCGGGGTACCGTCCTTTTCGCCGCTGACCACGACGCGCAAGGCCACTAAGTCGTGCCCGCCGGGCCTGGAGAGCCGCGGCTCGACCGCCGCGATGAAAACGTCCCGTGGAATCACCTGCCTTCCCTTCACGAAGATGGGCGCGTTGGAGATCAGGCCCAGATCGCGGATCGGGCGCATGATCGCGGCATGCCCGGGATAGCGGAGCGTCTTGTACTCCATCGTCTCGATCTTCCCCTCGAACGCGAAGGGCAGGGTGCTGATGCCGCCGCCGGTATGGAAGGCCTCCAGCGTGCCGACGGGCGCGGGAAACTCCTGAGACTCCAGCTCGGAAAGCGCGTCGACCTGGAGCGCCTTCCCCCGCCGCAGCACCCAGGAAGGCGTGCTGTAATAGTCGAGCGCGCCTTCCAGCGAGTAGACGATTTGATAGTTGAGCGGTGGCTCCGGGTGCCGGGGCAGGCCACCCACATAGATCCTGACCGAGCGAGCCTGGTCGAGCCGGCGGATGCCTTCCGCCGCCAGGATGTTCACCATCCCGGGCGCCAGCCCGCAGTCGGGGATGATCGAGATCCCGTGCTCGACAGCCGCCTCCTGCAGCTTCTTCTGCTGGAATACGATCTCCGTGTTGCCGCCCAGGTCACAGAAGTGGCTGCCGGCGTCGATCGCCGCGCGGCTCATCGGCTCGTTGAAATAGTACGGGAGTGCGCACAGCACCGCGGCGTGTCCCCGCATGAGGCCGGTCACCGCGGCGAAATCGTTGGCGTCGAGCTGGACCAGGCGCAGCCCCTGCCGGTCGCGCGCCAGGAAGCCGGGGAGATGGTCCGGGTGGTGGTCGGCCAGGGTAACCTGGGAAACTGCCCGGTGTTGCAGCAGATTGTGCGCGGCGGCCGAGCCTTGGAGCCCCGCGCCGAGGACCAGCAGCTTCATGAGGCACTCCGTCGCGGCCCGGCCGATGGCCGAAAGTGGAACAGCCGCGAAACCTAGCCGCCCCGGCTCACGCCTTCAACGCGGCGGAGTATATTCACGATCATGGCCGCCCCCCCGCCCCCGCGACAACGCACCATCGGCCCGCCTCGTCCCCGGGACGCCCAGGCCACCCGCGCTCGCCTGATCCGGGCGGCGCTCGATCTGTTCACCGCGCACGGCTTCCGTGGCACCACGACCCCGGAGATCGCTCAGCGAGCCGGCGTGGCCGAGGCGACGATCTATCGTCACTTCGCGGGCAAGGATGCGTTGCTCGTTTCCGCCTGTGTCGAGGCGCAGAACTTCGGGCGAGGCCTCGTCGCGCTCGAGGAAGCCGAGCACGACCGGGATACCCGGGCGGCCCTGGGCCGCATCGGGCGCCGGCTGGTCGAAGGCGCCGAGCGCGACCCCGCGCTGTTGCGGATGCTGCTGCGGCCGCCGGAGGAAGCCCTGCTGGAAGAGCCGACCCGGCGTGCCATGCGGGAGTTCCGCGGCGCGCTCGAGCAGGTGATGGCCGCCGGCAAACAGCGCGGCCAGGTCCGCCCGGGCTCGGCGGAGCTCTGGGCCGCGGTCTGGCTGGCGCTGGCGGGATTCGTGGTGGAACGAGTGGCCGCCAAGGAATGGACCCGGGAACACCCCAACGTGGAACAGGCGCTCGAGGCCGCCTGGGAGGCGATCGCTTATCGCCGTCCGGAAACGCCGGTCACGATGGTGACCTGACGCCAGGGTGGTAGGTGATTTCGCGCAGTCGAGCCGGTAATCCCTTCCAGGCCGGCTGGCGGACGTGGCCTCCGCCCAGTGGCCGCACCTCGAACGCTCCGTTGCTGAAGTAACCCAACGAGTCGGCCCCCCATCGAATGACGCCGCTGACACCCGCGCCGAGCAGGGTCGTTTCCCCTGCGGCGCTCACGATGCAGGCAGTACCGTCGTGGCATTGGGCGACTTTGCCCTTGGGTGGCTCGCCGAGCAGCTGCCCGATCAGGGAGTCCGCCGCCGCGAGATTGGCCTCCAGGCGCGTCAGCACGGCGTCACGAGGTGGTGCGGCAGTCTCGTAATACCCCTGAGCCCGCACGATCACCCGCTGACCGTCTCGGCTCCATCCCAATGCTTCGGGCTCGCCTGCTTCGGCCGGGAGCGCCACCTCCCTTTCGCCGCTGTTGCGCAGATCCAGGATCACCAGCGACCACCGCGTGTCTCCTGGCGACCGCCGCAGGAAGGCCACACTCAGACCGTCGGGCGCGAGCCGCGGCGCGCGCTCCTCGGACCGGTTGAATGTCAGGCGCACAAACCTGCCGCCCCCGGCCGGCGCGGCGAAGAGATCGGTCGCGGAGTCGGGACCTTCGCCCACGGCGATGACGAAGGCCTCCTCGCCCACGGCGATCTGGTTGGTGAGCGGGGAGACACAGGCGGCGAAAAGTGACAGGTGAAAGGTGAAGCAAAGCAACCTCACCCGTGAACGGAGGCCATACCCTTCACCTTTCACTTTTTCACCTTTCACCCTTCACCTGCAACAACCACCACCCCTCGGGGTCCACCGCGATTGTGGCTGGGCCCGACGCACTCTCCCAATGAGTGGCCACGCGGGTCACCGCTCCCGCCAGATTCACCGTCAGCACGCGATCGTCGAGCCTGACCCGCAAATTGGGCAGCCGGTAGACTCCCCAGGCGCGCTGCTGCACCTGCCGAATGGTGAGCAGCAGGTGGCCCCCGTCGAGCTCGGTGGTGACCTCGAGGATCGGATACCCGGGCTGCGTCAGTGCCTGGCGGAAAAACCAGTCCAGGTCCTGCCCCGCCGCCCGGCCCAGCTCCCGGGCAAAGTCGCTGGAGAGGGCGTTCTTGTGTTCGTAGCTCCGGTAGTACTGCGCGAGGCCTCGGAAGAATGCCTCGTCGCCCACCAGCCCCCGCAGTGAATGCAGCACCCAGGAGCCCTTCTCGTAGCTGTTGGTGTTGAGCAAGCTGAACCGGTTGGTGATCGTGGAATCGAGTATCGGCCGCTCGCTCGCCGCGGACGCCAGGATCCGCGCCCTGGCGGCCCGCATGGCAAGGCGCAATGCGGAATCTCCGCCGACGTGCTCTTCCCAGAGTGCCGCGCCGTAGGTGGCGAAGCCTTCGGAAAGCCAGACATGATGCCAGTCCGCCTCGGTGACCGCGTCGCCGAACCACTGGTGCGCGGTTTCGTGGGCGACGACCTGCTCCCGCGTGGTCCGGCTTCGATAGGCCTTTTCGTCGTAGAAGATCGCGGTCGAGTTCTCCATTCCGCCGAAGCGCGTGGACGACTCGACGTGGCGAAGCTCCGCGTAGGGAAACGGGGCGATGCGCTGCGCAAAGAAGTCGACGATCTGGCTGGCCCGGCGGAACGGTCCCGTGGCCGCGAATGCCGAGTCGTCCGGATAGGTGAACAAAGCGACCGGCACGCAGCGTACCGCGCAGGCCGGGGCCAGCCGGGTTACCGCGAAGCGCGCCATCCCCATCACCATGGTATAGACGGGGATCGGCTCGAGATTGAGGAATCGCCACCGGAGCCGGCGACCGTCCGCGGCGGTGTCCACGCGCTCGAGCACGCCGTTGGCCACCACGCTGAAGCCGGCGGGCGCGTCGATGGTCCAGCCCACGGATGCCTTGTCCCCGGGATGATCCTGCGAAGCCAGCCAGAGGTGGGCCCGGTCGGGCCAGTTGTCGGCGAAGATGGTGCGGCCCGCACCGGAGCCGCGGAACAGCAGGCCGTCGATGGGTACCCCGTCGTACCGGATCTGCGTGGTGACGCTGCTTCCCGCTCGGCTGCCTACCGGAATGACAATGTGGTCTCCTACCCGCTGCCAGCGCGCGGCCACTCCATTCAGCGTCACGGAACGGACCGTGAGCGCGTCATCGAGATCGAGGCTGATCGAGCCGCCCGCCCCGAGCTTCCAGCGCGTGGTGACTTCGGCCGCGAAAAAGGCCCCGGTATCGGGAAGCGTCAGGAAGATGTCGTAGCGGAGGGCGTCGTGCTGTAAGCGAACCTTGTCCCACCCGCGGGCCAACGGTGCTTGGCCGGCTAGGCCACCGCCGTAAAAAGTGAAGAGTGCAAGGTGAAGCGCTCCCACTCTCCACCTGCGGTTACCGTTCACCGTTCACCTCTCACTGTCCCGCAGCGCCTCTTCGAACTCGGCCATCGTCTGGTACCGCTCTTCCGCCTTGTGCGCGAGCGCTTGGGCCATCACCCGCTCGAGCCGCTCCGGCAGTTTGGGGTTGGCTTGGCGCAGCCGGATCGGCTGGCCCGTGAGATGCGCCAGCATGGTCTCCTGGGCGGTGTTGCCCTCGAAGGGCAACCGCCCGGTCAGCAGCTCGAAGCCGAGCACGCCCAGCGCAAAGATGTCACTGCGGGAATCCAGCGGCTTGCCGCGGATCTGTTCGGGGCTCATGAACTCGGGCGTCCCCAGCACGATACCGGTGGCGGTCAGCTTCATGACCTCGGGGCCGGCCACGCTTTCCTTGGCCAGCCCGAAATCCATGACGACCGCCCGTTCCTGTCCCGGATGCTCTCCGGGGACGAGCATGACGTTCTCGGGCTTGAGATCGCGATGCAGCACCCCCGCGTCGTGCGCATGCTGCAGTCCCAGGCAGAGCTGGCGCAGCAGGGTGACCCCGAGTGCTGGCGGCATCGGGCCGTGGCGCGTCTCCCGGCGGGAGAGCGTTTCGCCTTCCAGGAACGGCATCACCAGGTAGGGCATCCCGGACGCCTGGCCCCAGGCGAGGATGCCGCACACGTTGGGGTGATCGAGCCGCATCGCGACCTGAGCCTCCCGTCGCAGCCGGGCGACCGCTTCCTGGTCGCCGGTGAGCCGCGACATCAGCACTTTGATCGCGACGGTTCGCCCGGACTCCCGGTCCTTGGCCCGGTAGACGTACGCCATTCCGCCCTCGCCGACGCGCATCTCCATCTGATAGCGGCCGTCCATCACCCGGCCCGACAGCCCCGATGCCGGATCGCCCCGCCGGGCCGGCGGCAGCCGCAGCTCACCGGTGCGGTGCAGTCCGAAGGCTCGGGGAGTCGTGGGAGGGGGCGCGCTTCCCGGCACCAGGGGGAAACCGTCCTTGGTGCAGAAGCGGGCCGGCGGGTCGAACGTCGCGCCGCAACGGGGGCAGCGAAGCGCGCTCAATCGCGATAGCGGTTGCGGCCGTCCGATTTGGCCCGGAGGAGATTGCGGTCGGCTAGGCGCAGCAGAGCTTCGGCGTCGGAGGCGCGCTCATCGGGGAACGTCGCCAGGCCGAGGCTCACGGTGATGGGGATCGGGGTATCGGCTTCCCCGAAGGCTGCGTTGCTCACCCGGCGCAGCACCCGCTCGGCGAAGAGCCGGGCGCCCGCGCTGCCGGTCTCCGGCAGCAGCACCACGAACTCCTCGCCGCCGTAGCGCGCCACGACGTCCACCGAGCGCTGCTCGCGCCGCAGCAGCTCGGCGAATTGCACCAGCACCCGGTCGCCGGCCTGATGCCCGTGGGTGTCGTTGGCCGCCTTGAAGTGATCGATGTCGATCATGACGCAGGTCAGCACCGTGCCGTAGCGGGTCGCGCGCTCCACCTCGCGCAGCAGCTTTTCGCTCAAGGCCCGGCGGTTGAGCAACCCGGTGAGCGAATCGGTCTCGGCGAGCTGCCGCATCGCCTCCTGGCGCCGGGTGGACTCTTCCCGGTCGAGCGACTTCTCGATGGCTTCGGCGGCGGACTCCACGACCCGCGTCGCGAAGCGGAGATCGGCGTCGCCCAGGGGTGGATCGCCGGGGCCGGTGCGCAGGAAGAAGACCCCGGCGCGCTCGCCCCGCAGCTGAAACGGCAGCACCAGCGCCGAAGTGGTCGAGAGATCGCCCATCCCCTGGAAAACCGGGTCGGCCGTCACGTCGCCTACCAGCACGACCTCGCCGCTCTCCAGCGCGCGGCGGATCTCCGGGTAGCGCGGGACCTCCACCACCAGCTCGCGCAGCATGGGGTTCTCCGACGCCGCCACCACGGTGGCCCGCTCGGCGCCCGGCCGTCCCAGCAGGATCGAGCAGCGCGGGATCCGCAGCCCGGCCGCGACCTGCCGCACCAGCACCTGGAACAGCTCGCGGGGCGGCAGGTTGAGGGTGATCTCGCGCAGCAGCTCCACCAGAGCGGCTTGGGAGCGCGCCTCGGCGCGCGCCTGATTGAGCGTACGGCCGGCCCGCAGGTGGGTCCGGATCCGGGCCAGCAGCTCGCGCACGCGGACCGGCTTGCCCAGCACGTCGGATGCCCCGAGCCCGAGCGCCTGGACCGAGGTTTCCTCGGGCGATGAAGCCGTGAGCACCAGGATGGGAAGGTCGCGATGCGGCGGATCGCTGCGCACCACCTCGAGCAGCGAAAGACCGTCTTTGCCTGGCAGGGAGAGATCGAGGATCAGGAGATCCACTGCCCGGGTGGCCATGTATTCGGGCAGGCCGCTCCCGCTTCCCAGGATCGCGGCCTCATAGCCGTTCTCGGTCAGCAGTCGCGAAAGAGTACGCGCGAAGCTGTAATCGTCGTCGACGATCAGGATATGCGGCTTCGGAGCTGGCATCGGGTTAGCTGAGTCGCTCGAAAAGTGCCGGGTCCACGTTTCCTCCGCTCAGGATTACCGCGGTGGGGCCGGACGGCCGCAGCTGTCCTTCGAGCAATGCAGCCACCGCGACGGCGCCGGAAGGCTCCACCCGCAAGCCCATGTGGCGGAACAGGAACCGCAGTGCCGTGGCGATGGCCTCATCGCTGATACGCAAGGCGCGATGCACCCGTTGCTCGATCTGGGCCCAGGGGAGCTTGCCGATGGCCACGGGCAGCAGGCCGTCGGCGATGCTGGCGGTGCGCTCCAGGGAAACCGGGTGCCCCGCCGCCAGCGCCGCCGAGAGCTTGGCGGCTCCCTCCGGCTCCACGCCGATCAGCTCCACGGGATGGCCCAGGGCCATGGCGGCCAGACAGCTGCCCGCAAGAAGCCCGCCGCCCCCCACCGGCACCAGCAGCGCGGACAGCTCGGGGTGGTCCTCCAGGATCTCGAAGGCACAAGTGCCCTGACCCAGGATCACGTGCGGATGCTCGAACGGCGGAATCATCGCGAGGCCCTCGCGGGCGGCGAGCTCCTCGGCGGTCTGGACCCGCAGGTAGCGATCCACCAGCACCACGTGGGCGCCTGCGCCTCGCACCGCGTCCACTTTGACCGCGGGGGCGTTGTCGTTCATCACGACCACCGCGCGGAGTCCCAGCCGGCGCGCGACCCAGGCCACCGCCCGGCCGTGATTGCC
>DATCWE010000400.1:0-3380 GCA_036566495.1 Gemmatimonadales bacterium | reverse complement strand
GCGAAGCGCGGGCGGTGGGGCGGGTGGTGGCAACCGAGCTCAAGCCGAGCACGCCGCACCAGTTTTTCTTCTGGACTCCGCGCGAGTCGCCCGTCGGCATCGGGGCCATCGTACGGGTCGAGGCCGAGGAGCGCACCGTCTTCGGCGTCGTCACAGACGGCTTTGCCTATTCCGATCTGCAGACCCCGATGCACGCGGTGCTGGGAGCCGACGGCGATCCCGGCGCCCTGGAGGAGCCGACTCGACGCGCCGAGATCCGGCTCTACGCCGCGGCAGTGCTGCGCCACATTCCCGAAGAGCCGGTGCAGCCCGTGCCGCTCGGCGCGGTGCATCTGGCCAGCGACGCCGACGTGGTGATGGCGCTGCGGATGGACTCCTACATGACGGGCGACAAGCCCACCGGCGTACCCGTGGGCGTCTACGCCGTCGGTGGACTGGAAGCCCCGGTCTACCTCGACGCCGAGTTCCTGTTGGGCCCTGAGGCCGCGCACCTCAACATTACCGGCGTGTCGGGGCTGGCTACCAAGACCAGCGCGGTGGAGTTCTTCCTTACCAGCCTGTTTCAGAAGTTCCCCGGGCAGAAGGGCCGCATTGCCGCGGTCTGCTTCAACGTGAAGGGGCCCGATCTCTGCTTTCTGGATCAGCCCGCCCTGCTGGGCGAGGAGGACAAGCGACTCTACGAGCGGCTGGGACTCACGCCGAAGCCATTCGAGAACACCCGCTACTACGCGCCCCACAAGGCCGACGGCGTCAACCTCAACACCCTGCGCACCCACGAGGCGCTGGCCGGGAACACGGAGCCGCTGCTCTGGGGCCTGCGCGAGGTGCTGGACTACGCCGAGGTACTGCTCAACCGGGATGACGTGGACGCCAAGGCCGACGCGTTTATCGATTTCCTGGCCGAGCGGGTGGTGGGCAAGGAGTTCGAGGATAACACGCTGCCGGGCACTTTCCGGGTCCGCAGCTTCGCGGATCTCGATCAGTTCTTCCGCGCGATCTTCACCGTGCTCGAGGAATCCCGGGGCGGCGGCGAGGTCTGGAAAACCCACCACATTGCCACCATCCGCAAGATCAGGAACCGCCTGGGCAACATCAGCACCCGCTCCAAGGGGTTGGTCACCGACGACGGCGAGGTGAACGATCTGCCCTGGGGCGGCTTCGAGGATCGCGGACTCTACGTGGTGGACGTGGCGGGGATCGATCCGCTGGCGCAAGACCTGGTCTTTGCGCGCATCGTTTCCAAACTGCGCGAGCACCTGGAGCGCCGCGACCTCGGTGTCGAACACGTCGTGGTGTTCGTCGATGAGCTCAACAAGTACGCCCCGGCGGACGGCCCGGATACCTACGTCCGCAAGATGCTGCTCGACATTTCGGAGCGCGGCCGCTATCTCGGCTTGGTGCTCTTTTCGGCGCAACAATTCAGGAGCCAAGTGCAGCGCCGGGTGGTCGGCAACGCGGGGACCACCATCCTGGGCCGCATGGACGGCGACGAGCTGGCCCTGCCATCGTACAGCACGCTGAGCCCGGCGACGCGCGCGCGGCTCGCCGCACTTCCCAAAGGCGAGCTGCTGGTGCGGCACCCGCATTTCACCCAGCCTATCTTCGTGCGCTTCCCGCGTCCCGCGGTGCTGTCGGGCCGGGAGGGCATCGAGCGGTTCCCGCCCCGCGCCGACCTCGATTTCGCCGACGCCGTGGCGCGACGGATGCGCGCGCTGGATCCCTCCCTGGCGTCGGGTCGAATCCTCGACCTGATCGCGGGGCGGCGCGAGGAGGACGTGCGCAAGGCGCTCAATGCCACGGTGCGGGCCCGGCCCGAGCAGCCACTGGCGTTTTTCGTGAAATGCCTGGGTCGGGAAGTTCGGCCGGAAACCGTGGTTCCGCGGGCCGGGGTCCGGCCGGTGCGGACCAGCGGGGATCCGTACTGAGCACCACGGATCACCCTTACCGCAGCGAGACCCGCTGCTGACCGCGGACGTGCTCGACGCGAAGCAGGAGGGCTGAGCACCTCCTCCCACCTCCCTGCTCCCTGCTACCTTATCCCCCGTGAAGATCGCCCATTTAGCGGACCTCCACCTGGGATTCCGGCAGTACTACCGGCAAACTCCGGCGGGCATCAACCAGCGCGAGGCCGACGTCGCGAACGCGTTCCGCGCCGCGGTGGACGGTGTGATCGCGCAGAGTCCCGACGTCGTGCTGATCGCGGGCGACCTCTTCCACGCGGTGCGGCCGACCAATTTTTCCATCGTGTTCGCCTTCCGGCAGCTGCAGCGCATCCGCGAGGCGCTGCCCGCCACGCCGATCGTGGCGGTCGCGGGCAACCACGACACGCCGAGGAGCAGCGAGACCGGCTCGATCCTGCGGCTCTACGAGGAGCTGGGCATCCACCTGGCCATCGACGAGCCGCGGCGGCTCCAGTTTCCCGAGCTGGGACTGTCGGTGTACGCGGTGCCCTACGCCGCGGCCACCGGCCCCGACCGATTCGACCTGCATCCGGCGGGTCCGGAGCCCCACCAGGTACTGCTGATCCACGCCAACCTCGAAGGGCTGCTCCCGTCGGACCACTGGTCGCTGGATTACGGGGCGCCTCCGCTCGATCCCGAGATCCTCCGGCGCGAGCGGTGGAGCTACGTGGCGCTGGGCCATTACCACGTGCAGCACGAAGACCGGCCCCACATCTGGTACGCCGGCTCGCTCGATTACATCGGCCCCAATATCTGGGGTGAGCGGCACGACGAGGATATCCGCGGTCACCGGAAGGGCTGGCTGCTGGTCGAGCTGGAGGCCGGGAAGACCGTGAAGGTCACCCCCCAGCCGGTGCCGCTCGCCCGCTCGGTGCACGACGCCAAACCGATCGACGCCGACGGCAAGAGCGCGGCCGAGGTGGACCGGCTCATCGGCGAGCGGCTCCACAAGGTTCCCGGTGGGTACCAGAACGCCATCGTCCGCATTCAGATCCGCGACATTCCGCGGCATGTGCAGCGCGAGCTGGACCACGCCGCGCTGCGCCAGTACAAGGCCGCCGCGCTGCACCTGCAGCTCACGTTCTATCCGCCGGAGTCCAGCGGCAGTATCGGCGTGGGTGCGCCCGGGCGGCGCCAGACTCTGCCGGAGATCGTGGCCGAGTTCCTCAAGCGACGGCCGCTGCCGGAGCGGCTCTCGCGCGAGCAGTTCGTCGCGCTTGGCTTGGAGCTGCTGGAGGAGCCCGCGGACTCGGGGACCGGCGGCTGATGGAGATCCGCCGGCTGCGCCTGCTCAACTTCCGCCAGCACGCCGACACCGTGCTGACCTTCGAGCGCGGCCTCACCGGAATCATCGGGCCCAACGGGGCGGGGAAGACCACGCTGCTCGAGGCCATCGCCTGGGCCATCTACGGCAGCGAC
>DATCWE010000251.1:0-17599 GCA_036566495.1 Gemmatimonadales bacterium | reverse complement strand
CGTTGCCGTCGAGGAGGCCCGACCGGAGTGAATCTCCACGAATACCAGGCCCGTGCCTTGCTGCGCGCGGCGGGTGTGCCGGTGCCCGAGGGAGATGTCGCCAGCACTCCCGCGGAAGTCGAGGCCATCGCGCGGCGGCTGGGCTCCACGGTAGTGGTCAAGGCGCAGGTCCACGCGGGAGGCCGCGGCAAGGCCGGCGGCGTGAAGCTCGCCTCCAATCCGGGGGAAGCGGGGCAGGTCGCCGCCAAGATCCTGGGGATGACCATCAAGGGCCTGGTGGTCGAAAAGGTGCTCGTGGTTCCCGCGGCGGCCATCGCGAGCGAGAGCTACGTCGGGCTGATCATGGATCGGGAATCCCAGCGGCCGGTGTTCATGGTGAGCTCTGCGGGCGGCGTGGACATCGAGGAGGTCGCCGCGACCGCTCCGGAGAAGATCTTCCGGCTCCCGGTCGACCCGCGGTACGGGCTGATGGCGCACCAGGCGCTGGGGCTGGGGCTCCGGCTCTATACCGATTACGCCCAGGCGCGCGCCGCGGCCGGCATCATGCAGCAGCTCTATGGCGTGTTCATCGCGAACGGCGCCTCGCTGGCGGAGATCAATCCGCTGGTCACGACGCCGGAAGGGCAGGTCCTCGCGCTCGACGCCAAGATCTCCATCGACGACAACGAGCTCGACCGAAGGCCGGACCTCGCGGCCTTGCGGGATGAATCGGCCGAAGCGCCCAGCGAGGTCGCGGCGCGCCAGGCGGGTCTCACCTTCATCAAGCTGGAGGGCAACGTCGGCTGCATCGTCAACGGCGCAGGGCTCGCCATGGCGACTATGGATCTGGTGAAGTACTACGGCGGCGAGCCGGCGAACTTTCTCGACATCGGCGGCAGCTCGAATCCGGAAAAAGTGGTCAATGCGCTGCGGATCATCACGGCCGATCCGAGTGTCCGGGCCATTCTCTTCAACATCTTCGGGGGGATCACCCGCACGGACGATGTCGCCAACGGCATCGTCGCCGCGACCCGCCAGTTCACCGTCGACCTGCCGATCGTCATCCGGCTGACCGGAACCAACGAGGCCGAAGCGTTTCGCATCCTGCAGGGAGTCGGTATGCGCGCGCTGAGCGACATGGACGAGGCGGTCAAGCAGGCCGTGGCGCTCGCGCGGGAGGCGGCGTGAGCGTCTTCGTCAACGAGACCACCCGGCTGGTGGTGCAGGGCATCACCGGGCGCGACGGATCGTTTCACGCCCGGCAGATGCTGGAGTACGGCACCCAGATCGTGGCCGGGGTGACGCCGGGGAAGGGCGGCCAGCTGTTCGAGGAGCGGGTGCCGGTCTTCCATACGGTGGCCGATGCGATCGCTGCGACGGCGGCGAATACTTCGGTCATCTACGTGCCCCCGGTGCTGGCTGCCGGCGCGATCGCCGAGGCAGCGGATGCCGGCATCAAGTTCATCGTCTGCATCACGGAGGGGATTCCCGTGCTCGACATGGCGCGGGTGCTTCCCTTCGTGCGGGAGCGGGGCGCCCGGCTGCTGGGCCCGAACTGCCCCGGGCTCATTACCCCCGGGATCGCCAAGGTGGGCATCATTCCGGGACAGATCTGCTCACCCGGGCGGGTCGGGCTGGTCTCGCGCAGCGGCACGCTCACCTATGAAGTGGTCAATCAGCTGACCCGGAACGGCATCGGCCAAAGCACCTGCGTCGGCATCGGGGGAGATCCTCTCATCGGAACCAGCTTCATCGACGTGTTGCGGGCCTTCCAGGACGATCCCGGCACCGAGGCCATCGTGATGCTGGGCGAAATCGGCGGGACCGACGAGCAAAAGGCGGCTGCGTTCGTGGCCGACTACGTCCGCAAGCCCGTGATCGGCTTCATCGCGGGCCAGACCGCTCCCAAAGGCCGCCGGATGGGTCACGCCGGCGCGATCATTTCGGGCGCGTCGGGGACGGCGGAAGAGAAGCTGCACGCTTTCACCGCAGCCGGAATCGAGGTCATGCGGAGGCCGGCCGACGTGGTTGGCCTGGTAAAGCAAGTAACCAGTAACCGGTGACCGGTAACCAGTGAGCGGTCACGCGTCACATTTTTGAGGTGCACATGGCAGGCAACCACACTCTCGCCATCATCAAACCGGACGCCGTCGCCGGCGGGAAGCTCGGCGCCATCGTGGCCCACCTGGAGCGCGATGGCTACGGCATTCGCGCGGCGCGACTCACCCGGCTCACCCGCCCGCAGGCGGAGGCGTTTTACGAAATCCACCGGGGCCGGCCCTTTTACGAAGAGCTGGTCAGCTTCATGAGCAGCGGCCCCTGCTTCCCCATGGCGCTCGAGAAGCCGGGGGCGGTGGCCGCCTTTCGTGCCACGATCGGAGCCACCGACCCCACCGAGGCGGCAGCCGGCACCATTCGGAAGCTCTACGCCGAATCCAAGGGCCGGAACGCCGTCCACGGGTCCGACAGCGACGAGAACGCCGCGCGGGAGATCGGTTTCTTCTTCAGCGAAAGCGAGCGGGCCGGCCTTTGGGGCTAGCGACCGACCCCAGCCCAGGCGCTAGCCCCCAATCTCCGCTCTGTTGATCTAAGTCCGCCCCCCGAGTAGTTTTACGGGCTATGCTTCAAGTAGACATTCGCGACCTCCGCAGGGGTCCGGTCGCGACCGAAGGCAAGCTCGATCCCCAGGATCCGCTTTTCGAAGGTCTGGGGATCGCGCTGGTCGGGCCGGTCCAGGTAGGAGGCACTCTGGAATCCGCGGGGCACGGAGGTTACTTCTGGCACGGGACCTTTGCCGGACAGGTACAGTCGGCCTGCCGAAGGTGCCTCGAAGAGTTCGTGACGCCGGTCGATCGCGCCGTGGAAGTGATCTTTTCGGCCGATCCTGATCTGCAGGAGGACCCCAGCGTCTATCCGTTGACGGAGCCGCTGGCCCACGTGGACCTGCGGCCGGCTTTGCGCGAGGAGCTCGCGCTCGCGGTCGACGCATTTCCACTTTGTCGGGACGATTGCCGCGGTCTCTGTCCGCGGTGCGGTGCCGATCTCAATCGCGGGCCGTGTCAATGCGCCACGGTGCCCGCCTAGACCAGGGGACGTTATGGCTGTTCCGAAGCGAAAAATGTCCAAGCGGAGAAAACGGCTGCGCCGCGGCCACCATCCCGGCGCCGGCATGCCCCCCCAGGCGTGTCCCCGCTGCGGCTCGCCCAGGCTCTCGCACCGCGTGTGCGGCTCCTGCGGCTATTACGCGGGCAAGAAGCGACTCGAGGTCGAGGACAGCTGAGGGTGATCCGCGTCGCGCTCGACGCGATGGGGGGAGATCACGCCCCTCGCACCGAAGTCGACGGGGCCGCGCTCGCTCTCAAAGAGCTGCCTCCCAACTTCCGGCTCCAGCTCGTGGGCCCGATTGCCGCGCTGGAATCCGAGCTGCAGCGCCATCCGGAGCTGGACCGCTCCCGGGTGGAGCTGATCGAAGCCCCCGAAGTCATCGGCATGGCGGAGCGACCGCTCCAGGCGGTGCGGCGCAAGCGCAAGTCGAGCCTCGTGGTCGGCATCAGCCTGCAGGGCGAGGGACTCTCGGACGCGTTCATTTCCGCCGGTAACACCGGCGCACTGCTCGCCGCCTCCACGGTGCACCTGGGACTCTACGACGGGGTCGAGCGCGCCACGGTCGGGACCCTGCTTCCCACGGTTGAAAAGCCGGTGCTGCTGCTCGATGCCGGGGCCAACGTGGACTGCTCGGCCCGGGAGCTGCTCGGCTTCGCCCATCTGGGCACCGTCTACATGCGGGACATCATGGACCGGCCCAGGCCCAAAGTCGGATTGTTGAACGTGGGCGAAGAGGAAGAGAAGGGCAGCGCCATGGTGAAGGAGGCGCACGCCCTGCTGCGCCAGGATTCGCGCCTCAATTACGTGGGCAACGTGGAAGGCCGCGACCTGCTGGGCGGACACCCCAAGCACGGACAACTCGACGTCGTGGTGTGCGACGGCTTCGTGGGCAACGTGGTCCTCAAGTTCGGCGAGTCCCTGATGCTGCTGGTGCGGCACGTGGCCGAACACACCGCTCCCGAGCTGTGGGCGCGCAAGGAAATCCGCGCCGCTTTTCGCGTGCTGGACTATTCGCAGTACGGCGGCGCCCCGCTACTCGGCGTGAAGGGTGTTTCGATCATCTGCCACGGCTCCTCCAACGCCAACGCCATCCGGCACGCGATCCGGGTCGCCATACAGGCGGTGGAGGTGGGGCTGCCCCAGCATGTGGCCGCCGAATTTGCCGAGCCCGAGCCCATGGAGCACGCGTGACAGCCAAGCCGATCGCAGCGATCACGGGGTTGGGAACGGCAGTGCCGTCCCGGGTGGTTCCCAACGCGTACTTCGAGCAATACCTCGAGACCTCCGACCAGTGGATCGTCGAGCGCACCGGAATCCGGGAGCGCCGCATTGCCGGCCCCGAGGAAACGCTCACGGGGTTGTGCCGCGCGGCGTCCGAGAAGGCCCTGGCGCAGGCCGGGCTGACGGCCGAGCAGCTGGACGCCATCGTACTGGGTACCATCACACCCGATCGGCGCCTGCCGAGCGCCGCCTGCGAGCTGCAGGCCCAGCTCGGTGCGAAGCGCGCTGCGGCGTTCGACATCGCGGCCGCCTGTCCCGGCTGGATCTTTTCCCTCGCGGTGGCGGAGGGATTGATCGCGTCCGGTCGCGCCAGCAACGTGCTGGCCATCGGCGCGGAGAAGCTCTCGTCGGTCACCGATTGGAACGACCGCAGCACCGCTGTGTTGTTCGGCGATGGAGCCGGGGCCAGCATCGTCCAGCCGGCTCCGGGCGACGGACGCGGCATTCTTTCGATCATCCTGGGCTCGGACGGCAAGCTCGCCGACCTCCTCTACATCAAGGGCGGCGGCTCCTCCGATCCGGTCAGCCAGAAGGTGGTCGACGAGGGCAGCCAGTTCATCCGGATGGCGGGCCGCGAGGTCTTCAAGGCCGCCGTGCATACCATGGCCAAGGCGTGCGAACAGGCCCTGGTCAAGGCCGGCGTCACCGCGGAGGAGATCGACCTGCTGATCCCCCACCAGGCCAATCTGCGGATCATCGAGGCGACGGCGAAACACGCGCAGGTTCCCATGAGCAAGGTCATGGTGAACGTGGATCGCTACGGCAACACCTCGGCTGCCTCGATTCAGCTCGCGATCGACCAGGCCGTGCAGGAGGGCCGCATCAAGCGAGGCTCCTTGCTGTTGCTGGTGACCTTCGGGGCGGGATTCACCTGGGGCAGCGCCGTCGTGCGATGGTAAGCATCCTCCTCTTCCCGGGGCAGGGGGCACAGAAAGTCGGGATGGGGAAGGATCTCGCGGAGACCTTTCCGGCCGCGCGCGAGACCTTCGAGGCGATCGATGCCGCGCTCGGCGAATCGCTCACCCGCCTGATGTGGGAGGGACCTGAAGAGCGCTTGCAGCTCACCGAGCACGCCCAGCCCGCAATGCTGGCGCATTCGGCCGCGGTCCTGGCGGTCGCCGGCGATCGACTGGAGCCGGTAGCTGCCGCCGGGCACAGCCTGGGAGAATACACCGCCTATGTCGCGGCGGGCGCGCTTTCCGTGCTGGAAGCGGCCAAGCTGGTTCGCATGCGGGGAGAGCTGATGCGCGACGCCGGCGAGCGCCGGCCCGGCGCCATGGCGGCGGTGCTGGGGCTGGCGAGCAGCGCGGTGGAGGAGGCCTGCCAGGCGGCCTCGGACGCCTCGGAGGTTGCGGTGGCGGCCAATCTGAACGCGCCGGACCAGACGGTCATTTCGGGCGATCCCGCGGCGGTCCGGCGCGCGGGTGAGGCCTGCAAAGCCGCGGGAGCGAAGCGCGTGCTGCCGCTCAAAGTGAGCGGAGCCTTTCACTCCCCGCTCATGGCTCCGGCGGCGAGTGGACTGCGCGCCGCGCTCGCCGAGGCCCACTTCCGGGATCCGCGCTTCCCCGTCGTGGCCAACGCGAGTGCGACGGCGGTGCGCACCGCGGCTGAGGCTCGCCGGCTGTTGGCGGAGCAGCTCACGTCGCCGGTGCGCTGGGTCGAGTGCCTGCAACAGCTTGCCGCGCTGGCTCCGGAAGCCCGCTTCGTCGAGCTGGGACCCGGCACCGTGCTGGGCGGACTGCTCAAGCGGAGCCTGCCCGGAGCCCAGTACACCTCGCTCGGCACGGCAGCCGAGCTGGAAGGGTTTCTCGCATGAGGGGGATCGACCTCCACTCGCAGGTCGCGCTGGTGACCGGAAGCACCCGTGGAATCGGTCGCGCGATTGCCGAGGCGCTGCACGCCGCGGGCGCGAAGGTGGGGATACTGGGTCGGAACGCGGATCAGGCACGGGCGGTCGCCGCCGAGCTCGGCGAGCGGGCGGCGGGCTTCGGCTGCGACGTGGCGGATGCCGCCCAGGTGGATGCCGCAGTGGCGGCAGCGGAGCAGGCGCTCGGACCGCTCGGCATCCTGGTCAACAACGCCGGGCTTACCCGGGACAACATCTTGCTGCGGCTGTCCGATGAGGATTGGGACGCGGTGCTCGACGCCAATCTCAAGGGTGCGTTCCACACCACGCGCGCGGTGATCAAGGGGATGATGAAGCGGAGAGCGGGCCGCATCATCAACATTTCGAGCGTCGTGGGATTGACCGGCAACAAGGGCCAGGCCAACTACGCGGCAAGCAAGGCCGGGCTGATCGGATTCACCAAATCGGTGGCGCGGGAATACGCAAGCCGAAACGTGCTGGTCAACTGCATCGCACCGGGCTTCATCGAGACGGACATGACGGCCGCCTTGCCCCCGGACTCCCGGGAGGCATTATTGGGGCAAATCGCCCTGGGCCGGCTGGGCCAGCCTGCGGACGTGGCCGGCGCGGTGCTGTTTCTGGCCTCGGACCTGGCGAGTTATATCACCGGGCAGGTGCTGATCGTCGACGGCGGCATGGTCGTCTGACGCCGACTGTATTCACTCTTTCGCGAGGGCCGCATGAGCGACATGGTCGAGAAGGTGAAGGATATCATCGTCGAGGAGCTCGGCGTGGAGCGCGAGAAACTCACCGACGGCGCCAGCTTCATGGAGGATCTCGGAGCCGACTCGCTCGATACCGTCGAGCTGGTCATGGCGTTCGAAAAGGAATTCGACATCGACATCCCGGATGAGGAAGCCGAAAAGCTTCGCACCGTCGGGGACGCGCTCAAGTATCTGCAGGACAAACTCGGCAAGTAGGCATGGCGCGCAGGGTGGTGGTTACCGGCGCGGGGATGGTCACGCCCCTCGGTCTCGACGTCGAGCAGACCTGGAGCGGCCTGCTCGCCGGGAAGTCCGGCGCCGCGCGCATCACCAAGTTCGATCCCAGCCGTTTCCAGGTGCGCTTTGCCTGCGAGGTGAAGGGCTTCGATCCGCTGCAGTACCTGGAGCGCAAAGAAGCCAAGCGCATGGATCTGTTCGCCCAGTTCGCGATGGCGGCTGCCCACCAGGCGGTTACGCAGGCCGGCCTGGAGGGGAAGTTTCCGGCCCCCGAGCGGACCGGGGTGGTGATCGGGAGCGGGATCGGCGGGATGATGACCATGGAAGAGCAGTGCTCCATCTACCTGCAGAAGGGGCCTGACCGGGTTTCTCCCTTCTTCGTCCCGATGTTCATTCCCGACATTGCGGCGGGCCACGTGTCCATCCGCTACGGGCTCAAGGGCCCCAACTTCGCCACTGTGTCGGCGTGTTCCTCTTCGGCGCACGCGATCGGCGAGTCCTTCGACCTGATCCGGGCAGGCGCGGCGGACTGCATTGTGACAGGGGGCGCCGAAGCCGCCATCACGGGGCTTGCCATCGCGGGCTTCCAGAACATGAAGGCGCTGTCCACCCGGAACGATGCCCCGGAGCAGGCCAGCCGTCCCTTCGACTTGGAGCGCGATGGCTTTGTCCTGGCCGACGGAGCTGCGGTGGTGGTGCTGGAAAGCCTGGAGCATGCGACGGCACGCGGTGCGGCGATCCTGGGAGAAGTGGTCGGCTACGGAATGAGCGGAGATGCCCATCACATCACGGCACCCTGCGCGGACGGCGACGGCGCCCGCCGCGCGATGCTCGACTGCCTCCGGGAAGGAAACCTCGATCTGCACGACGTCGGGTACATCAACGCCCACGGCACCTCCACGCCCCTGGGCGACATCGCCGAGACCCTCGCCGTGAAGCGGGTCTTCGGCGACCACGCCCGCAAGCTGGTGTTCGGCTCGACCAAATCCATGACCGGTCACCTGCTCGGCGGGGCGGGGGCGCTCGAGTTCGTGATCTCCCTGCTGGTAGTGCGGACCGGAAAGATCCCGCCCACCATCAATCAGCAGACCCCCGATCCGGAGTGCGACCTGGACAGCGCCCCGAATCGAATGATCGAGCGGCCGGTGCACCTCGCGGTCTCCAACTCGTTCGGGTTCGGCGGGCACAACGTTTCCCTTGCCGTGCGGCGCTTCGAGGCATAAACGCGCGCGTCCCGCTACATTGCTTCCGTCGGCAACTGTCGTCACGCCACGGAGATAGGATGCTTTCCGCTCCCGATCCCGCCCGATTTCGCGACCCGGCCCTCCGGCCCATAGCCGAGCAGGTGTTGGCCGGACGCCGCCTCGCTCCGGCCGACGGGATTGCGCTCTACGAAACCGCCGACATCCTCAGCCTGGGTGAGCTGGCCGCCTTCGCGAATGCGCGGCGGAACGGCGACCGGGTCTTCTTTTCGGCCAATCAGCACATCAATCCGACCAACGTCTGCATCCTGCGGAATACCTGCGTCTTCTGTTCCTTTGCGCGGATGCCCAAGGAGGAAGGCGCCTACACCCGATCGCTGGACGAGGTATACCACGAGGCGGAGCAGGCCCGGGGCGGTCCAACGCGAGAGTTCCACATCGTCGGAGGTCTCCACCCCAAGCTGCGGCTCTCCTATTACACGGACATGCTCCGGGGTCTCAAGCAGCGCTTTCCGGAGATCCACATCAAGGCGCTCACGGCGGTGGAGATCGCGCACCTGGCCCGCATCGAGAAGATCAGCGAACGCGAGGTGTTGCTCGCCCTCAAGGAAGCCGGCCTCACCAGCATGCCGGGAGGCGGCGCGGAGGTGTTCAGCAGCGCGGTGCGCGCGACCATCGCCGAGCGGAAGCTTACGGGCGCCGAATGGATCCGGGTGCATCGCACAGCGCACGAGCTGGGGATACCGACCAACTGCACGATGCTGTACGGGCACGTCGAGAGCGCCGCGGACCGCGTCGAGCATCTGGGCATGCTGCGTGCGCTGCAGGACGAGACGAACGGCTTCCTGACCTACATCCCGCTGGCCTACCATACCGAGCATAACGAGCTGGGTGAGGAGCTGGGCCGGGTGGGCTCGGCGACGACGGGGTACGAAGACCTGAAGAACATCGCGGTGGCGCGGCTGTACTGCGACAATATTCCCCACGTGAAGACCCACTGGCCGATGGTCACTCCCTTCATGTCGCAGGTCGTGCTCGACTTCGGCTGCGACGATGTGGAAGGGACGGTGGTGTACGAGCGGATCTACCACGAAGCCGGGGCCCGCACGGCGATGCATATGCCCTACGCAGGGCTGGTCGACCTGATCCGCGGGGCCGGGAAGCGGCCGGTCGAGCGCGACAGCCTGTATCAGACGGTGCGGGAAGAGTTCGGCGACCTCCCCGCGGAGTTCGCTGCGGCCGGCGCTGCTTCCGCTCCCGTCGTCCACGCGGCGTGACGGTCATGCGCCTGGGCCGAATCCCCTGGATCAACTGCTATCCCATCTATGCGGCCATCGACCGCGGCCTGGTGCCGGTCACCGCGGAGCTGATCAGCGGAACCGCGGCCGAGCTCAATGATCTGCTCGCGGCGGGCGAGCTGGATCTTTCGGTGGTATCCGCCGTCGAGTACGCCCGCAACGCCGCCGCCTATCACCTGCTGCCCGACCTGGCCATCACCTGCGACGGCCCGGTGCACAGCGTCGTGCTGTGCAGCCGCCGCCCCGTGCACGAGCTCGACGGGGCGACGGTGTTGCGCACGGCCTCCTCGCGGACCTCGGTGCTGCTGCTCGAGCTGCTGTGCCGGCATCGTTGGCGGGTGCGGCCGCGCTTCGCCACGGTCCGCGCGGAGTCGAGCGATCTCGCTTCGCTGCGCGGCTTCCCGCACGACGCGGTACTGGTCATCGGCGACGCGGCGCTGCTGCTCGCCGCGGAATCCCGCTACCCGTACGTGGCGGACCTGGGCAGTGCGTGGAAGGACTGGACCGGCCTGCCGTTCGTCTTCGCGGTCTGGGCCGCCCGGCGGGAGGCGGACCACGACGCGGTCCGCGAAGTCCATCGCGCGCTGCTGGACAGTCGGCAGTGGGGCCTGGCGCACCTCGACGAGCTGGCCGCGCTGGCCGCAGGCAATTCCGGCCTTCCGGCACCGATCTGCCGGGAATACCTGGGCGGGCTGGATTACGCGTTGAGTTATCGGCACCTGGCGGGTCTGACCGATTTCTTCCGCCGACTGGCTCAGGACGGGCTGGTGCCCGATGGCAGCCTGTCGTTCATCACGGCGGCGTAGGGGAGAGATCCGAGTTCAGAGATCAGAGGTCCGAGATCAGAGGTGAGGGAAGGTCACTTATGACAGACGTCGTCGATCGGTCGTCGGGTGAGTTTCGAGAGTACCTCGAGCTCTACGAGCGCGCCTCGCTGCTCGAGCTGGGGCGTTTGGCCGATGCCGAACGCTACCGGCACCACCCTGACGAGGTGATCACCTACATCATCGATCGCAACATCAACTACACCAATGTGTGCGTCGCCGACTGCAAGTTCTGCGCGTTCTACCGGCGTCCCAAGCACGCCGAGGGATACGTGCTGCCGTTCGAGAAGATCGGCGAGAAGATCGATGAGTGCCGGGCGCTCGGGGGCGTGCAGATCCTGTTGCAGGGAGGGCATAACCCTTACATCCCGTTCGAGTGGTACCTGGAGCTGATGCGCTACATCAAGCAGAACCATCCGATCCACATTCACGGCTTTTCCCCCTCTGAGATCGTGTTTTTCGGCGAGCGTTTCGGCCTGGGCGTCGCCGAGGTGATCCGGGAGCTCAAGGCCGCGGGCCTCGACAGCATCCCGGGCGGGGGTGGAGAAATCCTGGTCGACGAGGTCCGGCGCCGCGTCGCGAAGAAGAAAGCCCAAACCGAGGAATGGCTGGGGGTGCAGGAAGAGGCCCACCGGCAGGGCATGAAGACCTCGGTCACCATGATGTACGGGCTGGGAGAGAGCCTGGCCGATCGAGTCGAGCACCTGTTCCGGGTCCGCGCCGTGCAGCGGCGCACCGGCGGCTTCACGGCGTTCATCTGCTGGCCGCTGCAGCCCGATGGCACCGAGATGGCGGAGCAGCCCAAGACCGACGCGGTCACCTATCTGCGGACGCTGGCACTGGCGCGCGTCATTCTTTCCAACGTTCCCAATCTGCAGTCCTCCTGGGTCACCATGGGCCTCAAAGTGGGGCAGGTGGCGCTGCGCTTCGGCGCCAATGACTTCGGCAGCCTGATGATGGAGGAGAACGTGGTGAGCTCCGCCGGCACGACGCACCGGGCGACGATCACCGAGATGGAGCGCTGCATCCGCGACGCGGGCTATCAGGTGCGCCGGCGGCGGCAGGACTATTCGATCATCGAGCAGGAAATGGTGGCGGCATGAGACGGTCGTGATCCGAATCGGCATCGGCTACGACTCGCACCGCTTTGCCGAGGGGCGGCCGTTCATCCTGGGCGGACAACGCATCGCCTTCGAGAAGGGGCTGCTGGGCCATTCCGATGCCGACGCGGTCGCCCACGCGGTGACCGATGCGATCCTCGGCGCGGCGGGCGCGGGGGATCTGGGGGCTCTGTTCCCCGATTCGGATCCCAAGTGGAAGGACGCCGACTCGCTGCTGCTGCTGCGGCTGGCGCGCGAGCACATCAACCAGCTCGGCTTCCACCCGGTCCAGGCCGATGTCACCATCGTGTGCGAGCGCCCCCGGCTGGGCGTCTATAAGGACGCTATGGCCCATGCGATCGCGGGCGAGCTGGGCATCGCCCCAGACGCGGTGGGGATGAAAGCCAAGACCAACGAAGGCATGGGATTCGTCGGGCGCGGAGAGGGCGTTGCCGTCTTTGCCGTCGCCCTCGTGGAGGCCCGCTGATCGAGGATCTCCTGGCCCGACTGGCGGAGTGGCCCCCCCTCCTGATTTACGCGGTGATCGCCCTTTCAGTCATCATCGAGAACTTTTTTCCGCCTTCTCCGTCGGACGTCTTCGTCGTGCTCGCCGCCTTCCTGTCGCATCGCGGGCACATGCGGCCGGTCGTCATTCTGCTGGTGGCCTGGGGTTTCGGTGTCGCGGGCGCGGCGCTGGTCTACTGGAGCGCCCGCCGCTTCGGCCGCCGCTTCTTCCAGGGCAGGGTGGGCCGCCGGCTGATGACACCAGGCACCTTCGCGGCGATCGAGCGGGAGTATCTGCGCTTTGGCGTCGTGGGCATCTTCTTCTTCCGGATGCTGCCGGCGTTTCGGGCGGTCGTGGCCCCCTTTGCCGGGCTGGTCAATCTGCGCCCGGCCAAGACCCTGATTCCCATCGCCTGCGCGTGCGCCGTGTGGTATGGCGCGCTGATCCTGCTGGGCCACAAGCTGGGAGAAAACTGGGCAGACATCCTCGGCCTGCTCGGCAAGCTCAACAAGGGGCTCTGGGTCGTCGCGCTACTCGTGCTGACCATGTTCGTCGTGCTGATGCTGCGCCGGCGCCGGACCACCCGGTCCCGCGTCGCGAGCCTCACACCCTTCGATCCGCGCTTCCCGGACCGGCCCGCCGAGCTCGACGAGGGCCTGCCCCATGTTTCGGCTCAAGAGCTCGACGAGGCTCGCCGGGCCCGCCGCCAGCGCTCCGAATGAGCCGGGACGTCGAGCACGCATTTCTGCTGGACAGCTTTCGCGATCATCTCGGCCTGGAGGCGGGGAACAGCCCCAATACGGTCGAAAGCTACCTCCGAGATCTGCAGCGTTTCGTCCAATTCGCCGCCATGAAGCGCGTGCCGGGGCCGGGAGGTGTCAGTCGCGCGTTATTGCGGGACTTCGTGTTCACTCTCAAGGATCTGGGACTCGCTCCCGCCACCATCAGGCGTCAGGTCTCCGCCCTCCACACGTATTTCGCGTTCCTGATCGGGGAAGGCGCGCTGCTGGACGATCCGAGCGACCGGCTGGAGACACCCCGGCGGGGCCGCACCCTCCCCGACGTGCTCACCGTGCGGGAGATCGAGGCGCTGCTCGCGGCGCCCTCCCCCGATGAGCCGCTCGGCTGGCGCGATCGCGCCATGCTGGAGCTGGGCTACGGCGCCGGCCTCCGGGTGTCCGAGCTGTGTTCACTCACCTTGAACGATCTGCTGCTTTCGGAAGGGCTGGTCCGGGTGTTCGGCAAGGGAGGAAAGGAGCGGCTGGTGCCGATCGGCCGTAAGATCGTCGGACCGGTCTCGCTGTATCTCAACTCAGTCAGGCCTGCGCTGCGGCGGGGCGGGGAGCAGGATCGCGTGCTGCTCAACGCGCGGGGCACCCCGCTGTCGCGCGTGGGCGCCTGGGGCATCATCAAACGGCTCACGAAGCGGGCGGGGATCACCAAGCGGGTGACCCCGCACACGCTGCGGCACTCCTTTGCCACCCACCTGCTCGAGGGAGGCGCCGACTTGCGGGCGGTGCAGGAAATGCTCGGTCACGCCGACCTGTCCACCACCCAGATCTACACGCACGTCGATCGGGATTACCTCCGCAGCGTGCATAAGCAGTTTCACCCCCGGGGCTGAGTCGCGTCGGCCGACCCCCCTATGAAACCCGCCCCCCTCCACTTACGTTACAGGTTGTAACGCACCACCAGCGGGGGTCCCATGGGCAAGTACTGGTTCAAGATCGGCTTAGGCGCTGCGCTCATCTTCGTCGTGGGGTTCGGGCTGGTCAGCGCCGCCCGCCGGGTCCGCGGCTCGATCGAGTCGGACCACAGCATCGGAATTCCCCTCGGCGCATTCGGCGCCTATCTGCCCTTCAAGCTCGAGGGGCTCCGGATCGGGACGCTGCGCTCGCTGACCATCCAGCGCAATTCTCCCAGGGAAATCACCGGCTTTACCATCCGCGCGCGGGTTGCCGATTCCGCCGCGCTCGACAAGCTCCGCGATTGCCAGCTTTCCATCGCCGACGCAACCCATTTCGATGAGCGAAGCACCTTCGCGTGCCTGGCTTCGAGCACCGGCTACCAGGCCTTCGGCGAGGTGCGGGCCGAATACCGTAACGGTGATGGAAGCACCACGCTGGTCCTGCCGCTCCTGCTCAGCGACGCGGAGGTGCAGGAGTTCCGCCGCCATGCCGCCGACCAGCAGGCAGCTCCGCTGGCCGATTCGCTGGCGGCCAGTCTGACCTCAGGGGTACGAAGCCAGGCGCGGGTCCTGCGCGATTCCATACGGGCGGATTCCCTGGAGCGCGTGGCCCAGCGGATCCGCCAGCGGGTCGATTCCCTGCGAGGAAAGTCCAGCGTGCTGCCCCCTCCAGCAGGGCAGAAGCCATGAGGGCTAAGCCTTTGTAAAAGCAACCCTTAGATTGTTACGATCAGGCGCGGCACGACTTTTGACTTGGGTCGGTCGCGCTTTTACTTTGGACTATGCCCGTCCTCGTCGTCATTCCAGCACGGCTGGGTTCGACGCGGCTGCCTCGCAAGCCACTGCAGCCCTTGGGCGGAGTCCCCCTCATCGTCAGAGTCGCGGAGCGAGTTCAGGGGTACGGCGTTGCCGACCGCCTGGTTATCGCCACCGACGCCGAAGCGATTGCCGCGGTGGCCCAGGCCGCCGGATTCGAGGCCGTACTGAGCTCGGTGCTTCATCCCAGCGGCTCGGATCGGGTCCACGAGGTCAGCTCGCGGGCCGAGTTCGGCAGCTATGACGAGATCCTCAACGTGCAGGGGGACGCCCCGTTTGTGCCCGCCGCCGCGTTGCTCGGGGCGCTGGCCCAGCTGCGCAACGGCTTCGCGCTGGGCACCGCCGCGGCTCCCCTCGCCGCCGAGGCCGCGGGCAATCCTGCCCGGGTGAAAGTGGTCGTGGAACCGCAGGGGCGCGCGCTCTACTTCTCGCGCGCCGCCATTCCGTTCGGGGCAGAAGCGTACTGGCTGCACCTGGGCGTATACGCCTTCACGCGCTCCAGCCTGCGCCGCTTCGCGACTGCCGCGCCGAGCCGACTCGAGCTGCTGGAGGGGCTGGAGCAGTTGCGCGCGCTCGAGCTGGGGCTTTCGATCGGGGTAGCTCGCTTGCAGGAGCCGGCCGGGCCGGCCATTGATACCCTCGAGGATCTCCGCGCCGCGGAAGAGCTGTGGACCGTCACCCAAGAGGTGAGCCGATGACGACGTCGCCGGGCAACACGAAGTTCATCTTCGTTACGGGCGGCGTTGTCTCGTCGCTCGGCAAAGGCATCGCGGCCGCATCGCTGGGACGCCTGCTGGTCGAGCGCGGTTTGTCGGTCACCATGCTGAAGTTCGATCCGTACATCAACGTCGATCCCGGCACCATGTCGCCGTTTCAGCACGGCGAGGTCTACGTCACCGACGACGGCGCGGAGACCGACCTCGATCTGGGGCACTACGAGCGCTTCATCGAACGCTCGCTGTCCCAGCAGAACAACGTGACCACCGGCCGGGTATACCAGAACGTCATCAGCAAGGAGCGGCGCGGCGAGTATCTCGGCTCCACGGTGCAGGTCGTCCCCCACATCACCGACGAGATCAAGCACGCCATCCGCCGCTCGGCTCCCGGCCAGGACGTGGTGATCATCGAGATCGGTGGCACGGTCGGCGACATCGAATCTCTGCCGTTTCTCGAGGCCATCCGGCAATTCCGTCAGGAAGTCGGGCGGGACAACGCCATCTTCATCCACTTGACGCTGGTGCCGTTCATCGCCGCGGCGGGCGAGCTGAAGACCAAGCCGACCCAGCACTCGGTGCGCGAGTTGATGGAAATCGGGATCCAGCCCGACATGCTGGTCTGCCGCAGCGATCACCCGCTCTCGGCGGAGATCAAGCGGAAGATCGCGCTCTTCTGCAACGTGGACTTCGGCTGCGTGATCGAGAGTCCCGACGTACAATCGATCTACGAGATTCCGCTGCGGTTTCAGGAGCAAGGCTTCGACCGGGTGGTGTGCGAGCGCCTCCACCTCGAGACCAAGGAGCCCGACCTGGCGCCCTGGCGGATCATGACGGAGAAGATCCTGCATCCGAAGGAACGCGTGCAGATCGCCGTGGTGGGCAAGTACACCGACCTGCACGACGCCTACAAATCGGTGCAGGAAGCGCTGCTGCACGGCGGCATCCCCAATGATGTGGGCGTCGACATCGAGTGGCTGGGCAGCGATCAGTTCACCGATCAGGCCGCGGCCGGCCGGCTGCTGGCCGGCAAGCATGGCCTGCTGGTACCCGGCGGGTTCGGGGTGCGGGGGATCGAGGGAATGGTCGAGGCCATCCGCTGGGCCCGGGAAAACGGCTTGCCGTTCTTCGGAATCTGTCTGGGACTGCAGATGGCCATCATCGAGTTCGGCCGCAACGTGTGCCGGCTCCAGGGCAGCAACAGCACCGAATTCGAGCCGGACTGCGAGAGTCCGGTCATCTCCCTGCTGGCTTCGCAGCGCGATGTGTCCGATTTGGGGGGCACCATGCGGCTGGGCGCCTATCCCGCGCGGCTCCGCGCCGGCAGCCTGGCGGCGCAGGCCTACGGCGCCACCGAGATCAGCGAGCGGCACCGGCACCGTTGGGAAGTGAGCAACGCGTTCCGCGACATCCTGGCGGAGCATGGCCTGCGGCTGTCCGGGCAATCCCCCGATCTCGGTCTGGTGGAGATCATCGAACTGCCGGGGCATCCCTGGTTTCTGGGCTGTCAGTTCCACCCGGAGCTCAAGTCACGGCCGATGCGGCCGCACCCGCTGTTCGCCTCCTTCATCGGCGCAGCCCGCCGGCACGCCGATCATCTGGCCGGTCGCACCAGCAGAGCGGTGCAGGAGCTGATCGAAGCGACCAAGTGAGCGGCTGGCAATTCTCACCCGGTCCGTTCCTGGTGGCCGGTCCCTGCCTGGCCGAACCCGGTGACTTGCTTCCGCGGGTGGCCGGGCGGCTGGCGGAGATCGGGGCGCGCTTGGGGCTGCGGATCTGCTTCAAGGCCAGCTTCGACAAGGCCAATCGCTCTCGCGCCGGAGCGGCGCGGGGGCCCGGGCTCGAGCAGGGACTGGCCCTGCTCGCCGCGGCGGCGAAGGCCAGCGGGTTACCGGTGCTGACCGACGTGCACCAGCCGGAGCAGGCCGCCGCGGCGGCGCAGGTCGCCGACGCGCTCCAGGTGCCCGCGTTTCTCTGCCGGCAAACCGACTTGCTGCTGGCGTGCGGTCAAACGGGCAAGCCGGTGAACGTCAAGAAGGGCCAGTGGCTGGCGCCGGAGGCGATGCGCGGCGCGGTCGAGAAGCTGCGCGCCGGCGGCGCCCGGGACGTCGCGGTGACCGAGCGGGGCACCTTCTTCGGGTACGGCGACCTGGTGGTGGACTTCCGCGGGATCGCCCGGCTGCGCGAGGCCACCGGGGCCCCGGTGATTTTCGATGCGACGCACAGCGCGCAACAGCCCGGG
>DATCWE010000150.1:0-5287 GCA_036566495.1 Gemmatimonadales bacterium | reverse complement strand
CGCTACGACGAGGCGCGCCACGCCGAGGTCAAGCGGGTCATTGTCAGGCTGGAGCCGCTCGCGCTGGAGGCGGAACGGCTGCGCGCGGCCGCCGCTCGCGCCCAGGAGCTGATCCCGCGCGCCCAGCTCGCGGAGCAGGAGCTTTCCCAGCGCGAAACGCGCGCCCGCGAGCTGCGCGAGCAGCTGGCGGGGTTAGGGTGGTCGGCGGAGCGCTTCGAGCAGCTGCGCGCCCAGATCAAGGAAGCGGAGCGCGCAGTGCAGCAGGCCGAGGTGGGGAAGGCCCGCGCCGCCGGCGAGCTGACCGCCGCGCTGGGCCAGAATGCGGAGATCGTGCGGCGGAAGGAAGAGCGCGAGCGGCGCGCGGCCGAGGTGCAGCGCCTGAGCGACGAGGTGCTGCTGCAGCACGAGCTGGATCGCGCCCTGGGCGACCTGCGCACCGAGCTCAACAACGCGCTGCGGCCCGACCTCTCCGAGCTGGCCTCGGAATTCCTGCGCGACCTGACCGCGGGGCGCTATGACGATCTGGAGCTGAACGAGGACTACGTCGCCACCATCATCGAGGACGGCGAGCCCAAGCCGGTCATCTCAGGGGGCGAGGAAGACGTCGCCAACCTCGCGCTGCGCCTCGCCATCAGCCAGATGATCGCGGAGCGCGCGGGACAGCCGCTTTCGCTGCTGGTGCTCGACGAGGTGTTCGGCTCGCTCGACGAGGAGCGCCGCGCGGCCGTGGTGGAGCTGCTGCGCCGGCTGAGCGACCGCTTCCCGCAAGTCATCCTCATCACCCACATCGAGTCGGTGCGCGAAGGCTTCGACCGCGTGATCCGCTTGAGCTACGACGTGGAGCAGCGAGTGGCCCGCGCCGTTCTGGAGCAGCGCGATGCCGCCGCGTGAGCGGGTGCGCGGGCCGGTCGCCGCGACGGCGGACGACATCGAGCGGATCAACCGGGTCTTCTCCGAGGCGTTTACCGACCGCTACCAGCGCGACGGGATGAGCGGAGTGCGGGTGCCGATGCTCAACCCGGCGATCTGGCGTTTCTCGATCGCCGCGGCGGGCGAGGGCGCCCTGCTCTGGCGGGACACCAACGACGAGATCATCGCGTTCAACCTGGTGCACCAGTCCGGCGCCGAGGGGTGGATGGGCCCGCTGGCGGTGCGGCCCGCCCGCCAGGGCGAGGGGATCGGCGGGCTGATCGTGCGCACCGGCATCGAACGGCTGGAGCAGGCCGGGGTTAGGGTGATCGGTCTCGAGACCATGCCCCGCACGGTTGAGAATATCGGCTTCTACTCTCGGCTGGGCTTTCGTCCCGAGCACCTGACGGTCAGCCTTTCGCGCGAGCTGGACGGCCGCCGTGCCGCCGCTCCTGCTGCGCCGCGAGAGAGCGGCATTCAGGCCTGCCAGGCACTGGTCGAGGCGCTGGCGCCGGGAGTGGACTTTTCCCGGGAGATCGGGCTCACGCTGGAGGGTGGCCTGGGCGACCTGACGCTGCTCAGCGAGCGCGGCAGCGTTGCGGCATTCGCGCTGTGGCACTCGGCACCGCTCGCCGAAGGGCGGCCGGCCGATGAGCTCAGGGTGCTGAAGCTCGCCGCGCGCAGCTTGCACGCGTTCAGGTTGCTGCTCGAGACGCTGGAGACCGCCGCGCGCGGCGCCAAGGCGCACCGCATCGCGATTCGCTGCCAGACGGCCTACCGCGCAGCGTACGGCGCGCTCCTGGATGCCGGCTACCGGGTGCACTGGACCGACCTCCGGATGACCCTCGACGGAAGAAGGGAGACCCCGCCCACCGGGGAAGGAATTCTCTTTTCCAACTGGGAGATTTGAAGCGGGGAGCAGCTCTCTACTGCGGCGCCGGGCGACTCGACGGCGGCACCAGCCCGTTGATGCGCATATAGGTGACCAGATTCCCGTAGTGTTCCGCGTTGTGGATGGCGTTGAGCCCGAGAATCGACAAGCGGGTCCGGCTGCGACCGAACAGCTCGGCCTGGCGCTGCGTCGCCGCCTCCGATTGGGCATAGGCCCGCTCGCAGAACGCGCTCGAGGCCTGCAATGCCGCCACGAGGTCGGACTTGCTGGACTTGGTTCGCTCGACCGCATCCTCGGGGCGGGGCGCCTCGCCGAGTGCGACGCCGCACATGTTGTACTGCGAGCCGGCCACGTGTCCCACGATCTCGCCGAAGGTCCGCACCGTGGGGGCGGGCCTGAAGGCATAGAGCGATTCAGGGACCTCCATGGCAGCCTGAGCGAAGTTTCTGGTGACGTCCCTCCACAACTCACGCTGCGTGCGCACCGAGCCCTCCGGAGCAGCCTGCCCCGCCGCGACACCCGGCAGCGTCAGCAGAGCCAGGGGCACCCAGTGAGCGAGTTTCATGGCGGCCTCAGGATACCCGGGTACCGCTCACCGGCAAGCGGTTACCACTCTGCAGCGCCCACCAGCGGATGAAGAACACCACGCTCGCGGCCCACAGGATGTGGATGATGCCCAATCCGAAGGGCCGCACGAAGGTGAACGTCACCCAGAGGGCCAGGCACGCAAGCGACGCGATCAAGTTGCCCGCCATGCGCGATTCCTCGCCGTTGACGTGGTATCTCGCTTTCCCTATTATAGCCATGTCGGGTGACGGCTGGGAGACACGTTACTGAGCCAACAGTCCTTGGAAGGGCCCAGATACTTTGGCCGATGTCACGCCCCTCGGGGGTAGGCAGACGCTAGGGCGAGGGCGCCACATATCTTCTTAGGGCTTCAGTAAATATCCCGGCCGCCAACCGACACCCCACAGGTTCCGCATGCCGCAGTGCGTGGTCGCCCGTCGAGTTCACTTCAACGCCGCGCACCGGCTCCACAACCCGGCCCATTCCGCGGAATGGAACCGGGAGACCTTCGGTCCCTGCAACAATCCCAATTATCACGGCCATAACTACGAGCTCGACATCATGGTCGAGGGCGAGATTGACCCCGATACGGGCTACGTCGTGGACGTGGCGGTGTTGAAGCAGCTCGCCGAGCAGCATATCCTGTCCGGGCTCGACCATAAGAACCTCAATCTCGACGTACCCTGGTTCCGCGACCGGCTGCCGTCCGCCGAGAACATTGCGGTGTACTGCTGGGAGCAGCTGGCGCCGCGGATTCCCGCCGGCCGGCTGGCCCGGCTCCGGCTGTGGGAGACTCCCCGCAACTACGTGGACTACGATGGCCGCTAAAGGCTCGGAGCGCCCCGATATCCGGGGCCAGATCACCCGCATTCTCGAGGCGATCGGCGAGGATCCCGAGCGGCCCGCGCTCAAGCGGACGCCCGAGCGGGTCCACCAGGCCCTGCACTGGCTCACCCGCGGCTACGAGATGTCGGTCAAGGATGTGGTGGGCAGCGGGGTATTCGAGGAGAAGCACGACGAAATGATCCTGGTGCGCGACATCGAGCTGTACTCGCTGTGCGAGCACCATCTGCTGCCCTTCTTCGGGCGGGCCCACGTGGCCTATATCCCCGACGGCCGCCTGATCGGGCTCTCCAAGCTCCCCCGCATCGTGGAGATGTTCGCCCGGCGCCTGCAGGTGCAGGAGCGGCTCACCGATCAGGTCGCCGACGCGGTGATGGAGGTGTTGGAGCCGCAGGGCGTCGGCGTGGTCATCGAGGCGGCGCATCTCTGCATGATGATGCGCGGAGTGGAGAAGCAGAACTCCCGCACCGTGACCAGCGCGGTGCGCGGGATCTTCCGCACGGATCCACGCACCCGCTCGGAGTTTCTCCGTTTGGTGGCCGCCGGGCGTCCGCTCGAGTGAGCCGGCTCGCGGGGCAGATCGCCGTCGTCACCGGCGCCTCGCGGGGCATTGGACTGGCGATCGCGGACGCGCTGGTCCGCGAGCGGGCGCGGGTGGTGCGCTCGGCCCGCAGCCTGAAGCAGTTCCGCGACGGCGCCCGCCTCGACGTGCCGGGAGACCTCACCGACCCCGCGCAGGTCGCCGAGCTGGTCGAGGTAACCCGCGCCGCGTTCGGCGACCCCGATCTGGTGGTCCACAGCGCCGGGGTGTTCCTGCTGCGTCCCCTCGAGGCCACCTCGCCGGACGACTTCGGGGTGCAGCTCTCCTCCAATCTCCAGGCGGCGTTCCAGGTGGCGCGGGCCTTCCTGCCCGGCATGCGCGCCCGCGGCCACGGGCGGCTGATCAACCTCGGCAGCATCGCGGATCATCGGGCCTTCCCCGGGAACGCAGCGTATTCGGCGAGCAAGTACGGGCTGCGCGGGCTGCACGAGGTACTCCGCGAGGAGTATCGCGGCAGCGGAGTGCTCTGCACCCTGGTGAGCCCGGGCCCGACCGACACGCCGGCCTGGGATCCGGTGGATCCGGATCACAAACCGGGGTTCGTCCCACGAGCGAAGATGCTGCGGGTCGACGATGTCGCCGAGGCAGTGCTGTGGGTTGCGACGCGCCCCGCGCATGTCGATATCGACTGGATCAGGCTCGGCCCCGCCTGATCGCCTGCGTTCAGGATCACCTGAGCTCCTGATCCGGCTGCCGCTTCTGCAGCTCCTGCGCCTGGCGAACCCTGGTCAGCTGCTCCTGTTGCTCTCGGGTCAGCGCGTTGCGGATCCGGATCAGGAGCTGCAGCTGCCTCCGCTTCACGTCGCGCTCCACCGCCAGGACCCGATCCACCTGGGCCAGCACGGCGGCCTCGTCCAGGCGCTCCGGTGGATTGATCGTTTTCCCGTCGACCACGATCAGCGGGCCGGCGCCGAGCAGCTTCATCAGCTCCTGACTCCGGTCCGACATCTGCACCTGCAGGTCGAGTAAGTCGCCCTGGGCGGCTTTGACCGCATTGATGATCGTGGTGCGCTGCCCCGGTTGCAGCGCGATCGCCTGGGCTTGTTGCAGCACCAGCTCCGGCGGAAAGAAGAGCCGGGTGAGCGGATCCTCTCCTGGTCGCCCCGCTGGGATCGGGACTTGCGCGCTCGCGGAGACGATCGAGCTTGCGGCGGAGAGCAGCAGGGACGTCAATAATCGTTTCATATGCGGGGACTCCTCTCAAGGGGCGGGCCCAGCGGACCGCCGGGATCGAGTGCGCGGAGCGGTGACCCGGGCACGGATCGGCCGAACCGGGGAATGGAATCGAGCAAGGAGTTGTCGGGCGTTATCAGCAGAAACGCGGTGGGACTCTTGACCGCCATCACGCCCCGAGCGAGCTCCAACTCTCTGGTCGCCTGGATCCGGAGCGTGATCCCGATACCCGCCAGGACGGCCGCCAGGGCTCCTGTCAGCAGCAGCCGGCGAGCCCGGCGCGCCCGGGGTCCTCGCGCCCG
>DATCWE010000081.1:0-14333 GCA_036566495.1 Gemmatimonadales bacterium | reverse complement strand
CGTGAGCCAGCGCGCGGTCCGGTACATGGCGGTCTCGCCGGTGCGCCGCGATGCGAGGGCGACCAGCTCGAGCATGAGCCCTTCGACAGCCAGGGGCGCCGCGTCATCCATGCGGTAGAGTTCGCGATGCAGGCGAAACGCCAGCCCGGCGACTTCTCCCCCGTAGTAGTGGGTCCGGTGGTCCAGCACCGCGGCGTAGGGCCGTAAGGATGCGACTTCCCCGCCGTCGATCTCGACCAGCAGGCCGCGCGCCGCTCCCCGGTCGAAACGGTCGCAGTGGCGCTCGCCTGCGGGCATGAACTTTACGGTGGCCGGCCCGCAGTCGACCGTGTTTCCGGCGGAGATCTCCGTGAAGGTCCCGTCCAGCACGAAACAGATCGTCGGATGCGGATGCGAGTGCCACGGAATGAAGCTGTCGGCCGGGTGGATGCCCTCGGTAAAGTCGAATCCGCCGATGCGCACGCGTCGCAACGCGACGCGTTGGGCTGGACGGCCTTCCGCCAGCGGTCCCGCCATGAATGCCTCCGTGTGAGCATGCTGAGCCTGCCAATAGCCTGACGTTATCGGACGGACGGACGACACATGTTTCGGGCGGCGGGCTAATGGCGTACAAACCGCTCGGCGGGACGGACCTGCCTCGTCAGCTGCACGGCGCAGGTCCACTTCGTCAATGCCCCGAAACGAACCAGGCTCCGGGAAGCCGGAGCCTGGTTCGTCGAGGTGAGTGTTTGCTAGTACAGGAAATACCGGAGGCCGATCTGGGCCCTCCAGCGCGAGAAGAGGCTGGGATCGTCGATGAAGGTCTTAGCGGGCCCGACGAAATTGAACTGGGGTACCCCGGTCGGGGAGAACGGGTTGTCCTGGTCCAGCTGCAGCGGAGAAGTGGCGCTGGGGTCCGCCACCTTGCGCACCCCCCAGCTCGACTTGAGCAGGTTGGCGAAGTTGAGGACGTCGATGCTGAGCTGGAAGTTGTGCCGCCCGGCCCCGAAGGAGAGGTCCTGCAGCAGCCGCAGGTCGATGTTGCTGTACCAGGGATTGATCTCGCCGAACCGCTCGGCAATCTGCCCCCGGTGGGAGCTGAGATACTTGTCCTGCGAGATGAATGCTTCCAGCGCGGCGGATTGCTGGGCGACCGGCACCGCGGGCGTGGTTGCCGTGGCCGGTATCTCCAGCAGAATAATGTCGCTGGGGTCGCGCGGGATATAGATAAGGTCGTTGCCACCCTGCCCGTCGCCGTTCACATCACCGGCGTAGATGAACGAATAGCGGTTGCCGCCAGCCCCCGCAAAGCGGTTGCCCTGGGCGACCTCGAAGAACATCCCGAGGGAGGTCTTGAAGCGTTCCGACCAGGAATGGGCCCAGGTGGCGGTGCCGATGATCCGGTGCCGCTGGCCGAACTCGGACCAGCTCAGCTCCGGATTGTTGGGATCGCCCTGCACCGGCTGGTTCTCCCACAGCACGCTCGCGATCTCGGTCGACTTCAGGTTGTTCTTGGCGTCGGTAAAGCTGTAGCCCAGCGAGGTGTTGAGCGCCCCGAACTCTTTGCGGAGCTGCGCCGTCACGTTGAACGAGTGGCCCTGGTTCTTGGTGTCGATGACGTCGATCTCTCCTCCGCCCAGGTTGTTGAGCTCGTTATTGCCGGCCCCGCCGAAGTAGGGCCTGCCGTCGGGCAGCGTACGCACGGGCGCCTTGAGATTGGCGTTGCGCATGAACACGCTGTTGAGGTCCTTGCCGTAGATCACCTCGAGCGTGCCCAGCGCGCCGCCGGGAAGCTGCTGGTCGATCGCGAGATCCGTGGTCCAGCTCTGGGGGAACTTGAAATCCGGATCCATGGCGTTGATGTAGAACGACTGGGCCAGCGTGGTGTTGGGATGGGTGGTGATCACCGGTCCTTGCGGATACAAGTTCGGGTTCGCGCCGGGGTTGGAGATCACGTTGCCCACCCAGACAAAAGGCACCCGCCCGGTGAAGATGCCGGTGCCGCCGCGAATCTGGGTCCGCCGCGCTCCTGCTGCATTCCAGTTGAACCCGACGCGGGGCGAGAAGAGGGCCTTGGTCCCTGGCAGCTTGCTCTGGTCCACCACCTCAGGATTCCGGTTTTCGTCCAGGGCGGTCAGCCCGCGGACGTAGTCGTTGTCGACCGGGTCGGTGAAATAGGTCGGCAGGTCCACCCGGGCTCCGAAGGTCATATTGAATCGTGACGAAACCGGTAGCTCGTCCTGAGCATAGAGCGAGAATTGTCCCAGCGAGATGTTCTCGCCCTTATAGGGCCCGGTACCGATAAAGGAGCGGAAGTCGATCTGGTTGGGCCCCGGCGCGGTTGCATCGAAAAAGTCCTGTAGCGTGAAGAATGTGGACCCGTGAGCACCCGGGACGAAGTAAGGGACCTGGAAGAGTCCGTGCCGGAAGAGGTTGAACGAATTGAAGAACTTGAATTGTTCAAAATTGGCCCCGAACGTGAGGGAATGCTTGCCCCGAAAGAGGGTGAAATTGTTGGTGATCTGGTACACGTCCTGATCCAGCACGTTGTTGATGGAGAAGGGCTCCTCTCCCAGCGTCGTGTAGGTGACCCCCGCTTCGCCGATTTCGATGGTCGGGAAATCCTCGCTGAACGGGGTGCGGAAATCCCGGAAGCGGTTGTAGCTGGCAAAGAAGCGGTTGGCGAAGCGGGTGGAGCGGCTATTCAGCTCGAGGGCAAATGAATTGAGGTGGTTATTGATCGCATAGCCCGACTTGTAGAACGGCAGGCTGCTGGCGTTGGGCCCGCGCCCGGTGTTGTTGACGCTCAGGACGAAGGGATGGGGACCCTGCTCCCGTTTGGCGTCGAGGTAGTTCCACCGGAAGGTCAGGCTGTTGCTCCCGTTGATGTTCCAGTCCAGCTTGGCCAGCACCTTGTTGTTGTCGGTATTGAATTTGTATCCCTCGTACACCCCGGGGTCGTAGTCGTACTGGTCGATCATGCGTTGCCGGATGGCGTCCATCACCGAGGACTGCACCCGCGAGATGCCGAACCCCGTGGTCCCGTGGGAGGCCGCGAAGTTGGTGCCGGGATCGTCGGTACGCTCCAGCTCGGCATTGAGGTAGAAGAAGAGCTTGTTGCGCTGGATCGGCCCGCTGACCGCGAAGCCGGACTGCAGGTATTTGAGGTCCGGATTCGCCACCACCGGAGAGCCTCGTACCGAGTTCCCCTCCAAGGCGTCGTTGCGGTAGAACGAGTAGAGCGACGTCCGAAACGCGTTGGTCCCGCTCTTGGTGACGGTGTTGATGTTCGCGCCGGTAAAGCCGCCCTCCCGCACGTCGAACGGCGCGATCGAGACCTGCACCTGCTCGACCGCGTCGTAAGGCACCGGTTCGGCGCTGGTCTGGCCACCCGGAGCGGGGTCATCCAGGCCGTAGGGGTTGTTGAAGTAAGAACCGTCCAGCGAAATGTTGTTGTAGAGCCAGTTGCGGCCCGCGAAGCTGAAGTTGCCGTCGCTGCGCGGGTCCAGCCTGATCAGATCCCGCGTGCTCCGCTTGATGGAGGGCAGCAGGGTCACCTTGGTCGGGTCGATGAAGGTCGCGGCCCCGGTGCGTCCGGCATTGAGGACCAGGTCCTGAGTCGCCGTCACCTCGAGACCAGCGAGCTGGACCGCCTGCGGCTTGAGCCGGAAGTCGAGCCGGAAGGATTGGCCCAGGCTCAGAAAAACGGCTTCCTCGGTCTTGGGCTGATATCCGATATAGGTGACCGTCACACGGTAGGGGCCGCCGACCCGCATGTTGGGGATGCTATAGGCACCGCCTGCGCGCGCCAAGGCTCGGTACGTGGTCCCGCTCGGCACGTGGACCGCCACCACATTGGCCTGGACGATAGGAGGACCCTGCTCGCTGGATATCAGCCCGTTGAGCGCTGAGGTCGTGACGCCTTGGCCGAGCAGCAGGGGAGGAGAGAGCAGGAGGAGAACGCCAAGGAGCAACCAGAGGGGTCGAGCATGGCACCGAGGAGTCGTCATACGCACCTCCCTGCGATGTAGGAGGACTGCGGGCCGCCAGGGTGCTGAACGCTACGGCCGGATCGGGTGGCGTCAAGGGCGGGGAGCAACCGCCTTCGCGGAGATGGCCAGTCCCACCCCACCCAGAATCGCAATGGCCGAGAGCACCAGGCGGAGGGACAAGGGCTCGCCCAGCACGATCACTCCCGCCAGCGCCGCGACCACGGGAACCGCCAGCTGAATGGTCCCCGCCCGGGTCGCGCTGAGCCGAGGGAGCACCGCGTACCAGGCGGCATAGCCGCCGCCCGACGCGAGCGCGCCGGAGGCCACGGCGCATAACACGCCCGGCGGGCTGAGCTGCGCGTGCGGAAACGAGACAACGGCCAAGGCCAGACCGAACGGAGTGGCCAGCAGGAAGCTCTCGGCGGTTTGCGCCAGCGCGTCGACCGCCTGGCGTCCTCGCAGGGAATAGAGGCCCCAGCTTACCCCGGCCAATGCCATGAGCGCGGCGCCGAGCGGCGCGGGGGCGCTGAGCCCGGGAAGGTTGAGGTAGAGCAGGCCACCCAGAGCAGCCGCCAGTCCTACCCACTCGCGGGGCTTCGGCCGCTCGCCGGCGCGGAGCCCGGAGCCGATCATGGTGAGCTGGACGGCGCCGAAGAGAATCAAGGCGCCGGTCGCGGCGGAAAGGCTGAGATAGGCAAACGAGAAGGGCGCGGCGTACAGGAAGAGCAGCAGCGCCGCCGTCCAGCGCCCGGGGCGCCCGGAATCCCCGTTCTTGGTGCGGGCGCGCAGCAACAGCCAGAGAGCCAGGGCACCCGCGGCCAGGCGGATGGCCGTGAAGGACGCCGCGTCGACGTGTCCGGTGCGCAGCGCAAGCCGAGCCAGGATGGAGTTGGCCGCGAAGCAGAGCAGCGCAAGCGCGGCGAGCCAGCTCACCGCAGCGGGGGCACGCTCGCGGGCGGGTGCCGGTGCCGGGTGGCCTGCTCGTACGCATACGCGAGGCGGATCAGCGTGCTCTCGCTCCAGGGGCGGCCGAAGAACTGCAGCCCGGCCGGCAGGCTCCCGTCGCGGGTGTACCCCATCGGGACCGTCAGCGCCGGGAACCCCGTGCTGGGCGAGAACAGCTGGCTGTTGTCCCCGGCAGGAGTGTTGAGGTCGCCGATCAGCCGCGGCGGGTTACTCCAGGTGGGGTAGACCAGCGCGTCGAGCCGCAGCGAATCCAGCAGGCGAAGCACGCCGCTTCGCAGCCTGGCGCGGAATTCCTCCCGGCTCTTGCACCCCGGATTCTGGTCCGGCGCTAGCTCCGCCGCCTGGGACGACTGCAGCCGGCCCTCGATCGAGGGATGAAAGCGCCGCGAACGGATGATCTCCTCGAGACTCTTCACCGGCACGCGATCGCCCTGCCCGGCCAGCCAGGCGTTGAGGTCCCATTTGAATGGGGCACAACTGCCGGTTTGCGCCCGGCGCCACGCGTCCAGGCTGTCCACGGCAGCCGAGTCGATCAGCTCGGCGCCGGCCTTGCGAAGGTCGTCGAGGGCCCGGCGAAACACCTGCAGGACTTCCGGATCCGCCGTGGGGGTGTCGTACGCCTGATGCAGCACGCCGATCCGAGCGCCCCGGAGGCCGTCGATGCGCAGCGCCGTCCGGTAGTCTTCCGGGGGCCGGTCGTGGCTTGCGGCGGTCACCGGGTCCGCGGGGTCTTCGCCCACCACGACCTGGAACACCGCGACCGCGTCCGCCACGCTGCGCGCCATCGGACCGGCGATGTCCGCGCCCAGATTCAGCGGGACCACGCCGGCCCGGCTGGTCAGACCCATCGTCGAACGGATGCCGACCAGCGCGTTATGCGCCGAGGGCCCGCGGATCGAATTGCCGGTGTCGGTGCCGAGGCCCGACTCTGCCAGGTTGGCCGCGACGGCTGCGGCCGTTCCGCCGCTCGAGCCCGCGGTGACTCGGTCGAGCGCGTACGGATTCTTGGTGTACCCCGGGAGGATCGAGTTCACCGTCTCGAAGGGACTGAAGGCGAACTCGGCCATGTTGGATTTGGCCAGCACGATCGCTCCCGCCTCGCGGATCCGCTTGACCTGGAACGCGTCCCGAGCGGAGACAAATCCTTTGAGCGAGAGGGAACCCGCCGTAGTCGGGAGCTCGACCGTCTCGAAGTTGTCCTTCACGGCCATGGGGATGCAGTGCAGGGGACCGACCAGGCGGCGCTCGGTGCGCCAGCGGCGGTCCAGCGAGTCCGCGATCGTGCGCGCCGCGGGATTGAGGACCACCAGCGCATTGATGGCCGGACCACGCTTGTCGTAGGCCTCGATCCGGCGGAGATAGCCATCGACGAGGCTGCGACAGCTGAGCTTCCCCGCCAGCATCGCAGCATGGATATCGGTGATGGTGGTCTCTTCGAGGCGGAACGGCACCGCCTGGGCGAGCGCGATCGGCGCCCACAGGGAGAGAACGACCGCGAGACCGAACCGGCGCATCAGATGCTGTCGGCGGTGAGCTGTCGGCCGGGTCGTCAGCTCTTCACCACAATGATGTTGGCCACATTGCGCTGGCGCAGCTTCTCGTTGAAGCCCGCCACTGCTTGCTTCAGCAGCGCGTCGAGCCGGGAACGCGCCCCGTGCACCTCGGCACGGAGCAGCTGCTGGACCTCCCGCTGTTGCTGCGTGGGCGCAAAATCGGAGACGCCGACACCGTCCGCGAGCCAACCCAGCCGCGCCATCAGCTTCATCGGGTAGCGCACGTCATCCTGGCCGCGCCCGGTAAGCTTGAGCTGGGTCAGCTCCTCCTCCGCCGCGATCAGTTTCTGCTCAAGCGAGTCGGCGTCACCCCGGATCCCCGTCATCGCGGTGTCCGCGGCCAGCGTGTTGCGCAGTGCGATCAGCTGGCTGCGGGTCCCTTCGATGCTGTTGATCATACCGACCACCGTGTCCAAGTCAGTGCGCACATCCTGGAGCAAAGCGGTCTGCGCCCGGATGTCCGCCTCGCTTCCCTCCGAGGCCGGATCCTTGCGCACCTCGAGCCGTTGCGAGAGCTCCTGGCCCTGTGCGGAGAGCTTGACCGTGTAGGTCCCCGGCGGCGCGAGGACTGCCAGCCGCACTCCATCGGGGGCATTGCGGCCTTCGGTGGGGACCCGCAGCTCGGGTGCCGACGCCGGTGCGGTCCGCAGTTTGGCTTCCTTGGACTGCTCGAAGCGCAGGTCCCACCAGATCCGATTGAGGCCGGCCTTGGCCGGTCCCTTGAAGGTCCGCACGATCGCACCGCTGGCGTCGGCGATGCTGAAGGCGGCGCTGTCCTTCGATTCCGTCTTGAGCCAGTAGTGCAGCACGGCGCCGTAGCTCGGATTCTGTCCTGCGGAGGGATCGTACCAGGGTGCGAAGGGCCCCTCGACGCCGCGGAATCGATACGCCGCGCGGGGGACGAACAGATGCGCCGTCCTGGCGGTGATGGGAGGAGCCAGCTCCCGCAGGGGCGTGATGTCGTCGAGGATCCAGAAGCCGCGGCCGTAGGTCGCGACCACCAGGTCGTGGAAGTGCTCCTGCACCACGATGCCGTAGACCGGAGCGTGGGGCAGATTGCTCTGCAGGGGCTGCCAGCTGCCCCCGTCGTCGAAGGACACGAAGAGGCCGCCTTCCGTGCCCAGATACAACAGCCCGCGGCGGACCGGATCCTCTTGAACGACGTGCGCATAGCTCAGCGGAGTCTTGGCCAGGCCGCTTACGATCAGCCGCCAGCTCTTGCCGTAATCCGTGGTCTTGTACACCCAGGGGTCGCGGTTGTTGACCTGGTGCCCGTCCACCGTGAGGTAGGCGGTGGCGGTATCGAAGCGCGAGGGCACGATGCTGCTGATGGTTCCCCAGGGGGGCATCCCGGGCAGGTTGCCCGAAAGGTTGGTCCAGGTGGTTCCCCCGTCCCGGCTGAGCTGGACCAGGCCGTCGTTGCTGCCCGACCAGATCAGCCCCGGCTTGAGCCGGGACTCCGCGATCGAGAACACGACCCCGGCGTACTCCACGCCGATGTTATCGGGCGTGAGCCCCCCCGAGATGCCCTGGCGGCTCTTGTCGTTCCGCGTGAGGTCGGGACTGATCAGCTTCCAGGTCTGGCCGCCGTCGGTGGTCACGTGGATGTACTGGCTGCCGACGTACACCTTGTTGTGGTCGTGGGGCGAGATGGTGAGGGGAAAATTCCACACGAAGCGGTACTTGAGGTTGGCCGCGGGCGAGCCCATCGGGGCGTCGGGCCAGACCTCGACGTTCCGGGCCATTCCGGTGCGAACGTCGTAGCGGGTTACCACGCCGCCCGCCGCTCCCCAGCCCGACGCGCTCGACCACACGATGTTGGGATCTTCGGGATCGGGAGTCGCCCAGCCGCTCTCACCGCCGGAGACCGAGTGGAATAACCCGCGGGGGATGCTCCCTTCTCCGCTGCCGAGCCGGCTGTTGCTCGGCCCCATCGTGGAGGGTCCGTCCTGCCGGTTGCCGTAGACGAAATAGGGGATCCGGTTGTCCACCGTTACGTGATACATCTGGCCGATGGGCAGCTGGATCTGCAGCCAGCTCTTGGCGCGGTTGATCGAAATGGAAATCCCGCCATCGTGCCCGACGGCGAGGCGGCTGGCATCGGTGGGGTCGATCCAGATGTCGTGGTGGTCCCCGCCGGGGATCTCGGCATTGGGCGGATCGATGGTGGTCTTGCCGCCATCAAGCGTCTTGCTCCAGTAGGCCGAAGCGAAGTAGGCCTCGTTCTCGTTGTCGGGCGACACGGCCATGCGGGTGTAGTACTGGGTCCGGCCGGCCAGCTGGCGGTCGGTGCTCACCATTTCCCAGCTGTCGCCGCCGTCGTCCGAGCGCCAGAGCTCTCCCTTGCCTGCGTCCTTGCCGTGAATCGGCACCCCATCTCCGGTTTCGATCAGCGCGTAGACCCGGCTGGGGTTGCTGCGCGCGATCCCCAGTCCGATGCGGCCCATCGGCGTTTCAGGCAGCTCATGCCCGGCAAGCCGCTTCCAGGTCGTGCCTCCGTCGCTGCTCTTCCAGATCCCGCTCCCCGCGCCGCCGCTCTCCCGCCCCCAGGTGTGGATCTCCACCTGCCAGGTGGCCGCGAAGAGAATGCGGGGGTTGGAGGGATCCATCACCAGGTCGACCGCACCGCTGCTGTCGTTCACGAAGAGCACCCGCTCCCAGCTCTTGCCCCCATCGCTGCTGCGGTACACCCCGCGCTCCGGCTGGGGCCCGTACGCGTGTCCCAGTGCCGCGATGAAAACCACCTCGGGATTGCGGGGGTCGATCACGATTCGGGCGATCCGGCCGGTGTTGTCGAGCCCCATCTTGCTCCAGCTCTTGCCGGCGTCGGTGGACTTGTACACTCCCCAACCCAGCGAGATGTGACTCCGGATGAACGGCTCGCCGGTGCCCACCCAGACCACATTGGGGTCGGAAGGCGCCACGGCAATCGCACCGATCGAAGCCACCGGCTGATCGTCGAACACCGGCTGCCAGTGGATGCCGCCGTCGCTCGACTTGAACAATCCGCCCGAGGCGGCACCGGCGTAATAGACGCGCGGGTCGCCCGGGACGCCGGCGACCGCGGAGACCCGGTTGCCTTCCGGGCCGATGTAACGGTATTTGAGCTGGCTGAGCAGGGAATCGGGTACCGCTGGCTGGGCGGCACTGGAGCCACTGACGGCGACGAGTGCGAGCAGCGCGAGAGCGGGATGCGAGCGTGACACGGCGATTCCTTTGAGCGGGGTCAGCGGAGGGCTGAAGATACTCGCGGTTCAGGCCGAGTAGCCAGACGCCCCGCCCCCGCGAACGGGGACGGGGCGCCGGCGTTCCACGCATTCCTTCCGCCTGCTATGGCTTGCGGGTCAGACCCACTCCCACTCGACTGGTGAGCGTCCCCGCGATGCCGGCAGCAGGAGACTCGCTGCTGCCGGTTACAGGTCGGCCGGCCTGCGCGCTGGCGGAACCATTGAGCTCCGCCCCCACTACCGCCAGAGCACGATCCACCGGAATCCCTCGCGCGGCCAGATCGCTCAGCACCTGGAAGGCCACCTCCAGCCGATGCTCCGACTGGTTTTGCTGTACCAGCGCCTCGAGCTGCGCGCTGCTGGCCCCCCGCGCGATCAGCTGGGCGCCCCGCTCGACTTCGGCGTCGCTCGGCTGCGCGCGACCCGCCCGAACCAGAGCGTCGTGCGAGGCGGCCAGCTGGCCGGCGACCTGCTGGGTCGCCGCGACGATCTGCGCCTCACTCGCGCCCTTGGCCTGACCCTCAGCCATCCGGTCGGCCATGGGCTCGGTCGGGAGGTTTTTCTCCCGGGCGACGCGAAACATCGCCTCGAGCCGGACCCGCGCTTCCGCGGAGAAGCCGGAAGCTGATTGGGCCGGACTCGCCGGTCTGCTCTCGGATTGACCCGCAGGCCCGGTCTGCGCGGCCAGGTAACCAGGCGCGCAGGCCAGGATGAGGGCGATGGTGGTCCTTCTCATGGTGCCTCCTTACGGTTGGCGGATTGTGCTGCCGTCCGTCCGGACTCACGCACGGTGAGCCAGGCGGACCTGCCGCCGAATCCGTCGTTGACGGCGGCAACTCCCTTGGGAACTTCCCAGGTTTTGCTGTCGATGCGGTAGGCGTAGCGGTAAACCCCCGGCAGAATCGGGAGGTCGGCGTACCATACCCCGTTGGTGCTGCGTGTCAGCGCCACCGGCTGCCAGCCATTCCAGTCGCCGGCCACTTCGACCCGGCTCGCTTCCGGTGCGGCTAGCGCCAGCCTGGTTGCCCCGGCGGGCGCGCGCGGCACCCCTGCCGGCTGAGGCAGCGGTCGCAACCCGCGGGGTCCGCCGAGACTCAGGGACAAGCCGGCCGTGAACGCGCGGCCACCCGGGGTTCCCGTCAGCCGATTGGAGGGGTAGCTCTCCGCCGCGCCGATCAGTGCGACGGCAGGAGTGACCGCGAGAGCGAGTCGCCCGCCTCCGAACATCCTGCTTTCATCCGCGGCGAAGCGTCGGCCGATGGAAGCGTTGAGCGTCAGAAGGCCTTGCGAAAGGTTGAGGCCAGCGGTCCGGTCGACGACCGGCACGCCCTCCGGCCGACTGTGCTCCTCCCGGTAGCTCAGACCGGCGCTGCGGCCCTCGAGCCCGGCCAGCTGCAGTGTGCCGCCGAAGGCCGGCCCTAGGACCGAGCGGGAGAGCCTGCCCGTCCCGGGAACCAGCGTGGGATGAGCGACGAAGGACTCGGACGTCGTCCGCGCGGTGGCGGCGTGCGCTCCAGCCCACAGGGAGAATGCACCGCGACGCCACTCCACAGACGGGATGCCGTCGGCGGAGAGGTAGGTCGCGTGGTAGGAGGTGCGCACGGCGTCGCCGCTGCCGTTCAGCCTCAGGCTCAAACCCGCCCCGAGTCGCCGTCGCAATGCGAAGGCGCCGCTGCCGGCCAGCGACCACTCGCCACCGTTGAAGCGGGTCCCGCGTGCGCCGATGCTGAGCGCGACTTCGGGGTCGGGTGCCAGCACCAGGGAGGGTGCCAGGGAATAGGCGGCCGACCGCACGCCCCGCAAATCCGTGGCGGTGCCACCCCCGACCAGCACGCGCGCAGTGGTACCTTGGGCCGCGAGGCCGGATACCACGAGCGCAGACATTTGCGCAAAAGCGACGATCGGACGGTATCGCATGGCCGCTCCTCCTCACCTGGCAAGGTAGGGAAGCGGCTATGCGAGCGAGGTGACCCCCGTCACGACTTCAGAAACGTGATCTGGATCGCAGGCGGGGAACCTGCGGACTACAGCTTCAGGAGCACCAGGCGAAGGTGGGTGAAGTAGATCTCGTGGCGTCCGGCGAAGCTCGACTGGGTTGCGAAAAAAGCCCAGAATCCCCCCGCGTCGCCCACCACGAGGTCCTCCTGCTGCGGGAACAGCGCCGTAGTGCGCGCACCGAAGGTTCCGACGGCGGGACAGCCGGCAAGCCCGTTGCGGATATCGGGCAGCTGGATGAAGTCGCCCCCGGTTGTCTGGGTGCCCTTGTCGATGTTCATGCGATACACATTTTGCCCGTCGGGCGCCGCGATCGGCTCGACGGCCGAGGCTCCGGCCTTCATCACGACATCGACACCCACGCCTGAGCTGCATTCTCCGTGCGCGTTGCTGACGAATTGCACCAGTGCCGTGACCTTATAGGTGCCCGGCGGGGCGGTCAGGAACTTCTTGTAAAAGATGAAGAGATCGCTTCCCACGTTCGTCCCGCTTTGGTACAGGCCGAGAAACTGCGTGGAAACTTCGGCCGGCAGAGCGCGTTGATCAGCGACGATGTCGACGGTTGCCTCGCTCCCGACGGGATAATCCGCGGCTCCCGGCTGCCAGCCTGCGGCGCCATCCGGAACGGTGAATTCGAAGTCGAGCGGGAGACCTCCGGAGCTTGGATCGGTGCTGAGGCAGCCGCCGGTCAGGAGCAGGAGTCCAAGGGGCAAAGCGGCACAGGGGCGGAGCACGGTTGCTGTCCTCCAGCGAGGGAAAGCGATCAGCATCAATAAAGGATAATCCCGGTGCGGGCGTGCCGTCGCCCTTCAGCCAAGGAGGTCCGGGTACTGGGGGTCCCACATCAGCCTGCGTACCGCCGCGGGGAGATCGTCCGGTCGCGCTGCCGCCGCCAATCCGCTGTCCCAGCAAACCTCGGCCACCGCTGCGGCGATGAGCTCCGAAACGGCGCGAATCTGTTCCAGGGGCGGATACAGCCTGCCTTCGGCGAGGGCATTCTCCGAAACCGTGTTGGCCAGCGCGCGCGCCGCGACCTGAAACATCCGGTCGGTGATCCGGCGCGCCCGGGAGACCAGCACTCCGAGCCCGAGCCCCGGGAAAATGTAGGCGTTGTTCCCCTGGCCGGGCGTATAGCGCGTGCCGTCAAGCTCCACCGGTTCGAAAGGACTCCCGCTCGCGAAGATCGCCCGCCCCCCGGTATGCCGGTACGCCTCCTCCGCAGTGCATTCCGAGTTCGCGGTCGGATTCGAGAGGGCGAAGATCACGGGGCGCGGGTTGAGCTCCGCCATGGCTTCAAGGACCGGGCCTGTAAAGGCGCCACCCTGGGTGGAAAGCCCGAGCAGCGCGGTCGGTCGCAACGAGCGGATGGACTCCACCAATGACGTCTCGGGGAGATGGTCATGCGCGTAGGGGCGCTTGTGGGGAGAGAGATCGCCGCGGGCTCTGACCACCAGCCCCTTGGAATCAAAAAACCAGCAGCGCTCGCGGGCCTCGCTTTCGGACTGTCCCTCAGCGCGCATCGCGCCCACCAGCAGATCCGCGATACCGGTGGCGGCGGCGCCCGCGCCGAGGAACAGGATGCGCTGTCCCGAGAGCGGAATCCCGCTGATGCGCGCCGCCGAGTAGAGCCCCGCCAGCGCCACCGCGGCCGTTCCCTGCACGTCGTCGTTGAAGGTGCAGAGCCGGTCCCGATAGCGGGCCAGCAGCCCCAGCGCGTTCTCGGTGGCGAAATCTTCGAACTGCAGCAGGACGCCCGGAAAGACTTCCTCAACCGCCGAGACGAACTCGTCCAGCAGCTCGGCGTACTCCGCGCCGCGCACCCGCGGTTGGGGGACACCGATGTAGAGCGGATCCGCTCGAAGCGCGCTGTTGTCGGTGCCGACGTCGAGCGCGATGGGAAGGCACCCCGCCGGATGGATGCCGGCGCAGGCGGTGTAGAGCGACAGCTTGCCGATCGGGATACCCATCCCATTGGCGCCGACATCGCCCAAACCGAGAATACGCTCCCCGTCCGTGACGACGATCACGCGCACCTCGGGCTCCGGCCAGTTGCCCAGGATTTGACGGATTCGCCCGCGATCTTTCGCGGTGACGTAGAGACCCCTCGGGCGGCGAAAGATGTGACCGAACGTCTGGCAGGCTTCGCCGACGGTCGGGGTGTAGATGACCGGCATCATGATGGCGAGGTGATCGACCAGCACGCGGTAGAACAGGGTCTCGTTCCGGTCCTGCAGCCCGGTGAGGTAGATGTACTGCTCCAACGGCGTTCCCTGGCCGTGGAAATTGCTCAGGATCCGCTCTGCCTGCTCGGCCAGAGTCAGGATCCGCGGGGGCAGCAGTCCCCGCAGGCCCAGCGCGTCGCGCTCGGCCTCGGTAAAGGCCGTACCCTTGTTCAGGCTGGGGTCGTGGAGCAGGGCGTCGCCCCGCTTGGCGGTGTCGGGCATTGGAGGTCCTCGAATGTAACTGTTTGCAACCAAGCTTCGAATCCGAGCATCCTACCTCAAAGACCCCCGGACCGGAGGATAGACCATGTTGGTGCCGCTTCGCCTGCTCGCCCTTACCTCGACGCTGCTGGTGGCTACGGCGGCCGTTGCCGGTGCACAAGATCGCCCCTACCGGCC
>DATCWE010000013.1:0-9500 GCA_036566495.1 Gemmatimonadales bacterium | reverse complement strand
CCGTTGCTGGTTGGTATGACGCTGTACGCGCCCGCCAGTACGCTGGCGCAGCAGCTGCTCGAGGCGGTTCCCACCACCCAGCGGCTTGACTGGAAGGTGAACGACAACAACGCTGGTCTGGATACCGCGACGGCGCTGGTGGTGGCCACCGTTGGCACCACGCTCAACCCGCCCGGCTGCGTGATCGCCATCAATGGGGCGCTCAATGCCGAGCCCGCGCCTGGTGCCGATCGGTTCATGCTTCCGATCAACGCGCCGTTCCCCGACGCCGGTTGCGGCGATCCGGGCTACTACCACTACCAGGCCACGGTCACCGACCGCGCCGGCAACTCGGCGTCGGATGTGGACCGCCGGTTCGGGTTCGAGCCTGGTGTGCCTTCGATCGCAGCCATCGCGCCGACCTTGCTGTACGGCGGCGGCACCGCGGCCACGGTCACCATGTTCGCGTCTCACACCGGCGCGTCGCTCAGCGGCGCCAAGACCGGCATCTGGTACACGTCCAACGTGCCCGTGGCCACACCGGTCGCGGTCCAGTTGGTCTACGACCAGGGTCTAATCTTCAACGCGCCGTTCCAAGTTCCGCTGTTCCTCACCACTCCGTTGGCGGGAACGCCGATGACGGTGCCGGCGAGCAGCGTGCTGGCGGGTATCGTGCTCGACTCGACCGAGGCACCTGTCTCGGCGTTCGACTCGGTCACCGCGATCATCCGCGACGTGTTCGATGGCGCCGACTTTACGGGCGCTCTGGTACACGCCGATACGGCCAACCTGGTCATTCCCGCGCCGTTCATTGACGCGTCGAAGGTTTCGACCAGTGCGACCGTCTGGGCCAACCCGAAGATGGGATCGCCCATCTTCGTCACCGTCGGCAGCACGTGCACCTTCACGTACGCGACGCCGAGCAATGGTGCGACTATTCCGACATCGGTTCAGGTGCTCCGGACCATCGTTGCCAACATTTACGATGTGCTGTTCCCGATCTCGGCCGCACCGTCGCTGATCTCGGATAACGGGACCACGCGAATCTACCGGTACCTCGTGAGCGGTAGCAGCACCTGCGCGACCCTCGCAGGCAGTGGGACGCTCAGGCTCCTCGCAGTCCAGAACGACAGTGCTGGTCTCCCGGTCGGATATCTGGTTCCGTAAGGGTTGAGCAGCGCTGTACCAAACAGGAAGCCCCGCCGAAAGGCGGGGCTTTTTGTTTCCCCTCATTCCTCACTCCTCACACCTAACTCCTATTCGATCACATCAGCCGGCCCGCCCGCCCCCGGCGCCGCCTCCCGGGGAAACCCGGGCCGTCCCATCGCTGCGAAGGTCAGCCGCTTGCCCAGCTCGACCCCGGGCTGGTCGAAGGGGTTTACGCCGTACCAGGCCCCCGCGAACCCCGTCGCCAGCTGGAAGAACATGATCAGCTCTCCCAGAGTCTCGGCGGTGAGCTCCGGCACGCTCAGGGTGAGGTTGATCCGCCCCATCCGCGCCAGCGCCGCGGAGGTGGCCTCCTGCTCGCTCAGCAGCAGTTCTCCGATGGTGTGCCCGGGAAGGTAGGCCAGCTCTTCGGGCAGCCCCTCGCGTGAGGGGATCCGGATGTCCTCTGCGGCATGCTCCACCCGGATGAAGCTCACCAGCTTGTCGAAGGGCCCTTCCATGAAGAGCTGGGCCTGGCTGTGCTGATCGGTCGCGCCGGTGGCTGCGAGGGGTGTGGGTCCGCTGTGGACGATCTCCCCTCGCCGGTCCAGCCGCTTGCCCAGGCTTTCGGCCCAGAGCTGGGCGTACCAGGCGGCGAACTCCTTGAGCCGGTCTGAGTAAGGCATCAGGACGTGGATCCGGGCCCCCAGCCAGGCGTCGGCGGCCCAGTGGAGCGCCGCATAGAGCGCAGCCGGGTTCTGCAGCAGGCTGGATTCCTCGGCACGCTCCAGCGCCCGCCTGGCGCCCTGCACCAGACCGGAAACGTCAATCCCCACCAGGGCAGCCGGAAGCAGTCCTACGGGCGTCAGGACGCTATAACGCCCCCCCACCGAGGAGGGGATCTCCAGCGCCGCGATGCCTTCCCGCTCGGCCAGGGCCCGCAGCGGCCCCTTGGTCGGATCGGTGGTGAATGCGACGTGGCGCACCGCGGCATCCTGCCCCAGCGCTTCGTCCAGCCAGCCGCGCACGACGAGGTACTGCGCCAGGGTTTCGGCGGTGCCGCCCGATTTGCTGATCACGTTCACGAACACCCGGCGCGGGTCGATGCGGCGGAGCGCGGCTCCAATCGAGGAGGGGTCCACGTTCTCGAGGATGGTGATCCGGGGGAAGAACTCCCGCGCCTCGTCGTCCAGCTCGTTCCACGCCGCAGGCCGGAGCGCGTTGACCAGGGCCTTGGTCCCCAGGGCCGAGCCGCCGATGCCCAGCACGAGCACGTGGTCGTAGGCCTGACCGATGCCCTCGGCGAAGCGGCGGATGGCGGTCACCGTCGGGGCTTGCTCGCCCAGCTCGTAGAAGCCGTACTCGCCGTCGCGGCGGCGGGCCTCGACCTCGTTCAGTATCGCGGGGAAGCGCGCGGAAAGATCGTCCAGGCGTGCGCGGGGAAGGCCGTGCTCGCCATCGAGCCTGTCGCTGAGCATGCGTCCGTACTGGAGCTTCATACCGGAATCTCCAAGGTCTGCCCATCATAGCCTGGCTCGATCCCCTCCGGGAGCCGTGCCGCGAGCTCGGCATGGCCGGTCTCGTGGGTCAGGTGGGTCAGGACGGTCCGTCGGGCCCCAACTGCCTGGGCCACCTCGATGGCCTCGGGGATGCTGAGATGGGTGGGATGCGGCCGCCACCAGAGCGCGTTCAGCACCAGCAGCTCCACGCCCCGGAGCAGCTCGCGCTCCGGCTCACCCACCTGCTTCGCATCGGTGACGTAAGCCAGCGGCCCGATGCGAAAGCCCAGCACGGTGGAGTGCCCGTGCGGAAATGCGAGCGGCAGGACGGGAACCCCCGCGATGTCGCTCACCCGTCCCGCCTCGAGCAGGTGCAGCGTCAAGCGTGGCTTGGAGGTCCCCAGATAGGGCGGATGCTGCGGATCGAAGATGTAACGGTAGCTCTCCCGGAGGAACTCGAGCGTCGGCTGGGCTCCGTAGAGCGGGAGCGGCTCGCGCTTGCCCTGGGTGAAAACCCGCAGGTCGTCGATGCCATGCACGTGGTCCGCGTGCTCGTGGGTGTACAGCACTGCATCGATCTGCCGAGTTCCTTCCGCCAGCAGCTGGAGCCGGAGCTCCGGTGGCGTGTCGATCAGCAGGGTGGTGTCGTGGGCGTGCAGGACGGCGGCGGTCCGCGTCCTGCGGTCGCGCGGATCGCTGGAATGACAGGTCGCGCAGTCGCAACCGATCTGGGGAATGCCGAACGACGTGCCGGTTCCGAGCAGGGTCAGGCGCACCGCTTATACGGTTTCGATCTTGAGCAGGTTGGTGGTTCCCGCGACGTCGAAGGGCACTCCGGCCGTCACCACCACCCGGTCGCCGGCTGCCGCCAGGCCCAGCCGCAGGATGGTGTCGCGGGTGGTCGGCAGCATGGCCTCATAGGTCGGATGGTGCTGGGTCAGCGCCGGTATGACTCCCCAGACCAGGGCCAGCTGACGGAACGTCATCGTCTCGGGCGTCATGGCCAGGATCGGGACCGTGGGACGATAGGATGCGACGGTGCGCGCCGTAAAGCCGCTGTGGGTCAGGCAGACGATCAGCGGGACGCCGAGCAGCTCGGCCGCCGCGCAAACCGCCACCGCGATGGCGTCTTCGGTGTTGGTCGTCAGGTGGGGCTGCCGCAGATGGACCGCCGAGCTCTCCCAGGCGGCCTCGCGCTCACCCTCGCGCTCGTCGTCCTGCCGGTGCCGCTCGATTTCGCGGGCGATTCGGTCCATCGCGAGCACCGCTTCCAGGGCATAGCTCCCCACCGCCGTTTCGGCCGAGAGCATCACTGCGTCGGTGCCGTCGAGGATAGCGTTGGCGACGTCGGAGGCCTCGGCGCGGGTGGGGCGGGGCGCCCGGATCATGCTCTGCAGCATCTGCGTGGCGGTAATCACCGGCTTGCCGTGGCGGTCGGCTTCGCGGATGATGCGCTTCTGGACCAGCGGGACCTGCTCGAAGGGCAGCTCGACGCCCAGATCGCCCCGGGCCACCATGATCGCGTCGGCCACCTCGACGATCCCTGCCAGGTGGCGCAGCGCGGTGTCTTTTTCGATCTTGGCGATCAGCTTGACGTGCGACGGCACCAGCGCTCGCATGACTTCCAGATCCTCCGGTCGCCGCACGAAGCTCATCCCGATGTAGTCCACCCCCAAGGCCACGGCATGCAGCGCGTCCTCGCGATCCTTCTCCGTCATCGCGGGGGCACTCACCTCGATGCCCGGCAGATTCATGCCCTTGTGGGATTTGAGCTGGCCGCCATAACGAACCTTCGCGGTCACTCGATCGCCCTGGACCGCCGTCACCTCCACCGCGAGCAAGCCGTCATCGAGCAGAATGGTATTCCCCGGCGCCACGTCGCCGGCCAGCTCGGCGTACGTCGTGGGGATTTCGCCCGGACCGGCCGAGCCCTCCGGAGCGAAGACCACGGTCTGGCCCGGCGCGAGAGTCAGGGCGAGAGGTAAATCGCCCACTCGGATCCGAGGGCCTTGCAAGTCCACCAGCAGGGCAAAGGCGCCCTGGCGCTCGCCCTGAATCGCCTGCAGATCGGTAATCCAGCGCGCACGAACTTCCGGCGTGCCATGGCTCGAGTTGATGCGTACCACGTTCACCCCGGCGTCGAGCAGGGTGCGCATCTGGTCGGGACGTTCCCAAGCGGGGCCTAAGGTGGCAACAATTTTCGTGCGACGGATCGAAGCGATGGGACTGGCCAAAGAGGCGAGAGCTCGGTCAGAAGATGGCAACAAACTAAGCTGATGCTGTTGAAAAGACTTGTCCACGGCGTTCACATGCGTGGGTTGAGTGGCGCAAGTGATTGTCCGGAAATCGGCACAAATGGTAGGTTGTGCGCTCTTGGCGTCGTTACGGGCAAAACTAGGGCTCCACAATCCTGTGAATTGGCTGGCTTTTCCACACGTGGAAATGGGAACAAGCTTCTGAGCCGCTACGGAAGTCCCAACCCAGCTTAGATATGGGCTATGGCATGCTTATCAACATTGGACGGACCCTGGAAGTCATTGATCCACATGACATACACATCATGGTCATATGTGGAAAAGAGCCACCCCCAATGTCACGGAATCAAGTCAAGTTTGACGCTCCCTTGGCCCCGGACCTAGATTGTCCCGTCCCTCAGGCCCGCCGTCCTACCCCGGGTGGTACTCGCGCATGACCAGCGATCTTCAGCAGCCCGCCGCAGAATGGTTTGGTGGCGCCGTGGTGGCGGGACCCAAGGGGGTGGAGGTGCGCGACCCGGCGGTCCTGCAATCCGACGCGATGGATCGGCTGGCGCGCCAGGCCGCGCTCGGCGCCCCTGGCGAGCGTGAGGCAGCGCACCGTATGCTGTGGGCCCTCGGTCAGGCCACCGGAGTTCGGCCTGCCTCGATCCACGAGCTGTATCTCGCGGTGGGCCGAGGCCAGTGCGGCGGATTCACGGTCCCTGCCATCAACGTCCGCATGCTGGCCTACGATACCGCCCGTGCCGTGTTCCGCGCGGCGCAACAGCGGGATGCGGGCGCACTGATCCTCGAGATAGCCCGTTCGGAAATCGCCTACACGGAACAGCGCCCTGCCGAGTATGTCGCGGTCGTGCTGGCTGCCGCCTTGCGCGAAGGGTACCGGTTGCCGCTGTTCATCCAGGGCGATCACTGCCAGGTCAACGCCAAGAAATTCGCCGCCGACCCCGAGGGTGAAGTGGGTGAGGTGAAGAAGCTGATCGCCGAGGAAGTGGGGGCCGGGTTCTTCAATATCGATGTCGACACCTCCACGCTGGTCGACCTCGCGCAGCCCACCCTCCCCCTGCAGCAACGGGAGAATTTCGAGCGCGCCGCGGAGATCACCGAGTTCATCCGCTCGATCGAACCCGCCGGGGTCACGGTCTCCGTCGGGGGCGAAATCGGCGAAGTGGGCATGAAGAACAGCACGGTGGCGGAGCTGCACGCTTTCATGGACGGCTACAACCGAACGCTGGCGACGCAGGGGAGGCCGCTGGCCGGCTTGAGCAAGATCTCCGTGCAGACCGGCACCTCCCATGGGGGAGTCGTGCTGCCCGATGGCTCGATCGCCGAGGTCAAGCTGGATCTCGCGGCGCTGGAGGCGCTCTCCCGGGAGGCGCGGGCGCGCTATGGACTGGGCGGTGCGGTGCAACATGGGGCGAGCACGCTTCCGCCGGATGCCTTCGAAAACTTCCCGCGGGTCGGTGCCGTCGAGATCCACCTGGCAACCAACTTCCAGAACCTCGTCTTCGACCATCCCCGGCTTCCGGGGGAGCTGCGGGAAAGGATGCTGCGGTGGCTGGACCAGAACGCCGCCGGCGAGCGCAAGCCCAATGATACCGACGAACAGTTCTACTACCGTGCCCGCAAGAAGGCGATCGGGCCGTTCAAGCGCGAGTGCTGGTCTCTGCCCCCCGAGGTACGCGGGGCGATTGCGGCCGACCTGGAGGGCACCTTCGGTTTCCTCTTCGACCAGTTGCGCGTGAAGGGGACCGCCGAGCTCGTCACCCGCTTCGTGCGAGCGCCGGCGTTGAGCTGGGACCAGCTGCACCAGGCCGGTGCGCGGGCGGTGGACGATGCGGAGGCGGGCGAGTGAACGCGGAGGGCTGACCGCCGTCAGATGACTAAAGGAGATGACAACGTGCGCAAAGACTCTCGACCCATCATCATCGAACGGAGCGGGGGCTCGGTGTGGTGGTTTCTCGTCGGTGGCGCGCTCGGTGCCGGACTGGCGCTGCTGTTCGCCCCGCAATCGGGGGACCGCACTCGCCGCGTGGTGGGGCGCAAGCTGAGCAAACTGCGCGACGCCGCGGATGTCGCACTGGAAGATCTCCGCGATGCCCTGAGCCCCGAGGAGCGGGTGCATCGTTCCCTGGCCGAACGGGAACCGGACCACGATGACGATGAGGTGGCGGCTCCCGGTACTCCCCATGTGCGGGGGGACGGCGAGCCCGATCATGTGGAGCGGGAGACGCCGCGCCGGGGCTCCGCCTCCGCCCGCCGCGAGCTGGAGCAACGTCTGAGCGAAGCGCGGGCACGCCGCCAGCGCGCCCTGGCCGACGAGGATGAGGAGCCGGTCGCCTGAGCGACACCCGCGGTCGTGGCTGGTATCGCTCGTTTCATGGCTTCGTCTGGCGGACCTTGCAGGCCGCCGATGAGAACAACATCCCGTTTCTGGCGAGCGCGCTGACCTTCGAAGGGCTGCTGGCGGCCACCCCGTTCGTGCTGCTGCTGTTCGCGGGGCTCGGCCAGCTGTTGCAGCTGCTTGCCGGGACAGGTCCGGTCGATTCCCGGATCCTCTTCGAGCGGTTCTTCCCCCCCCACAACACCGCGCCCAACCTGGATCCCTTCACCACCGTGGAGGAGATCCTGGCCCGGCTGACCGAAGTGGGGAATTCGCTCTCGCTGGTGGCCCTGCCGGCCTTCCTCTGGTTCAGCACGCGGTTGTTTGCCGGGATTCGCACCTCCCTCAACGGCATTTACGACGCCTGGGTTCGGCCCAAACGGATCAATCCGGTCAAGCGATTCCTACTGGGGAAGCTGCGGGATCTGGGCATGGTGATGATGGTGCTGGTCCTCTTCCTCGCCAATACCGCTCTCACCACGGGCTATGGGCTGCTCCGGGCGGCGTCCGCCAGCTCGGGGACGGTGGGAAGCATGATCCAGACTTTCGAGGGCTGGGTCGGTGAAGTGCTCGGCCTGGGCTTCCTGGTCGCCCTGTTTTTCCTGCTCTATCGCTACGCCTCGCTGCGGCGAGTGCGCTGGCAAGGCGCGCTGCTGGCGTCGGGTTTCGCCGCGGTCGCGTTCGAAATCGCCAAACGACTGTTCGCGCTGTATCTCGAACGGATGGGCGGCTTCGGTGCCGCCAACGCGGGAGCCTCGATCGGCGCGGTGGTGGTGTTCGTCATTTGGGCGTACTACACGGCGCTGGTGTTTCTGCTCGGTGGGGTGATCGCAGAAACCTGGGAGCTGCGGGATATGCAGCGAAACCAGCGCAGTGCGGCCTGACGCGAAGATTCCCCTGGCCCCGGACCGCTCGATCCTGTTACATTTGCGATGCCCCAGGTCCGAAGGGTGCCGGCGCGCGAACCGCGTCAGGACCTCGCCGGTAGCAGCGCTAAGCGATGTCCGGTGCAGCTTCGGGGAGCCTGGGGCACTTCTTTGTCGGACCACGGTCCTCACCGTCCATCCGTCGTGATTGCTTTAGCTCGCAAATACCGTCCCAAGCGGTTCGCCGACCTTCTGGTCCAGGATCACGTCGCGACTGCCCTGCGCGGCGCGGTCGCCCGGGATCGGGTCGGGCACGGCTATCTGCTGACTGGTCCGCGCGGAACCGGCAAGACCACCGCGGCCAGGATTCTCGCGATGGCACTCAATTGCGAGCGCCGTGACGCCAAGCATCCCACCGGCGAGCCCTGCGGCGAATGCTCCAGCTGCCAGCGGGTCTGGAGCGGCTCCGCCAACCTCGATGTGGTGGAGATCGACGCCGCGAGCAACCGCGGCGTGGACGATGCGCGCGATCTGCGCGAGCGGGCCATGTACGCCGCCTCCCAGGAAGGCCGTCACAAGGTCTACATCGTGGACGAGGCGCATATGCTCACCCGCGAGGCCTGGAATGCCTTGCTCAAGATCCTCGAGGAACCACCGCCCGGCGTGGTGTTCGTGTTTGCCACCACGGAGCCGCAGAAGATCGCCTCGACCGCCGCCCCGGTCCTTTCCCGGCTCCAGCGCTTCGATTTTCGCAGGATCGGGCCCGCGGCTATCCGCGAGCGGTTGCGGCAGGTGCTGGGGCTCGAGCAGCTCGCGGCCGAGGATGCGGCGCTGGCGCTGATCGCGCGCTACGCCGACGGCGGGATGCGCGACGCCCTCTCGGTGCTGGACCAGTGCCTGTCCTTCGGCGAAGGTCCCATCTCCGCCGCGTCGGTACGCCAGGTGCTCGGCTTGATCGACGACGAGCAATATGCCGAGGCGCTGCGTGCAGTGGCCGAGCGGGATACCGCGGCCATTTTCCCCCTGGTGGACGCGCTGGTGAACTCCGGGGCCGACCTGGCCGAGTTCATGACCGGCATCGCCGACCTGCTGCGGGCGCTCCTCATGGTGCAGACCGGCGCCGACCCTGAAGGACTGACCGAGGGTCAGCGCGAGGCCATCGAGCGAGCCAAAGCGACCTTGCAGCCCAGCGACGTCGTCCGGATGCTGGCCCTGCTCGCCGAAGCCGAGACCGCCATCCGGCGATCGGCCAGCGCTCGGCTGATCGTGGAGACCTTGCTGCTGCGCTGGACGCTGATGGATCGATTGGTGAGCCTCGAGGCCGTTATCAAGTTGGACAGTCGGACCGCTGGCCCTTCGGACCAGGCGGTCC
>DATCWE010000349.1:0-10968 GCA_036566495.1 Gemmatimonadales bacterium | reverse complement strand
CGATGCGAGGTGGGAGCCGTATCTCTCCCTGGAGCCCAGCCTGGTCGTGGCCCGGGCCCGCCAGGCCCTCGCCGTGCCGGCGACCGTCACCCTGCGGCTCGGCGGCGACACGCTGCACGCGGAGGGCGAGGCCCCGCTCGGGTGGGTCGCGCGCGCCGACGGTCTCTCCCTGCTGCCGCCCGGGTTCTCGGTGCTCGATACCCGCGCCGTCGCGGCCAAGCTTCCCGCCGACCTCACCGCCCTGCGGAACCGCATCGAAGCGGAGCTGGTCCTGTTCGAGGTGGGATCCGCGCTGGTGGCACCCGAAGAACGCGGCGTGCTCGATTCCCTCGCCACCGCCTTCCGCGGCTTGCAGTCCGGCACCCGAACCTTCGGCTATCGCGCCGACCTGGCGCTCTATGGCCGCACCGATTCCACCGGCAGCGATGCGCTCAATCAGACGCTGAGCCAGTCGCGGGTCGAGGCGGTGAGCGGCGTTTTGGTGCGAGCCGGAATCCCCGCCGAGCGGCTCAAGGGGATTCCCCTGGGCACGGCGAATCCGCTCACCGGGCGAGACAGCCTGCAGCAGGCGCGGCTCAATCGCAGCGTGGCGTTCCAGGTGCAGGTCACCCGGGAGCCGCCGCGATGATCCAGAAGAAAGTGTGCATGGTCGGGTTGTTCGGGACCGGGAAGACGAGCCTGGTACAGCAGTTCGTGCATTCCATCTTCTCGGTGAAGTATCACTCCACCGTGGGGGTGAAGATCGACCGCAAGGCCGTGGACGTGGACGGCACTCCGGTCACCCTCGTGCTCTGGGATCTCGCCGGACGGGATGCTGCTCAGGACATTCCGGCCAGCTACCTGCGCGGCTCCCACGCGATTCTCTTCGTCGTCGACGGCACCCGCCGCGAAACATTCGATCAGCTCTCCGAGCTTCAGGAGCTTGCCCGTGCGGCAGCGGGCGAGGTGCCGTCGCTGGTCGCGCTCAACAAGGCTGACCTCGCGGAGCAGTGGGTTCTGGGTCAGCGCGAAGAGGCGGCGCTCGCGGCGCAAGGCCGCCACCTGCTCAAGACCAGCGCGAAGAGCGGGGCTGGGGTGGAAGCGGCCTTCAGCTGGCTGGCTCGCGAGACGATCAGGGATGGAGGAAGCGCGTCGTGACCGCAGCGGGCGGGACCGTCCAGGTCGAGTCCTTTGGGCTGACCGACATAGGCAAGATTCGGGAGATCAACGAAGACCAGTTCGTCATCGCCTCGTTGCGCAAGTCGGTACGGGTACGCCACACCAGCCTGTCCGATACTGGCCTGGTGGCTCGCCTCGCGGGCCTCGAATCCTATCTTTTCGTCATCGCGGACGGCGTCGGCGGCCGGCCGGGCGGTGAGCTGGCCAGCACCAGCGCCGTCTCGTCGCTGCTCGAATACGTGGACCAGGCCGTGGTCGCGTACCACTCGCTCGACGTCGACCAGGAGCACGACTTCCTCGCCCGGTTGGAAGGGGCGGTCCAGCGCGCGCACCAGCGGATTCTCGAGGAGTACGGTACCTCCGGTAAGGGACCCGCGACGACGCTCACGATGGTCACGCTGACGTGGCCGCGGGCGTATCTGGTCCACGTGGGGGACAGCCGGGCCTACTTCCTGCGGGGCGGCCGCCTGCGACAGATAACCCGCGACCAGACGACCGGCGAGTACATGGTGGATGTGGGGGCCTGGACCGAAGAACAGGCGGCGCGCGCCAAGCTGGGGGCGAATCTCACCAGCGCCCTGGGTGGTTCGGAGATGACGCCGGTCGTGGGCCTGATCGACCTCGAGCCCGGCGATGTGCTGCTGCTGTGTACCGACGGCCTCACCAAGCACGTGACGGACCCCCAGATCGCGGCCGTGCTCGGCGGCCGAGGCAGCGCGGAGGCGATGTGCCGGGAGCTGGTGCAGCAGACCCTCGAGGCCGGCGGCACCGACAACGTGACCGTTATCGTGGCGAAGCTGGGCGGGTGAACTGACCCTCGCGCGGTGACTCCAGGTCCTTCGGCTCCGGCGGACGGAACGCCAGGTCGATGGCCAGATACAGCAGCTTGGTGTGGGGAAAGATCAGCACGGGTATCAGCACGGCCAGCGCGGCGCACAGCACCGTGAGGCCGGTCCAGGGCACTTCCGGCCAGGTGAGCAGCAGTCCCGCCAGGAACACCAGGGCGAAAACCGCTTCCGTGACGAACAGGTTGATGGTGTAGCTGCCGATCCAGTAGCCCGGCTCGTCCCGGTCCATGTGCAATCCGCACGCGGGACACGAGGGGGCCACGGTGAACCAGCTGAAGAGCACGGGGCGGCCCGCGCAGCTCGGGCAGCGCAGCCGGAGCGCCCGGGCGAGCAAGGTGCGCGCCCCGGGAACCGGCAGGGTATCGGCGCGATCAGCGAGCGGCGCTGTCGGCCTTCTGCGGTGCGAGGACATAGAGCAGATAGTTTGCCCGCTTGCGATCCTCTTTGGACGGGTGCAACCCGTCGAGATCCTTTACTGGTACCGCAGTCACCACCACCAGTCGCGCCCCGGGTGCCCGGCGCTGTGCGCGCTCGGCGGTCCCCAGGCGAAAATCGCTGTGAAACGACCCGTTGTAGTGGACGACCAGTCGTCCGGGCCGCCACACCCGCGCCACCGATTCTCCCATGGTTTCGTCCTTGATGCACTGGGCCTGGTACATCCGTCCCAGGCGCAGCTTGGGATCGCTCCCATCGGTGGCGGCCGGGCCGTGGGAAGCCATGCCGCCCATGGCCGCGACGAACTTGTCGTAGTACTTGTCCTCGGGACAGGCCAGCGACTCCGCGACCTGAGAGCGGGATCCCGCTGCCAGCGTGTCGAGCGCGCCGATTCCGGCGCGTCCCACCAGCGAAGCCAGGGGCCTCGGAACGTTGCTGGCGACCACGGGCCAGCCCCGTGCGCGCGCCAGCTCGACCAGCGGCCGATAGTCCGCGGCGTAGTTCTTCCAGGGCCGGCTGCCCTGGAGCAGGACATCCTCGCCGCTGGCGCCGCTCAGGTACCCGTCGAGCAGCGGCTGCGCGTCGCGCTCGAACATCTCCAGCGCCAGGACGATCGAATCGCGGCGGCGCGCCAGCCCCTCGAGCAGGGCGAGCTCCATCCTGTGGGTGCCCGGATCGTCGTGCTGTTCGCCCACGAAGACCAGATCCGCGGCGCTCAGCCGGGAGACCAGGGTTTCGAAATCGAGGAACTTCTTGGCCTTGGTGTCGTAGACGCGGTGGGGGACGTAGCTGGGAACCGGGACCGGGGCACTCGGGGTTGGGGCACTGATTTGCGCCGCGGCGAGTCGCGCGTGGGCCGGCGCGAAGAGGGCGAGCGCCAGAAGGGCCCGCCCCGAATTACCGATGGCCAACCCCCGGCGCTTCATATCGGCAGCTCGTCCCGCACCAGGACCAGGATCGCCGCCTGGGGTACTACGAGGTAGCGCTTCTCCTCGAACCGGATCTCCACGGCCGCCTTGCGGAAGAAGATCGCGTGGTCGCCGACCCGCGCCTGCATCGGCTTGAACCGGGGCGTCTTCTCCTCGGCGCGCCAGGGCTCGTCGTCGAAGACCGCGGGATCGGGCAGCGGATCGCCGGGCCCCGTCGCCACGATGAGCCCTTCCTGAACCTGCTGCGTCTCGATCGCGCTGGCCGGCAGGTACAGCCCCACCTTGGTGCGCTCCTCGCCTTCCTCGGGCGCGATCAGGACTCGATCGCCGGCCACCAGGAGCTTCTTGGGCGGAACGTCCATCGGCCTCACCCCTGCTCGTGTATCGTGACGACCTCGAGGACGCGGAGTTTCCGCGTCATCGTCGGCAGCCGGAGGCTCACTTCCTCACCCGGCTTGCGATCCTTGAGCGCGCGGCCTAGCGGCGAGGCGAGCGAGATGTGTCCCGCGTCGATGTCCATCATCTCGGCCAGCACCAGGACGTAGGTGTCCTGGTTTCCGCTGTCCACGTCAACCACGACGACCCGCGAACCCAGCCCGACCCGATCGCGCGGGGCCTCGGTGTTGGCCAGCTCCGCCAGCTGCTCCAGCCGGTGGTGCAGCTGTCCGAGCCGCGCCTGTACCAGCTGCTGGCGCTCCAGGGCCGCCTTGTATTCCGAGTTCTCCCGCAGGTCGCCCATGGCAACCGCAGTCGCGATGGCCTGGGGCAGGGTCACGGTAAGCTCCCGACTGAGCTCCTCGATTTCCTTGCCCAGCATTTCCCGCATCTGCTCGATCATTGCCGCTGCCGCAAAAAAAGAGGCGGCCCGGCGACGGGTCGCCGGGCACGAAGGGTGTCGCACTTCTAAGATAGCGCTCGCGGCGGAGTCGGGACAGGGGAGATAACTTTCCGCATGCCCCGACGCATGCGCAGGGCTTGCCTGATCTCGCTGCTCGCCCTGCCGTCCCCCGCGGGAGCCCAGGCCGGTTCTCCCGCCGGCAGCGTCCCCGTCGCGTACCTCGCCGCCCGACGCCAGGCGCTGCTTGCCCGGCTCAATGCCGGCGTGGCGATCATCAAAGGCGCCGCGGAGTTGTCCAACGACCCGCCCAATTCGGACTATCCCCAGGCCACTGCGTTCCGGCAGGACAACGACTTCTTCTACTTGACGGGTCTCGAGACCAAGGACTCCTGGCTGATCGTAACGGCGGGAGATTCTGCGCTCGCCCGGGTCCAGCTCTTCGTGCCGCCGCGCAATCCGGGGCGGGAGCGCTGGACTGGTCCCGCACTCGGCCGCGCGGACCTGGCCGCCGCCAGCGGGATCCCCGCCACCGACATCCACTCGGCCGACTCCGTGCAGGTCTTTCTCCGTCGCGCGCTCGAGCAGGCGGGCCGCGGAGGCGCGGCGACGCTCTGGATCAGGCATACCGAGCGGGAGGTCCGCCTGGAGTTCCTTCGCCCGCCCGTGCTGCCCCGCAACGTGCGCTCGCGGGACCTGCTGCCCGTGCTGGCCTCCCTTCGGGTCGTCAAGGATGCTGAGGAGATCCGGCGGCTCTCCCGCGCGGCCGAGCTCACGGCGGAAGGGCACGTCGCCGCGATGCTCTTCGCCAAACCGGGCGTCTACGAATACGAGATCGAGGCCGTCGCCGAACGGGTGTTCCGCCAACGGGGTGCGGAGCGACTCGGCTACCCCAGCATCGTCGGGTCGGGGAGCAACAGCACCGTGCTGCACTACGATCAGAATCGCCGGCAGACCCGGCCCGGCGATCTCATCGTGATGGACATGGGAGCGGAGTTCGGCTACTACGCGGCCGACGTGACCCGCACCATTCCGGTCAGCGGCACATTCACCGCCCGGCAGCGCGCCATTTATGAGCTGGTGCTCGGCTCGCAACAGGCGGCCCTCGATGCCGTCAAGCCGGGGGTCACCTTGCGCGCGCTCGACGCGGTCGCCCGCAGGTACATGGCCGAGCATTCTGGCAGCCTGTGCGGCGCCGAGGACTGTACCCGGTACTTCGTGCACGAATTGTCCCACTGGATCGGGATGGACGTGCACGATGTCGGGGGGCTGCTGCCCCTGGCACCCGGCATGGTTTTCACGGTCGAGCCGGGGATTTATCTCCCCGACGAAGCCCTGGGAGTCCGCATCGAGGACGACGTGCTGGTCACCGCCGACGGCTATCTGCTGCTCTCGAAGGGCGCCCCGAGGTCGGTCGCGGACCTCGAACGGCTGATGGCTTCCGCAGGGTCGGGGCGCCCTTAGGTGGCCCGGGCATCCCCTGGCACCAACTGCCCGCCATCACTACGTTTACGCCCACTGTGCCCCCATCCACTCCAACTTCCGGGTACCCTCGCTGATGGAGATGAGCACGGGTTCGTTTCGGCGTCTGGCGCGCCTGGCGCCGGCGCTTTGCCTCCTCCTCCTGGCTGGTTGCGCCCAGAACTACCCGCAGACGACTCTCGCCCCTCGCGGCGATTTCGCGCGGCTGGTGGACGGTCTGTTCCGGACCACGGTCTGGTGGGCCATCGTCGTGTTTGTGCTGGTCGAGGGCGCGTTGCTCCTGGCCATCTTCAAGTTCCGCGGCCGCCCCGACGATCCGGAACCCAAACAGGTTCATGGCAATACCGTGCTCGAGGTGGTCTGGACCATCGTTCCGGCATTTATCCTCGTGATGATCGCCGTGCCCACCATCAAGACCATCTTCAAGACCTCGGACTATGCGACCGGGGACGTGATCCAGGTCGAGGTGCTGGGCCATCAGTGGTGGTGGGAGTTCCGCTATAGCGGGCTCGGCGTCGTCACCGCGAACGAGCTCCACGTCCCCGTCGGGAAGACCGTCAATCTGCGCATGACCACGGTGGACGTGCTGCACAGCTTCTGGGTGCCCCAGTTCGCCGCCAAACGCGACGTCTTCCCCGGTCGGCACAACCCGCTCTGGTTCAAAGCCGAAGTCACCGGGTCCTTCAGCGGGCAGTGCGCCGAGTTTTGCGGCGCGCAGCACGGCCGGATGGGTTTCCGGGTGATCTCCCAGACCGCCGAAGAATTCGACGCCTGGGTGGCTCAGCAGCGGGTGGGCTCCCCGCTGGTCAATCGCGGCGTGGTGCCGCGCGATTCGACCCAGCCGGTCGATTCCCTCGAGCAGGCCGGACAGGCCCTCTTCAATTCCGGCGGGTGCATCGGCTGTCACAGCATGGTGGGGACCGCGCTCGCCGGGGTGATGTCGGGGAAGGGCCCCAATCTCACTCATGTCGGCAGCCGAAGCACGCTGGTCGCCGGCATGCTCGAGAATACCCCTGAGAATCTCCGGAAGTGGCTCAGCAATCCGGACTCGGTCAAGAAGGGCACCCTGATGGTGCTGCCCCGCAAACTCACAGACCCGGAGATCGCCACGCTGGTGGCGTACCTCCGCTCGCACCCGTAGGAACTCGCCATGGCCACTTCGGTTCTCGATCACGCCCCAGCGGCTCCCGCCGAAAAGACGGGGCTTTGGAGCTGGATCACCACGGTTGACCACAAGCGAATCGGCATCCTCTACGGCACCACCGCGTTCATCTTCTTCCTGCTGGGCGGGATCGAGGCGCTGATCATGCGCCTGCAGCTCATGAAGCCCGACAACACGCTGGTGAGTGCCGAGGCATTCAACTCGTTATTCACCATGCACGGCACGACCATGATCTTCCTCGGGGTCATGCCGCTGTCCGCGATGTTCTTCAACTACTTCATTCCGCTGCACATCGGCGCCCAGGACGTGGCGTTCCCCCGGCTCAACGCCTTCAGTTATTGGGTGTTTCTGCTGGGCGGACTCTTCATCAATTTCAGTTTCTTGCTCAACGCCGCTCCCAACGCGGGGTGGTTCGGCTATGCCAATCTGACCGAGAACACCTATTCCCCCGGGCTCAACACCGATTTCTGGGTGCTCGGCCTGCAGATCCTGGGCATCGCGTCGATGGCGGCGGCAGTCAACTTCTTCGTCACGATCGTGAACCTGCGTGCACCGGGCATGAAAATGCTCCGCATGCCGATGTTCGTGTGGATGAGCTTCATCACCCAGATCCTGCTGCTGCTGGCCTTTCCGGTCATCACCGTCGCGCTGGTCTTCCTGATGATGGATCGCCACTTCGGGAGCCACTTCTTTATTCCGGAGGGCGGCGGTGACCCGGTGCTGTGGCAGCACCTCTTCTGGATCTTCGGCCATCCGGAGGTCTACATCCTGATCCTGCCCGCCTTCGGGATCGTGTCCGAGGTGCTGCCGGTCTTCTCGCGCAAGCCGCTCTTCGGCTATACGGCCATGGTGTTCTCGGGGGCCTTCATCGCCTTCCTCGGGTTCGGGGTGTGGAGCCACCACATGTTCGCGACGGGCATGGGCCCCTTCGCGGACTCGTTCTTCGCGATCTCCACCATGCTCATCGCGGTCCCCACCGGCGTAAAGATCTTCAACTGGATCGGTACGCTCTGGGGCGGCTCGCTGCAGTTCAAGACCCCGCTGTACTTTGCCGTCGGCATGGTGGCCATGTTCATCATCGGCGGGCTCTCCGGGGTGATGCACGCCTCGCCCCCGGCCGACCTGCAGCAGACCGACACTTACTTCGTGGTGGCGCACTTCCACTACGTGCTGTTCGGCGGGGCCATCTTCGGCCTGACCGCCGGCGCCTACTACTGGTTCCCCAAAATGTTCGGCCGGATGCTCAGCGAGGGGCTGGGCAAGCTGCATTTCTGGCTGATGTTCATCGGGTTCAACGTGACCTTCTTCCCGATGCACTTCCTGGGACTCAACGGCATGCCGCGGCGGGTCTACACCTACCCGGCCGGCCTCAACTTCGAATTCTGGAACCAGGTCCAGACCTGGGGCTCGCTGTTGCTCGGGCTGTCTTTCGTGATCTTCCTGGTCAATCTCTTCAAGACCATGCGCAAGCCCGCGGATGCCCCGGCCGATCCCTGGCGCGGTGCGACGCTCGAATGGCTGATTCCCTCGCCGCCGCAGGAGTTCAATTTCGCGGAAGTTCCACCGGTCAACAGCTCCACGCCGGCCTGGGACCTGCGGCGTGCCAATGGGGGACAGCTGCCCGAGCCGCTCCGGGTTAGCGGCGCCGGCATCCACCTGCCGCGGCCCTCGATCTGGCCGGCGGTGAGCGCGCTCGGGGTCTTGGGCGTCATCGGGAGCATCTTGTTCACGCATGCCTTCCCGCAGTGGTACTTCATCACGCTCACCGGGGCGGCGATCCTCTTCTACGGCGTTTACCGCTGGGCCTTCGAGCCGGCGTTCTGACCAGGAGCTGACTCTCGTGTCTCACGACGCCGCCCACGCGCTCGAGCATCCAACCGCCACGGGCATCAACAGCCGCAAGGTGGCCATCTGGACCCTCATCGGGTCGGAATGCCTCTTTTTCGCCTCGCTCATTTCGACCTACCTGGTCTACAAGGGAAAGAGCCTGGTCGGGCCGCTGCCGCATACCGAGTCCCAGTGCATGCTGCACGGCCACATGCAGGCCTGCGAAAAGATCTTCGAGATTCCGCTGGTCACTACCGGCACCGCGGTGCTCCTCTTCAGCTCCTTCTTCATCGTGCTGGCGCTTTACGGAGCGCAGCGCGGCAATCGCAAGATGCTGGTGGGCTGGCTGGGCATGACGGTGTTGGCGGGCATGTTCTTCGTGGGGATGCAGGTCTACGAGTTCCAGCACTTCTATCACAAGGGCATGGGCTACGGGACCAACCTCTTTTCCTCCACGTTCTTCACCCTGACCGGCTTTCACGGCAGCCACGTCACCGTCGGCGTCATCTGGCTGGGGACCCTGCTGGTGCTGGCGCTGCGCGGCAAGATTCCGCCGGAGAAGGCGCTCAATCTCGAGATCGCGGCCCTCTACTGGCACTTCGTCGATGTGGTCTGGATCGTCATCTTCCCTACCGTTTACCTGATGAGGTGAGCGCCCCATGGACGCCCACGCGCACGACCAGCACGCCCACCCGACGCCGGGCCTCTATCTCAAGGTCGCGGTCGTTCTGTTCGTTCTGACCGCCCTCGAGGTGCTGGCGTTCGAGGCGGGGCGGGGCGGGCTGGGTGCCGGGCTGCGCCCCGTCATCGAGCCGATCGTGGTGGAGCTCCTCATCGTGCTGTCTGCCGCCAAGTTCGTGCTGGTCGCGATGTTCTATATGCACCTGAAGCAGGACCCGCGACTGCTGGCCAACCTGTTCGTGATGCCCCTCCTGATCGCCGCGGTCATCATCGCGGCACTTATCATTCTCTTCCAGTACTGGCGGACGGTGGGGGCGAAGTAACCGTGGCCGGGTTACCGGTCACCGCTCCCTTCACACCCCAGGCCTCCCTTCATCCCACGGTCCTTATCGGGGTGGCCTTGCTCGGCGGGCTCTACCTCTACGGGATCCGTCGCGGGCCGCCGGTCGAGCGCTGGCGGCCGCTCTGCTTCTTCGGCGGGCTCGCCGTCGTGCTGGCCGCCCTCAATGGCCCCATCCATGACCTCAGCGACAGGTATCTCTTCTGGGTCCACATGGCGCAGCACCTGCTGCTCACCATGGTGCTCCCGCCGCTGCTGATTGCCGGGCTTCCCGGATGGCTGGTCGAACGGGCGCTAAGGTGGAAGGTCAGCAGGGCGGTCGGAAAACTGCTTACCCACCCCGTCTTCGCGGGGGCGGTCTTCTCCGTCGTCCTGCTGGTGTGGCACACCGAGGCCGCCTACGACCTGATGATGCGCGACCACTCCGTGCATGTCGTCACGCACCTCATGTTCATGGCTGCGGCCGTGCTTTTGTGGTGGCCGGTGCTGAGTCCCACGCCCGCACTGCCGCGACTCAGTCCGGGGATGGGAATGCTCTACCTTTTCCTGGTACAAATCCCGATGCAGCTGCTCGGGGCGATCGTCACCTTCGCGGACCGCCCGCTCTACACCTGGTATGTCGCCGCGCCCCGGACCTGGGGCCTCTCGCCGCTGGACGACCAGAAGCTGGGCGGGCTGCTGATGTGGATCCCCGGCAACCTGTGGATCTGGGGCGCGATGAGCGTGCTGTTCTTCCAATGGGCGAAATCGGAACGGTGACACCCTTCACCGTTCACCGTTCACCCGTCACCTCATGCGGTCACTGCCACACCGCCAGGATCACCCCCATCGCGATCATGTACACCAGTTGATACCCCGCATCGATCATCCAGGCGAGTCGAGGCTTATCGGAGTAGAGGTTGGCGGTGAGGCCGATGGGGGCTGCGAAGCCCAGCCAGGCCAGTCCGCCCAGCTTGACGCCGCCCCTCGCACCCACGATGCCCAGCAAGAGGATCAGCACCGCCATCACCCAGGCCATGACCAGGAAGCAGAGAAAGCTCATGCCATACGTCTTGGCCATGCCCTTCTTCATGGCCTCCAGCTTCTCTGCGGTGTACCCGTGGACGGCTACCCACTGGCGCGCAAAAAGGGCCGGCGAATACCACAGGGCGCCCAGCAAGAAAGCGGCAACGGCGGACACGATTACTGCCAGATAGTTGACGGGTGGCATGGGGGCCTCCGCAGTGGGGAGCCGCTGAGCCGCTCACGCGGTGGTAACCCGCGCACCGGCC
>DATCWE010000231.1:0-9703 GCA_036566495.1 Gemmatimonadales bacterium | reverse complement strand
GCTCGTCCACCAGCTCGAACGGCAGGTAGGTCCGCCCGCCGAGCTGCCCGGCGAGCTCGCGCGCTTTGAACGCCGCGGGTCCCTCGTTCCCCTCCGGTGTGAGCGGCAGCCCGACCACGAGGCCCACCGGCCGATGTTCGGTGACCAGGGCGAGGAAGGCCGGCATCGGAAAGCGCTTGCCGGCGCGGCGAGTGAGCGTGGACAGGGGCGTGGCGATGGTTTGCGTCTCGTCGGAGAGGGCGAGCCCGAAACGGATTTCGCCCCAGTCCACCGCGAGCAGGCGGCCGACGGCGGGAAGGCCCACGGATCCTACTGGTTCATCGTCGAGAAGAATTCCTTATTGGTCTTGGTCCGCTTCATCCGCTCGATCAGGAACTCGAGGGCCTCCACCGGGGGCATGTCCGCCAGGAAATTGCGCAACAGGTACACCCGGTTGAGCTCGTCCTTGTCCATGAGCAGCTCTTCCTTACGGGTGCTGCTGCGCTGGATGTCGATGGCGGGGTAGATGCGGCGGTCGGCCAGCCGGCGGTCGAGCACCAGCTCCATGTTGCCGGTGCCCTTGAACTCTTCGAAGATCACTTCGTCCATGCGCGATCCGGTGTCGATCAGCGCCGTGGCGATGATGGTGAGCGAGCCTCCCCCGTCGATATTCCGGGCGGCGCCGAAAAAGCGCTTGGGCTTCTGCAGCGCATTGGCGTCCACGCCGCCGGAGAGAATCTTGCCGGAATGAGGCACCACCACGTTGTGCGCGCGCGCCAGCCGGGTGATCGAATCGAGCAGGATCACCACATCGCGGCCGTGCTCCACCAATCGCTTCGACTTCTCGATCACCATGTCGGCCACCTGGACGTGGCGGTCGGCCGGCTCGTCGAACGTGGAGGAGATCACCTCCGCCTGCACGTTTTCCTGCATGTCGGTGACTTCTTCGGGCCGCTCGTCGATCAGCAGGACGATGAGGATCACCTCGGGGTGATTCTCCGCGATCGCATTGGCGATCTTCTGCATCAGGATCGTCTTGCCCGCCTTGGGCGGCGAGACGATCAGGCCGCGCTGGCCTTTCCCGATGGGCGCGAGCAGGTCCACCACCCGCATGGAGAGATCGCCCTTCTTGCCCTCCAGCTTGAGCTTCTTGTCGGGATAGCGCGGGCGCAGATTGTCGAAGGCAATCCGGTGTTTGGTCTTTTCGGGCTCCTCGTAGTTGACGCTCTCGACCTTGAGCAGGGCCAGGTAGCGCTCGCCCTCCTTCGGGGGGCGCACCTGGCCGAGCACCGTGTCGCCGGTGCGGAGATCGAAGCGCTTGATCTGGCTCGGGCTCACGTAGATGTCGTCGGGCCCGTAGAGGTAGTTCCAGTCCTGACTGCGCAGGAATCCGTAACCTTCCGGGAGAATCTCCAGGACGCCTTCGCCGCGAATCACCGTGTCCGATTCGAGCAGCGATTGCTCGATGCGGAAGATCAGATCCTGCTTGCGCAGGCCCGAGTAGTTGGTGATGTTGAGTTGTTGCGCGAGCGCGTGCAGCTCGGCGACAGATTTCTGCTTGAGTTCGGAGATATCCACTGGTTGGAGCCTCGTGCGGGTCAAGGAGGCGTGAGCCCGTGACCGGCTGGGGTCAGGCTGCTGGAAGTCGGGTCAGCGTCGGAGAGTATAGAGTTTGAAGGCGTGCCGGCACGGCGTTGGTGACGCGCCGGTGCGGGTAGACCTGCACAATAGTGGTCGGCCGGAACAGCCGGATCTTATCGTTTCACAACCCGCACGTCAAGAGGCGCGATGGACCAGCTGATCCCGCTGCTCGCCGCCTGGCGTGTCATGCGCCTGGGGACGCGCGAGGTGGTGGACGCGCTGGTGCTCCCCGAGTTTCGCGCGGGGGCCGGCGCGCTCAATGACCGGCTTGCCGCCTGGCCGGGCAGCTGGTACTGGGCCGACCCCGACAAAACCCGTCTGGTGCTGGTGCGCGCGCTCCCCGGCAGTCCGCGCCCCCGCTGGCTGCTTCACGCGACGCTGTTCGCGCTCGCGGTGCTCTTCGCACTGGGAGCCGGTGCCGCGCTGGCCGGGGTCTGGTTCCCACCCGATGCGCCGGGATTCCGCGGCCTTTTCCGCGGGATCGGACAATTCTTCGTCGGGCTGGTCCAGGGTGAGTGGCGGCCCCTGCTCGCGGGCTGGACCTTCGCCGCCCCGCTCCTCGCCATTCTGCTCGTCCACGAATCGGGTCACTACTTCGCCGCGCGGCGCTACACCATCGACGTCTCGCCGCCCTATTTCCTGCCGATTCCCCCGACGATCTCGCCCATTGGCACGCTGGGTGCGTTCATCCGACTGCGCAGCCCCGTGCTGGATCGCCGCCAGCTCCTCGACGTCGGTGCGGCCGGCCCGCTGGCGGGCTTCGTGGTGACCCTCGGCGTCCTGGTGTGGGGGTACCTCACCTCGCACGCCACCGCCTCCATGCCCGCCGGGCTCGGCGCCGGTTCGGCGACCAGCTGGATTTCCTTCGCCGGAGAGCCGATTGGGCTGGGGGATTCGGTCCTCACCCACCTGCTGAGGCGGTGGACCTTCGGGGATGCGGCCGCGGTGCACTTGAGTCTGCCCGCTTTCGCGGGTTGGGTCGGCGCATTCATTACCGGGCTCAATCTGCTGCCGCTGAGCCAGCTGGACGGAGGGCATATTCTCTACGGCTTGCTCGGCCGTCGGCAGCGCCCCGTGGCCATCGCCGCGGTGCTCGGACTGCTGGCCCTGGCGCAGCTCTCACCCAACTGGTACGTGTGGGTGGCCATGACCTTCATCATCGGCGGCGGACGCTGGAGCCATCCCTCGGTGATGGTCCCGGAGCGCCACGTTCCGCCCAGTCGCCGCTGGGTGGGGCTGGCATCGGTGGTGGTCTTTATCCTTACCTTCGTTCCCATCCCCTTCGCGGTGTAGCAGCACCGCGCTCCCTCCTTTTCATGCGTGTCGCTACCCGTCCGGTTTTCCGTCACCCATTCTCAGACCCTAGAGATCAGGAGCGATGACGGCGCCCCTGGAACCTGTTCCACCCCTCGACCACGCGGCGATCGGAAACGGTCGGGTTATCGGGCTCATCTCCCCCACCGGGGCGATGGAGTGGCTGTGTATGCCACGCTTCGATTCGCCCTCCGTCTTCGCCCGGTTGCTCGATGCCGCCGCGGGAGGCGTGTTCCGGGTCTTGCAGAATGGCGAAGAGGTGCTGGGCCGGGTGCGCTATCTGCCGAATACCAACGTCGCGTCCACCCGGTTCGAGCGGGACGGCACCGTATGGGAGGTGGTGGACTTTGCGCCCCGGCTGCCGGGGCCGCTCGGTGCCGACCGGATGCCGATCGAAGTGGTTCGGATGATCATCCCCCTCGGCGGCCAGCCGCGGCTCAGCATCGATCTGGATCCTCGGCCGGACTATGCCCGCGAGCGGCCGGAATGGTCGCCCACCACCGACGGCTACGAGCTGCGCACGGCGACCTTTCGCGCCGATGTCGCCACCAATCTTCCGCTCCCCTACCTGCAATCCGGGCAGGAATTCACCCTCACCGGCCCGATCTACATCTCGCTGCGATATGGGCGGCGCGAAGAGCGGCCGACGCTCGCCTCGATCCAGCACGACCTGGACGTAACCGTGGCGGGGTGGCGGCTGTGGGCCAAGACCTGCGCGCTCCCCACCTTTGCGCCGGAAGCCGTGCTGCGCTCCGCGCTGTGCCTCAAGCTGCACGTCTACCACGACACCGGCGCCATCATCGCCGCGGCGACCACCAGCATTCCGGAGGCGATGCACACGCCGCGCACCTGGGACTATCGCTTCTGCTGGTTGCGCGACGCGGCGTTCACCGTCGAAGCCTTGCGGCGGCTCAGCCATCTCAACGAAGGCGAGCGCCTGTTGCGGTTCGTTCGGGATGTGGTCGAGGCCGGTCCGCTGCAGCCGGTCTATGGGATCGGCGGGGAGCGCCAGCTCGACGAGATCGCCTTGAGCCATCTGGCCGGCTTCGGCGGCAACGGCTACGTCCGCGCGGGGAACGCAGCCAGCCTCCAGCTGCAGAACGACCTGCTCGGCGAAATCGTGCTCTGCTTCGAATCGCTGCTCACCGATCCCCGGATCGTGCACGATGACCCGGGTTCCTACTTTCCGCTGCTGCGCAAGCTGGTGGAGAAGGCGATCGAGGTGGCGCCGCAGCCGGACACCGGGATCTGGGAATTCCGCACCCGCCTGGCCCACCACACGTTCTCGCGCGCCATGTGCTGGGTGGCGATGCACCGGGGAGCCCTGCTGGCCCACCGGCTGGGGTTCGGCCCCGAGGCCCGCCGCTGGGAAGCGATCGCCGAGCGCGAGCGCGAGCTGATTCTTGAGCGGGGGTTCAATCGCGAGCTGGGCTTCTTTACCCAGCAACTCGACGGAAAGTTCGCCGATGCCTCCAACCTGCTGCTGCCCACGCTGGGACTGGTCGATGCGCGGGACCCGCGGTTCGTCGCCACCGTCGAGGCCTACGAGCGCATCCTCGGCCTCAACGGGTTGATGCGGCGCTACAGCAACCTGGATGACTTCGGCCCCACGACCTCCTCGTTCTCGGTCTGCTCATTCTGGCACGCCGAAGCCCTCGCGCTGATGGGCCGGCTGGACGATGCGGTGGCTTTGTTCAACCGCCTGCTGGGCTATGCCAATCCCGTCGGACTCTTTTCGGAGGACATCGACCCCGCAACCGGCGCGCTGCTGGGCAACTTCCCACAGGCCTACACCCATGTAGGACTGGTGCATGCCGCGATGACGATCGGCGAGCTGCTGGAGGCACGCGATGGGCGCGTGCGGGCCTGGACCTGATGCCGCCGCGCGTGCTGATCGTCTCCAACCGTCTGCCGGTGAGCATCCGGCGGGGAGAGGACGGTTTCGAGATCGAGCGCAGCCCCGGCGGTCTGGCCACCGGCTTGCGCGGGCCGCACGAGCGGGGTGACGGATGGTGGCTGGGCTGGCCCGGGATCTCCTGCGAGCTGAGCGAGGCCGAGCAGGCGGAGCTCACCGACCGGCTGGGACGGGACCGGATGGCTCCCCTGTTCCTCAGTCGCAACGAGCTGACCCGCTACTACGATGGGTTCTGCAACGGGTTCATCTGGCCGGTCTTCCATTATCTGACCGGGCAGGTCCCGCACCGGACCGAGGACTGGCCGGTCTATCGGGACGTGAACGAGCGATTTGCCGATGCCGTGGTGGCTCACTACCGCGAAGGCGACCTGATCTGGGTGCACGACTACCAGCTCATGCTGCTTCCGGCGCTGCTGCGACAGCGGCTGCCCCACGCCCGGATCGGCTTCTTCCTCCACATTCCGTTTCCGGCCGCCGAGGTATACCGGACGCTGCCTCACCGCGAGGATCTCCTGCTCGGACTGCTGGGTGCCGACCTCATCGGCTTCCACACCACGTCCTATCTGCGCCATTTCGCTACGGCGTTGCTGCTGCTGCTGGGCCATCCGACCCAGGTGGATCGCGTGCTGGTGGAGGACCGCATCGTGCGCTTGGGCGTCTTCCCGATGGGCGTGGACGCCAAGCGGATCGGCGCGCTGGCCGAGCGGACTTCGCTGCAAGCGGAAGTCCAGGAGACGCGCTCCGGCTCGGAGCACACGCTGGTTGCGATCGACCGGCTCGACTATACCAAGGGCGTCCCGCAGCGCCTGCTCGCCTTCGAAACGCTGTTGCAGCAGCACCCCGAGCTGCGCGGCAAGGTCAAGCTGGTGAATCTGGCGGTGCCCTCCCGCGTCGCCGTCCGGGCCTACCGCCAGTTCCGCCGCGAGGTGAACGCTCTGGTTGGCCGGATCAACGGCGCCTTCGCCACTCCGACCTGGGTGCCCCTGCATTACATGTTCCGGAAGCTGCCGGAGCGGCGGGTAATTGCCCTGTACCGCGCGGCCGACGTCATGCTGGTGACACCGATCCGTGACGGCATGAACCTGGTGGCCAAGGAATACATCGCGGCTCGGAGCGATCTCAAAGGCGTGCTGGTTTTGAGCGAGTACGCCGGCGCCGCGGCGGAGCTGGTGGAAGCGGTCACCATGAACCCCTATGACATCGATCGCGCGGCGGCGGCGTACTACACCGCGCTGACCATGCCGGAGGCCGAGCAACGCGAGCGCATGCGGGCGCTCCGGGTGCGGGTCATGAGCCACGATGTGCACCGCTGGGTGGAAGGCTTCCTGCAAGCGCTCGCTGAGCAGACTCGGCCGGCCGAGGTGGCCGTCAACGGCAACGGCTCGGCCCGGGCGGAATCGGTGCTGCCGGCGCTGCTGTCGGCGCGGCGCTTGATTCTGGTGCTCGACTACGACGGCACGCTGGTCCCGCTGGCACTCTCTCCCGAGCGCGCGATTCCCGACGATGAGCTGCTGGACCTGCTCCGGCGTCTGGCCACCCGGCGCCGGACCGAGGTGCACATCCTCAGCGGGCGCACCACCGGCTTTCTGGATCGCTGGTTCGGCGAGCTGCCGGTTCATTTACACGCCGAGCATGGCAGCTTCTCGCGGCGCGCGGGCCGCAACCGCTGGGCTCGGCGGGACCATCCCGCCCCCGATTGGCAGGAAGCCGTGCGACCCATTCTGGCCGACTTTGCGCGGCGGACGCCGGGTGCCCTGGTGGAAGTGAAGGAGGCGGGGCTAGCCTGGCACTGGCGTGCCGCCGATACCGCGATCGGCGACCGGCAGGCCAATGAGCTGGGCATGCATCTGGGCCAGCTGCTCAGCAACCTCCCCCTCGAGCTGCTCTGGGGTGATCGGGTGCTCGAGGTACGTCCCCACGGCGTCCACAAAGGGCTCGTGGCGGCCGAGCTCGCGGCGGAGCACCTTCCGGAGGGAGTGCTGGTGGCCGCCGGCAACGACCGAACCGATGAGGATCTCTTCGCCGCCCTGCCTCCCGAAGCGATCACGATTGCCGTGGGCGACCGGCCGAGCCGGGCCCATTACCGGGTGCATGACGTATGGATTCTCCGCGACCTGCTCAAGCGCTGCGTCTCCGAGAATTGAGCAGCGCCGGCTGAGCGCCCCTCAGCCGTCCCGACCCACTCCCAGCGCGTCCGCCACCCGATTGATGTAGTTGAACCAGGAGGCGATCAGGGTGATCTGCAGGATCCCGGTGTCATCGAAGCCGACCCCCCGCAGCCGCGCGTGGTCTGTCGGAGAGATCCGGGTGGCATCCTTGGTGAGCTGGACGACGTAGTCCAGCATCGCCCGCTCCTGGGCGGTGATCGGAGCAGTCTGGTAGTCCTCGCGCAGCGCCTCGACCAGGGCCTCATTCAGGGTGACTCGACGCAGAAACTCTGCGTGCGAGGTAATTCAATAGCGGCACCGATTGGTCACCGACACCATCGTAGTGATCATTTCGTGATGGCGCCGGCTGAGCGGCAGGGTGGGCGCCATGAGCGCGCCGAACGTGGCGAAGGCATGGTACAGGGCATCGGGTATCAGGCTGTGCGAGGCCACGATCCCCGAGGTGCCGTCCGCGCTGGGCTGGACCGGGGTGGCATATTCGGCGGGGTACAGGGTACGCTGCTGCTCGATCGCGCGCCGCAGCGCGTCGCTGGCCTCTGCCAGCGGAATCGTCTTGATCCAAGTCACGGTTCCTCTCCGTCGCTACAGGCTGCAAGAAACAGCACGCGGGTCGCGTCCGGCCGGCCGGGAGCTTGGGCGGCGCGAACCGCAACAGTAATTGTAGCGAGGCTCGCGAGCCGCCTCCCCTGGCACGAGCCTCGCACTGGCGAACCACATAGATTGAGGGGATACCGTCACAGCCGGCCTCGCGCGATGGAGTCGCCCCGCGCGGCGCCGCCCATTCCACCCCGGACTCGACCGATGCTGACCGATACAGGCGTGGGCGCCGAGAGCGCAAGGATCCTCCACCAGCTCGAGCGGGACGGGGTCGTCGTGCTTCCCGGATTCGTAGCCGGGGCACGGCTGGCCGGAATGCAGCGCGCCTTTGCCCACGCCCTCCAGCGCCTCAAGGTCAATACCACGGCAGGCTTCGAAAAGAGCGAGCTGCTCCGGGACATGATCGAAGACGTGCTCACCCTCGACCAGGGCTTCGTGGACGTCGCTCTGGATCCGCGGGTGCAGCAGACTCTGGGGGCCTACATCGGACCGGAGTTCCAGCTGGTGGAGGCCAAGGGCTGGCTGTCCCGACCCAGTCGGCGGGATTTCCACGGCTGGCACGGCGACGAATGGTACGATAAGACCCAGGTCACCGACCGGATCCCCAGGGAAGTCAAGCTCGCCTTGTATCTCACCGACGTCGAGAGCGGCCACTTCGAATACATTCGCGGCAGCCACCAGCAGGAGGCCCCGAGAATCTATGGCAATGCCGAGATCGGGACGGCGGTGTCCGGGGAAATCGTTCGCGTCCTGGGCCAGGCCGGTACGGCGTGTCTGTTCGATACCTCCGGGGTGCACCGGCAATCCACGCCAATTCTGCAGCCCCGTCACGCGATCTTCCTGAATTACCACGAATCCAGGGTTCCGCTGCAACCCGCTGACGTCAAGGGGAACCGCTATCATCCCCTGATCCTCAACGCCGCTTTCCTCGGGGACCTTACCCCCGAGGAGTGCCGGATTCTGGGGTTCGGAGACCAGTCGAAGTTGCGGCTTTGCCACTCGCGTCCACCCCAGTTTCCCAAGCTGGAGCGCGTGTACCACCGCTCGTTGCTCGCGGCGCTGCAGGTCAGCGACTTCAGCGCCCGAGTTCGCGAGCGCCTCAAGCGCACGCTCGGGCTCCGGGGCTGAACTTTGCGGATTGCCGCGCTGGTCGACCTCGCTCCGCGCAAGCTGGGTTCCCTCGAGCAATGGGTCCTGGAGTTCGTCGCGGAGTGCCTTCGCCGCGGCCACAGCGTCCACCTGTTTTGCCAGATGCCGGTACATCCGGCCATCGAGGCCCGGCTGACGGAGCTGGGCGCTTCCTGGACGGAGTTCGACCGCTTCGGCCGCACCCCGTTTCGCTGGGGCAGATTCCTGCGGCGGTCCTTCGATCTGGTGTACCTCAATCTGGTCCCGCCACGGAGCCCGGCGGCCTACGCCGCCTACCTTGCCTGGCCCCTGCCCCTGTTCTTCTTCGACGGCAGCTCCGGCTCGATCCCGGGGGGACGACGCCAGTCGTGGAGCGGGCGGATTCTCGCGCCGATTGCCTTTACCCGCGTTGCTGCACTCGCTGGATGCTCGCGCTACGTCGTGGAGCGTGACCGCTCGTATTTCCGCTTCGATGCTGCCCAATGCACGGTGGTCTATAACGGCATCGATACCTCCCGGTTTACGCCTTCCGGCGAGCCGTATCCGGCCGTGCCCAACATCACGACGACGGCCTACCTCATTCCCGAAAAGGGCATCAACGTTCTCATCGATGCCTGCACGCAGCTGCAGGACCTCCCCTGGCGCTTGGTCATTATCGGCGATGGACCGGAAGAAGAGCAGCTCAGGGAGCGGGTCGCTCGCAACGGCCTGGCGGACCGTACCGCCTTTCTCGGACTGCGGGATGATGTGGAGTCGGTGCTGCGCACCGCCGAGATCCACGTGCACCCGGCCATCTGGCAGGAGGCGTTCGGACTGACGATCATCGAAGGGATGGCTTCCGGGTGTGCCACGGTTGCGTCGCGGGTGGGCGGGATTCCCGAGATAATCGAAGAGGGCAAGAGCGGGCTGTTGTTCAGCCGGGGTGACTCGGACGCCCTCGCCAAAGCGCTGCGCGAATTAC
>DATCWE010000085.1:0-9318 GCA_036566495.1 Gemmatimonadales bacterium | reverse complement strand
ACCGCGGTTTCGGTGTGATCCATGATCTTGGTGGTCACCTGTTCCCACTCCGGCACCATCGGCGTCGGGACCGCGCGATTGAGCTGCACCCGGAACGCGTCGGCCTCGCGATCGGCCAGCAGCGTCGAGTCGGCCCAGGCCTCCCGCCGAGCCGGCAGATCGCCGGTGAGCCGATAAAAGCGGCTCTGCTGCTCCGGACGCGAGAGGTACTCGATCAGCTCGAGGGCCAGCGCGCGGTGCCGCGAGGCGCGGAATACCACCAGGCTGGACCCGCCCGCCAGCGAGACGCCCGACGCCGGTCCGGTGGGGCCGGGCAGCGGTGCGGTGGCCCAGGCCCCCTGCAGCTCGGGAGGAAGCCGGCGGCGGAACTCGCCCAGGTTCCAGGGTCCCGTGATGTACATGGCGAAGGTTCCCCGGGCGAATTCCTGGTACAGGTTTGCGATTTCATTGTTGTTGACGGAAGGAGCCAGCCCGTCGCGGTAGAGCGAGAGCAGAAAATCGAAGGCCCGCGCGAACGCGGGCTGGCGAAACGTCCCGTGGGCCTGGGCGTCGATCAGCGGGGAGCCCTGCTGCAGTCCGAGGATCGCCAGCGGCGGCCACTCGTTGATCGGAAGAAAGATGGCGTACTTGTCGGGTCCCTGGATGCGCTTGAGGGCCACCATGGCTTCGCGCCAAGTGGCCCAGCTCTCCGGCATGCTGCGATAGCCCGCCCGCTCGAGCAGATCCTTGCGATAGAACAGGACGCGCGTATCGGCGTACCAGGGCAGACCGAAGAGCGTGTCGTTGACCACGTTGGTGGCGAGGATGCCGGGGAAGTAGCTGCTGTCGTGCTGCGGCCGAGCGAGCGGCGCCAGCGCGCCGAGCGTCGCCATCTCGGGAATCCAGGTGTTGCCCATCTGCGCGATGTCCGGGGTGGCCCGGCCCACGATCGCGGTGAGCAGTTTTTCGTGGGCGGCGCTCCAGGGAATCTGCTGGACCCGGATGCGGACCCCGGGGTGCTCCCGCTCGAAGTCGCGCACCAGCAGCGTCACCACTTCGCCCTCGCGGCCGAAGGCCCAGAACCGCAGGGAGCTGTCCGACTCGGCGCTCCGGCACCCGGGACCGGCGAGCAGGCCGAGCAGCCCCGCCAGGGGAACGATCCGGCGGAACGCGGCGCTCATGGCGCCGTATCGAGCCAGCCGCCCCGGAATCCCGCGCGGCGGAGCCCCTGCACGAGATAGGGGCTCTTCCGCATGTATTTCCAGACCAGGTCCGACCGGTAGTTGGCGATCATCGCCAGGATGGGACCCTGGTCGATGCCCAGATAATCGGTGTCGAACCAGCCTAACCCGGAAATGAGCCGGCCGTGGTACAACGGGACGCCGGCCCATTGCCAGGTCGGGTTGAAGGCGTCGAGAAAGCCGTACTGGCCGAAGATGCCCTGGCCGTACCGCTCCCGCATGGCAACCAGCGCCGGCCCGACGATCTCGGGCGCGAACGCGATGGAGCCGGCCGCCGCCGTGGGCGCGAGGGTGCCGTCGTCGCGCACCTCGGTGAAGGAAGCGCCGCGGGCGGCATAGGTGAAGAAGCGCCGGTCCTGCCCGTTGACCGGCAGGGTGACGTCGGCCGGTCCGTCCGAGGCGCTCAGGCCCCAGACGTTCTTCTCGTAGCCGGCCCAGCCGGCCGGATTGGCCACGGCGTAGGCACGCTGCGCCTGGGTGGCGCGGCGGGAGTTCTCGAAGTAATCGATGCCGCGGCCCCGCATGTAGTCATCGGCGATGCCGCGGAAATCCACCCAGACGTGGGAATACTGGTGGCCGAACAGGGGCGCGAACCCGACGTGCGCCTGCCCGTAGAAGGTTCCCCATTGATAGGTGGAGGACCAGGCGCTCCAGGCGGCCGGGTCGATCGGGTGGGTGGGCGAGCCCAGGGCCAGCAGATACACCAGCATCGCCTCGTTGAAGCCGCGCCAGTCCAGGGCGTGGAAGCCGGATTCGGGGGTCCAGCCCATCGACACGAGCGGAGGGCGCGGCTGGGCCCACTGCCAGTCCGTGCGGCGGTAGAGCGAATCGGCATAGGCGCGAATGGCGGGTTCGAGCCCGGCGCCCCCCGCGAAGAATTCCCGGCAGAACAGCACGCCGGCCAGCAGCAGAGCGGTATCCACGGTCGACAGCTCGACGGTTTGGAACCGCAGCCCCGTGGCCGGGTCGACGAAATGGTAGAAGAAGCCCCGATAGCCGCCCATGCCCGCGGCGGCCGGCCCCTGCGGGAGCCGAAGAAAGAACTGCAGCGTGGCCAAGACCCGCGCCGCCGCGGCATCGCGGGTTATGAAGCCGCGCTCGGCGCCGATCGGATAGGCGGTGAGCCCGAAACCCACCGCCGCCACGCTGGAGAAGGACTGGGTGGGCCAGCGGTCGGGCGTGAGCCCGGTGGTGGGATCGCTGCGCTCCCAGAAGAAGGCGAAGGTCCGCTGCTCCAGCGTGTCGAGCAGCCCCTGGATGCGGGCGGTCGAGGGGCTCGGCGCGGTGACGGCGCCGCCGCACGCGAGCAGCGCCGCCACTCCGAGTACCGCACCCGACCGGAGGCGCGCAAGGCGTACCGGGATCGTCCAGCCAAACATGGCGGCGAAGCGCGGGGACGCCGGGAGGACCCCGGCGTCGCCCGCTTCCTGAATCAGAAGCCGATTTCCAGCCCGAACTGCACCCGCCGCGGGTCGGAAATGGTGACGCTGGCCTTGCCGAAGTTGGCGTCGGCCGGATTGAAGACGCTATAGCCCCCCAGGTTCTGCGTGTTGAGCACGTTGAATCCGTCGATCGTCAGCCCCAGGCGGTAGCTCCGGCCGAAACTGAAATCCTTCCGCAGCCTCAGGTCGAGCATCTTGTAGGTCGGCGTGTTGAAACCGCCCGGAATCAGCGGGTTGCTGGTGCCGCCGAACCGGTCGCCGACATCGAGGTTGGTGCCGCTGGCCACGGTGGCCACTCCGCTGAACTGCAGGTCGAGGACCGCCGGCATGCCGATGATCCAGTTGGCCACCACCCGGTGCCGTTCGTCGTTGCGAACCTGCTTCGGATAGTCCACTGCGTTGAATTGGCTGAAGTCATCGTTGAATCCCTGGGTCTGCCGCCTGGCCAGGGTGTAGGCGATCCCGCCGCCCCACCCGAATTTCTCGCCGGAATGGTAGGCGCGATCGATCTTCAGCGTCCCCGCATCGTACCAGGTCTTTCCGGTATTGTCCGCGAAGAGCACGTTGCCGAATCCTGGGATGTCGTTGTTGACGAAGCACCCCGGTACGCCGAAGGAGCGCTGCGCACAGGTAAAGTCCTGGTCGGCCCAGTAGAAGGTGAAGGTGTTGTTGCTGCGCACGCCGTTATAGGCCAGCTCGACGGACACGTCACCCAGGAGCTGCCGCACCCCCGCGCTGAACTGGGTGGACTTGGGGGGCTCCAGGTCGTTGGGCAGCAGCTTGATTTCCCGGGTATTGAACGCGTGGTTGGTGGCCAGGGCCTTCACCGCATCCCGGTCCTGCAGATAGGCGTTGTTCCATTCGGCTCTGCCCGGCTCGGCCGGGCCGCCGGTGGGATAGAACTCGATGCGGTACTGGGGGTGCTGCAGCGCGAACTTCTCCTCGGTGGACAGATCGAAGAGGGTCCGGTCGTAGAAGATGCCCACGCTCCCGAAGACGGTCGTGCGGTTGTTCTTGGTGATGCCATAGGAGAATCCGACCCGCGGCTGGAACGCGCCCAGAAAGGCGCTCCGCTTGGTGCCGTCGGTGAAGTAGCGCTCCGGGTCGAGCGGCCGGAAGAGCCGGTCCTGATACTTGGTGAGCGAATCGACCACGTCCTGAGGAGTGACGTAGTCCCGGTTGATCGCGCCCGACTCGTAGTCCCAGCGGGCGCCCAGATAGATGGTCAACCGCTCGGAAGGGCTCCAGTCGTCCTGCAGGTACATGCCCAGCTGGGTGTTGTTGGTCTTGAGATTCGGATCACCGGTTTGGAATTCGACCCGCTGGGGAAACTCGAAATTGTGGAACCACGGCTCATAGGCAAAGAGCGGATTCTCGAAGTTCTGCTTGATCACGTCGTATTTGCTGAAGTCGACGTTGAAGCCCCCCTTGAGGACGTGCGCGCCGGCTGCCTGGAACCCGGAATAGGTCAGGTCGTCGCGCAGCGACAGCCGCTTCTGGGTGAAGTCCTGATTGGAGATATTCCCGCCGATTTGCGCGCAGCAGCCGAAGCCGTAGAACCGCTTGACCTCGTCCTGGTTCGTGGCGACCGGGTTGTAGTGGTAGCGCTGGTAGGACAGCAGCGCCTCGTTGAGCCAGGTGTTCTTGAAATAGCTGTGCTTGAGGAGTCCCGTCGTGACCGCGTTGTTGAAACGGGTCGCGCCATTGAAGGCCGTGAGCCCGCCGAAGTCCCGAATGTCGTGCTCCGCTCTGGTATTGAGGCTCAGCTCCATTGAAGAGTTCGCGCTCGCGGCGTAGCTCAGCTTCCCGAAGAACAGCGAGGACCGGAACGGGGAGCCGAAATCGCCGTTGTACTGGCTGAAGTTGACGGTGTCCAGCGCGGGGTACGTGGCGGCGTCGTTCCCGAGGTAGCCGGTTGGTGGAGTGATGGCGACCCGGCTGGAGCGGTCCTGATAATTCCCCTCATAAGAACCGAAAAAGAAGAGCTTGTTCTTGATCACCGGCCCGCCTGCGCTGATCCCCAACAGCTCCCGGCGATAGTCGGGTTTTTCGAAGGTCGTGGGATTGGTGTTCTTGTTGGCCACCTGAAACGTGTCCAGCCCCACCAGCCTCTTGTTCTGATAGGCGAAGAAGGCGTTGCCCGTCCAGACGTTGCCGCCCGACTTGGTGGTGGCGGTAATGATGGCGCTGGAGGCCTTCTGGTATTCCGCCTTGTAGTTCTGGGTGATCACGCGGAATTCCTGCACCGCGTTCAGCGCGAAGGGGTTACCGCGGCTGGCGTCCTGGCCGGCCACGCCGCCCTTGAGAATGTCGTTCTTGTAACTGGCTCCATCGATAAACACGTTGATCTGTTCGGCACCCTGCGCGCCGGCGCTGATCGTCTTGCGGGTGTCTCCGATCTTGTCCCCCTGGAGGCGAACACCGGGCGCCAGCACCGCCAGCGCCAGGAAGTTCCGGTCGGACTTGGGCAGACCCTCGACCTGTGCCGGCGTCACGTTGGTCGCGACTTCGGTCGAGCGGGTCTCCACGGGGGGGACCGCCGAAACCGCCAGCTCTTCCAGCTGCACCGCGGACGTCTCGAGGGAATAATTGAGCGTCAGGTCCTGTCCGATGCGCACCGTCACGGTTTGCCCGACCGCCTTGTGCCCGATGTGCCGGACCGCAATGGCGTACTCGCCGGGGACGAGACCGGGCAGCGAATAGAATCCCCTCGCATTCGAGCTGGCCGCCCGCTCGACGCCGGTCGCCGTGTTACGCGCTCTGATGTCGGCTCCCTCGATAGCGGCGCCGTTGTCGGCGGTGACGTAACCGCGGATGCTGCCGGTCGTGGTCTGCGCCAGCAGCGGAGCTGCTGCGGGCAGGGCGAAGGAGGCCACGAGGGCGGCCACCAGAGCTTGATAGATCCTCATACGACTTCCTCCAGAGTGGATATTCGGCCGAGCGAAATCAGGATGATCGGACACCGCAGGACTCCCGCACGACCAGCGTCGTGGCGAAGGTCTCGCGGTAGGGAGCAGGGCCCGCGCGGCCCTGCAGCAGGTCGAGCAGGCGGGTCGCGGCGCAGGCGCCCAGCGCGCTGATGTCGACGTGGACCGAGGTGAGCGCGGGTGTCATGAACCGCGCCATCGGGATGTCATCGAAGCCGCCGAGGGCCATGTCTTCCGGGACCCTGAGGCCGGCGGCTCGCAGGGCACTCAGTGCCCCGATCGCCATGGAGTCATTCGCGGCGAAAATCGCGGTCGGCCGATCCGCCGCCGGCAACGCCAGCAGGGTGCGCACCGCATTGGCACCGGACTCCTCGCCGAAATCGCCGGGGACTTCCAGCTCGGCGGCGTTCGGCAAGCCACACTCGACCAGTGCCTCGCGGTAGCCGCGCAGCCGCTCGGCGGCATCGAAATTCCCCTCCGCCCCACGCACGATGGCGATCCTCCGGTGGCCCAGCCCGGCCAGGTGCCGGATCATCGCCCGCGCTCCCTGGTCGTTGGCCACCAGCAGGCTGTCGAAATGGAGCTCGGAGGGCGGGCAATGGACCAGGACCACGGGGAACCCTTCCGGCAGGGTCCGGCGGGACAGCTCACCGGTGAACTCGGGCGACATCAGAATGAGTCCGTCCACCCGGCCGCGCATCGAGCGGAGCGCAGCCTCGAGCAGGGGGCCGGTGTGCCTGGCGCTGGCCACCAGACAGTGAAACCCTGCCTGCTGCACGGTCTGATCGATGCCCCTGATCAGCTCGGAGAAGAACTCGCCGTAGAGCTCGGGGAGCAGGATGCCGATCGTGTGGGTACGGCTGGTGATGAGGCTGCGAGCGGCGCCATGCGGACTGTAACAGAGCCGGGCCGCGACCTCCCGGACCCGGGCCCGGGTCCCCCCAGCCACGAGCGGGCTGTCGTTGATGACTCGTGACGCCGTGGCGGTCGAAACGCCGGCGGCGCGAGCGACGTCCCTGATGGTCACCATGCCTGGACTCGATGCGAGGTGCACCTTCTGTTTGGCGGTTCGCCCGCGCCCTGACGCCTGGGCGCAGCAATGTAAACGTTTACATCGGCGATGGCGCTGTCAAGCCGGGCGTGGCTGGCGGGTTTGCCCTAGTTCCGTTCTGAAACTAGATTCCGGGTCCGACCGTAACCCATACTTATGACCGCAAGTCACCCAACTCCGCTCCCCTCCGTCTTCTCGCCGCTGGCGAAGGCGCTGCTCGATGCCTTCAGCGAAGCGGTTATCGTGTTTGATCCCCACGGGAAGGTGGTGTACGCCAACCAGCCCGCGAAGGAGCTCGGGCTGGATCTGACGCGTCCTGCGTCGGACCTGACCCCCGCGCTGGCCGAATTGGGCGGCCGGCTCAAGCCGCTTCGGGTGGCCAATCTCGATCTGGGGGAGGCGATGTTCGTCCAGGGCACGGTCGGTCCCACCACGCTCGCCGATCGCGAGCGGGAAGCCATCGTACGCTCTCTCGATGAGCATGGCTGGCGGCTCGCCGAGACCGCCAAGAGCCTCGGCATCAGCCGGACCACGCTCTGGCGCCGGCTGCGTGCCTATGGACTGCACCGCGACGGCCGGAGCAAGTGGGCGCAGGCGTCGTAGCAGCTTAGCTTCCAGTTCATGCGATCCATTCCGCTCGCGCTCTGCGGCGTCCTGGCCTGCCGAGCTGGAGCGGAACGCCCGCCCGCTGAGGGAACCCTGCAAGCGAGCTTACGTGATTCCGCCGGCGAGGCGCGCTTCAGCGCACCCGCCGAGGCGCGCTGGTGCGCCGCCGATACCGTCCTGGAAATCATCGCGGTCCGTAACGACAGCGCGGTGGGGATCGCGCTTTTTCCGCGCGACTCGCTGCGACTCGAGGGCTATCCGATCTTTCAAGCCGGCGTCTTCGCGCCCTGGCGGCCGCAGGCAACCGCGGGGCTCCGCCTGTTCAGGGCCAACGACCTGCGGGGCTACGTTTCGGCCTGGGGACGGGTCGAGATCACCCAGCTCAGCGGCGACCGCGTTTCCGGAACGCTCGATCTGCATGTGAAGGCCGTCGGGACTGCCGATTCGCTGCAATTGACCGGCGGTTTCACCGGCGTTCCGGTCCGCCCTGCCGCGCGGCCCTGCGGTCGGGCCAACAAGCCCGCGACCGGATAGATTTCGCGCATGGCGGAAGCGACGTATTTCCGGAAGGGGTTCGGGCTCAAGCCGGAAATCGAAGGGCTGCTCTCCTCGGATTATCACAGTCATCTCATCGAGATCTTCCGCGCGCGGGACCATCGGCTCACGGTGGGGCCGCTCGACTTCAGGCTGGCGCGGGAATTCGGCTTTTGCTACGGGGTCGATCGGGCGGTGGAGTACGCCTACGAGACCCGCGTGAAATTTCCCGACCGCCGGCTCTTCCTGGTCGGAGAGATCATCCATAATCCGCACGTCAACGCCAAGCTCGAAGCCATGGGTGTGCGCTTCCTGCGCCGGGAATCGGGGGCGGAATTCGACTTCAGCGGCCTCGGGCCCGACGACGTGGTGATCATGCCGGCCTTCGGGGTCACGATCCACGACTTCCGTCGCCTGCAGCAACTGGGTTGCGTGATGGTGGACACCACTTGCGGGTCGGTGCTGAACGTATGGAAGCGGGTGGAGAGCTACGCCCGTGACGGCTTCACCGCGGTGATTCACGGCAAGCACTGGCACGAAGAAACCAAGGCGACCGCGAGCCAGGTCACCAAGTACCCCGGCGGGCGCTATCTCGTCGTGCTCGATATGGCCGAGGCCCGGATGGTTTGCGACTGGATCGAGTCCGGAGGCGACTCCGCCAAGCTGGCCGCGCGTTTTCACGCGGCGATGTCCCCCGGCTTCGACTTCACGCGCGACCTGCTGCGGGTAGGGATCGCCAATCAGACCACCATGTTGTCCAGTGAGTCGCTGGCGATCGCGGAAGAATTTCGCCGCACCATGCTGCGGAAATTCGGCGAGGCCGCGGCGCCGGAACACGTGCGCAGCTTCGACACCATCTGCTCCGCCACGCAGGAGCGCCAGGACGCCGTCCTGCAGCTGCTGGAGGACCCGCCCGACCTCATGCTGGTGGTCGGAGGCTACAACTCGAGTAACACGGCACACCTCGCCGAGCTCTGCGAAAGCCGCGGGGTGCGAACCTATCACGTGGAGGACTCCGGCTGCGTGGATCTCGCGACGGGGGTGCTGCGGCACCGTCCGATCGGCGGCTCCGAGGAGGTCGAGGCGACCGGCTGGCTGGAAGGGGTGCGCAGCATCGGGATCACCGCCGGGGCATCGACTCCCAACAATAAGATTGGCGAGACGGTCGTGCGGATTTGCGAGGTGGCCGGCCTGCATGGGCAGCTGCAGGAGGTCCTGGCCGGCTGACCCCGGCCTGATCTAGCGGAGCGGGGAATCGGGCGGTAGCATCTCCGGCATGACCCTCCCCGCTCGTCCCATCCTGGTTCGCGACGCGCTCGCCGCACTGATGCCGGTGCGGATCAAGAAGCTGTTCGGCACCGAGGCATTTTTTCTGGGCGAGCGCATGTTCGCCGTGCTCGGCGCCGACGCCCTGGTGCTGCGGCTTCCCGAACCCGCTCGGACCGATACCCTGCGCGCCGGGCTCGCCCGGCCCTTTCTTTCCGAAGGGCTCGCCCTGTTGCACGGCTGGGTCGAGGTGCCCTACGGCACCGAGCTGG
>DATCWE010000436.1:0-14728 GCA_036566495.1 Gemmatimonadales bacterium | reverse complement strand
CTCCGCCGAGGCCATCCGCCGTTTCTCGACGCGAGACGCCGGAAAATGGCCGGCGTTCTGCGAGCAGCTGGCCAAGCACGCGGGCTTTTTGGAGTCGCTCTACGTGCTGCCGCCGCCCGATATCGATGCCGCGGGTCTGGGCGAGGTGCTGCCGTTGCTGGGGCTGGCCCGCAAGCTACGCGGTCTGGGCCGGCGCGACATGATCGAACTGTTGCGCGTGGTTCCCATGTCCATTCAGGAAATGCTGGACGACTGGTTTGAGAGTCCCGCCCTGAAGGCGGTCCTCGCGGCCGGGGCCATCGCCGGGTTGCGGCAGGGCCCGCGCTCCGGCGGAACCTCGTTCGGGCTGCTGCACCGCCAGGCAGGGGCTCCCCCCGGCGCCATCCTGGGCGCGGGGTACTGGAAGCAGGGGCCCGACGCGCTGATCGAGGCCATCGGCGCGGCGGCGCGGAAGAGCGGCGTCGAGGTGCGCGCCGGCGCAGACGTGGTCCGGATTCTGGCGCAAGACGATCAGGTCACCGGAGTGGCCCTCGCCAGCGGCGAGGAGATCGCCGCCCCGATCGTGCTGTCCAGCGCGGATCCGGCGCGCACCCTGCTGGGGCTGGTCGATCCGGTCTGGCTGGATCCCGAATTCCTGCTGGCCGTCCGGAACCTCAAGTTCCGCGGCAGCTCGGCCCTGGTCTCCTACGCGCTGGACGGCGTGCCGGAGTTCACCGGGTTAGGCAACACCCCAGGGGCACTCGCCGGCCTGCTTTCTCTCTCGACTTCGCTGGAAGAGCTGGAGCGGGCCGCCGACGCCGCCAAATACGGGCGTATCTCGACCCGGCCGCACGTCGAGCTCCAGTTGCAGAGCGTCCGCTGGCCGGCGCTCGCGCCGTCCGGCAAGCACGTGCTGGTGGCTCGGGCACAATGGGCTCCCTATGCGCTGCGCGAAGGCGGGTGGGATGCCGCGCGGCGGGCGGAGCTGGGCGACCGCGTCACCGCGGCCATCACCGAGCGGGCCCCCGGGTTCGCCGGGCTGATCCGCCATCACGAGGTGCTCGGCCCGGTCGAGCTGGAACAGCGTTATGGCTGCACCGAAGGCGCCCTCACGCAAGGCGAACTGACCCTGGACCAAATACTTTTCATGCGACCAGTGTCCGGCGCGGCCCGCTACGCCACCCCGCTCGACGGGCTCTATCTTTGCGGCGCGGGGTCGCATCCGGGGCCGGGCATCTCGGGCGGCCCCGGGTGGCTGGCCGCCAAACGAGTGCTCGCCGACCGCTCCCGCGCCTGAGTCCTTCGGTCCCTTCGCCTCGGAGATTGCCTCGATGCCCTTCGACATGAGTCTCGTGCAACGCGGAGCGCGGCTGCGCCGCACGCCCTTCTTCGAGGCCACCCAGCGTTACGGCGCCCGCGGCTACACCGTCTACAATCACACCCTCTTTCCGATCTGCTTCGCCGATCTCGAGGAAGAGTACTGGCACCTGATCAACCACGTCACGCTGTGGGACGTGGCGGTCGAGCGCCAGGTCGAGATCACCGGCCCCGACGCGTTCGCCTTCACCAACCTGCTGACGCCCCGCGACCTCGGCCGCTGCGCGGTGGGCCAGGGCAAGTACGTCGTCATCACTGCCGACGACGGCGGCGTGGTCAACGACCCGGTGCTGCTCCGGCTGGGCGAGAATCACTTCTGGCTCGCGCTGGCCGACAGCGACGTGCTGCTCTATGCGCGGGGGCTGGCGGTGAAGTCGGGGTTGCGGGTTACCCTGACCGAGCCCGACGTGTCCCCCCTCCAGGTCCAGGGGCCCAGGGCCAAGGAAGTCGTCCAGTCGCTGTTCGGCGACGGGGTGCTGGGCCTCAAGTACTACTGGTTCCTGGAGACCAAGCTCGACGGCATTCCGGTGGTGGTGACCCGGACCGGCTGGTCGGGCGAGGTCGGCTACGAGATCTACCTGCGCGACGGCAGCCGAGGCGACGAGCTGTGGGAGCGCATCATGCAAGCCGGGAAGCCGCACGACATCCATCCCACCGGCCCCTCGGACATCCGCCGCGTCGAAGCCGGGATCCTCAACTGGGGCGCCGACATGACGCTGGAGGACAACGTCTACCAGGCCGGCCTCGAGTGGCTGATCGACGAGGGCAAGAGCAGCGACTACGTCGGTCGCGACGCCCTGCGGCGGATCAAGCAGCAGGGCGTCAGCCGCAAACTGGTGGGGATCGAGATCGCCGGAGACCCGGTGCCGTTCAACACCTCCAAGTGGCCGGTCTCGGCCGGCGGCCAGCCGGTCGGCCGGGTCACCTCCGCCATCTGGTCCCCCCGGCTCAAGAAGAACATCGGCTACGCGATGCTGCCGTCGGCCCACAGCGCGATCGGCACGGTGGTCTCCGTCACCCTGCCGGGCGCCGGCGAGCGGCAGGCGACCGTGGTGCCCAAGCCCTTCATCGATCCCAAGAAGGAGATTCCCAAGTCGTGAGTCGATCCAGCGAGGCCGCGGCACGCACCTTTCACCGGACCGCCACCCACTACCGGCACACCAAGACGCTCGCGCGGGAGTATTACACCTCGCCCGGCATCCTGGCCGAAGAGCAGGAGCGGCTCTTCGCAACCCAGTGGAATTGCGTGGGGCGCGTGTCTCGCCTCGCGGAGCCGGGCGCCTACTTCCTGTGCAGCGTCGCCGGGGAATCGCTGATCGTGCTGCGGGACCGCCAGGGCGAGCTGCGCGCGCTGTTCAACGTGTGCCGGCATCGCGGCACCCGGCTGTGCACCGAGGCCGAGGGGCACTTCTCGGGCACTATCCAGTGCCCCTACCATGCCTGGACCTACGGCACCGACGGCCGCCTGATCGGCGCGCCGCACATGCAGGACGTGGAGGGATTCGCCAAGGAAGACTTCCCGCTGCACGCCGCGGCGCTCGCCGAGTGGGAGGGCTTCATCTTCGTGAACCTGGCCGCGGACCCGGTGCCGTTCGCGCAGGCCTGGGCTCCGATGCTGGGACGCCTGGCGCGCTACGCCATGGCCGGCCTCTGGGTGGGACACCGGGTGAGCTACGACGTCGCCGCGAACTGGAAGCTGGTCTTCGAGAACTACTCAGAATGCCTGCATTGCCCGATGATCCACCCCGAGCTGTCCGTGGTGCTGCCCTACCAGAGCGGGGCCAACGACCTGATCGAGGGCCCGTTCCTTGGCGGCTACATGGAGATCACCGAACCGAACGAGAGCGCGACCCTGAGCGGGCGGGCCTGCGGGCGGCTGGTGAATCCGGAGCTGCCCGCGGAGGACCGGCACCGGGCCTTCTACTACTCGCTCAAGCCCAACATGCTCCTCAGCATCCATCCCGACTACGTCAACTACTACCTGGTCACCCCGGTCACCCCCGACCGCACCACGGTCGAGTCGGAGTGGCTGTTCCATCCCGGCAACCAGGACGATCCGGCATTCCATCCGGAGGACGCCATCGGGTTCTGGGACGTGACCAATCGGCAGGACTGGGCGATCGTGGCGCGGAGCCAGCTCGGCATCGGCTCGCGGAAGTATCAGCCCGGCGTGTATTCCGCCCGCGAAAGCATCCCGGCTGCCTGGGACCGCGCGTATCTGAAGCTGATGGGGAGGGAAGCGTGATCACGCTTTGCCCTTCACGCGTCGGGCCAGGCTCCACTTCAGCGCGGGCGGTGTGACGAGCGTGGTCACGATCACCATGATGACGACGGCGGAAAAGATTGACTGGTCGACGACCCGTTCGCCGGCGATCGTGAGGCTGAGGCCGATATTGGCGAAGATGAGGCCGACCTCGCCCCGGGGGATCATGCCCAGTCCGATGCTGAGCCGGTCGAGCCCGCCTCCGATCGCGCCGAGCGAGCAGGCCTGCTTGCCCAGGATTGCCGCCAGCGTCAGCGCGGCTGCCAGCAGCAGCACCCCCGGTTGACCGAACACCTCCAGTCCGACCCGCATCCCCATCAGGACGAAGAAGACCGGGACCAGGAAACTGGAGATCGGGGCGATCAGCTCTTCGAGCTGGTGCTCGCCCCGATCGGCGAACCCGCGGAAATGCGCCTTCTCGAGCACCAGGCCGGCGGCGTACGCGCCCACTATCGGCGCGAGTCCCACCAGGGAGGCGAGATAGGAGAGCCCGAAACAGAAGGCCAGCGCGGTGGCCAGCAGCACGCCGCTGCCATGCAGCCTCGACGCAAACCCGAACACCCGCGGGGAAAGGCTGCTACCCACGACCAGCGCGCCCACCAGGAAGAGCACGGCCTTGCCGAAGAGGAGGCCCACCCGCGCCCCGGAAAACGTTCCCCCCGAGTCCGCCGCCGAGATGATCCCGCTCACCGCTGCCAGGATCACCAGGCCGAGGACATCGTCGATGACCGCGGCCCCGAGGATGATCTTCGCCTCCCGCGTGCCGGTGCGATGGAGATCCTTGAGCACCCGCGCCGTGATTCCCACGCTGGTGGCGGTGAGCGTCGCTCCCAGAAATGCGTGCACGTACGGGCTGTGATCCGGCAGCAGCAGCGCGCCGACTCCCCAGCCCAGGGCGAACGGCGTGATCACTCCCAGCACCGCCACCAGCAGCGACGAGGCCCCCACCCGCATCATTTCGAGGACCGTCGATTCCAGCCCCACCTCGAACAGCAGGACCAGTACCCCGAGCCCCGCGAGCACCTCGATGTACTGATTGGACTGGATGAACTCGAACGACGGAATCCCGATGAGATCCAGGCTGCCGAGTGCCACTCCGACCAGCAGCTCCCCCAGGACGGGCGGCTGGCCCAGGCGGCTCGCGAGATTGCCGCCCAGCTTGGCCGCGACCAGGATAATCGCCAGCGCGAGGATGACGGGAAGGACCGGATCGGTGTGGGCCGGCGAGTCCGCCAGTGCCGGTGCAACCGCGCCTGCCGCGAGAAGGAGCCCGAACGTCAAGCCGAATGGTCCCGGGTGAGTGCCGCACAAGTGTCGCACTGCTGCAGGGTGCTTGCAACCCTCGCGTCGCGGTGGGATTGTTCAACCGAATCCTGCCCAATTCCCTCGACCTCGAACCGGTTTCCCATGCGACCAATCCTGCTTTGCGCGCTTCTGCTTGCCGTGCCGCCGGCCGCCACCGGTCAGACCCGTCCCTTCGGCACGCTGAAGGAACAGGCCGAACTCCAGCAGGGCTGGCTGGAGCGGCGCATGGAAACGGTGCTGCCTGCGCTGCTACGGAAGCATGGCATCGACCTGTGGGTGGTGCCGATGCGCGAGTACAACGAAGATCCGGTGTTTTCCTCGCTGGTGTCTCCCACGACCTTCGCCGCGCGGCGGCGGACCATCTATGTGTTCTTCGACCGCGGCGCCGGAAAGCCGGTGGAGCGGATCGCGCTGGGCGGCTCCTCTCAGGGCGGGGTCTATTCGGCGGTGCGCAGCACCAAGCCCGTTGCCGGGCCCGCCGGCGTGGGGGGCCGCCAGGCGGAGCTCTGGGGCGACGAGCAATGGCAGGTGCTCAAGCAGGTCATCGCGGAGCGGCAGCCCAAGGTCATCGGCATCAACAAGTCGCGCACCTTCGCGTTTGCCGATGGGCTCTCCGCGGGCGAGCTCGAGGGGATGAGCGAGGCGCTCGGGCCGCAATGGACGGGAAAGTTCCGGCCCGCCGAGGCGCTCGCCGTCGATTTCATCGCAACCCGGCTGCCGGAAGAGGAGGCCTTCTACGGTAAGCTGACCCAGCTGGCCTGGGACCTGATCGACGAGATGTTCTCCAGCCGCACCATCACTCCGGGCACCACCCGCACCAGCGATCTGGTCTGGTGGTGGCGCCAGCGGGTCAACGATCTCGGGTTGGGCACCTGGTTCCAGCCGTCGATCGAAGTTCAGCGCCGCGGCACGACGCCGGAGCAGCTGGGAGAAGACCCGGTGATCCTGCGCGGAGACGTACTGCACTGCGACGTCGGTATCACCGCGCTCCGGCTCAACACCGATACCCAGCACGACGCCTACGTCCTCCTGCCGGGTGAGCAGGACGCGCCGGCCGGACTTCGCAAAGCGCTCGCCAACGCCAACCGCCTGCAGGACATCCTCTTCGAGGAGATCCAGCCGGGCCGGAGCGGCAACGAAGTATTGGCGGCTTCGCTCGCCAAGATGCGCGCGGAAGGGATCGACGGCACCGTCTATACCCATCCGATCGGGATGCACGGCCACGGCGCCGGGCCCCTGATCGGACTGTGGGATTACCAGGACGGCGTACCCGGCCGGGGCGATCACCGGGTCATCCCGAGTATGTGGTTCTCCAGCGAGCTCCAGGCCACCACGGCGGTGCCCGAGTGGGGTGGTCAGCCGGTTCGCATGGCGGTCGAGGAGGACTTCCTGCTCGGCGCGGACGGCAAGCCCCGCTGGGCCTTGCGCCGTCAGGATAAGCTGCATCTGGTCCGCTGAGGTCGCCCGATTTATCCTACGGCTATGAGTCAAGAGCCCGAGTACCTCCAGCGACTGCGCCGAGCCCAGCAGGAGCGTCTGGAGAAGGCTGGAAAAGGAACCGCTGCGGCACGTCCGGAAGCTGGGGCGCCGGCCTATTCGGCCCAGGAACACGAAACCCTGCGCTGGGCGCGTGAGCTCGCCGCAGGGACCGAGCTGCGCTCCATTCGAGGGCTCTCCGGTGCGCGATTTGCCGTCCTAGTACGACTGCAGAGCGCCAGCGGGATGCGTTTCCTGTCGGTGGAAGGACTGGCCGACCGAGACGCGCTCAAGGAGCGAGTCAAGCCGGGAGCGACCGTCGGAGAAGAGGTGCTGGGCGCTTACGAGGTCAAGGGGGGACGGCCGGTCGCGATCGCGATCGAGGCGGGCCAGGTCACGCTCAAGATGGGAGCGCCGCGTCCCGGCGCCAATCCGATCAGCCCCGAGAAGATGCTCCGCCAGGCGGCGACCCAGGCGGAGATTCGTGCCAAGACGCGCGCCAACAAGGGCCGCGACCGTTAAGGAAAGTCAGGGAATTCGCGCCCGCACTTCCACTTCATAAACCATCACGGTGTTCGGCGGGACATTGTCCCGCCCTTCGGCTCCATACGCGAGCCCCGGCGGGATAACGAGCCTGCGGCGGCCACCGGGTTTCATGCCGGGAAGCGCGGCATCGATGCCCGCGATCACATCGCCGGCGCCGACTCGGAGGACCGCCACCGTACTGTCGATCCTGGTTCCGTTGGGCAACCAGCCCTGGATGCCGATCTCGACGGAATCTCCAGCGGCCACCTCCACCCCGTCACCCGGTGAGACGTCGGCATAGAGGACACCGATCGGGAGCTTTGCCATCTCGCTGATATCGACCTTCAGGTCGGCGGCGTAATCCAGCGCTTCGGGGATCGTGTCGGGAGGCGGAGGCGGGGGATTGAACGTGGAGCGAATCGACTCGGCAGCGCGCCGCGTGTCGGACCCGCAGGCCAGCGCGCCGCAGCCGAGCGAGACGAAGAGGATCCAGCGCAGCATGGCGGGAATCGTATCCGGAGCGCGGCGGCGTCGAAAGACGTCATCTGGCGCGAGTGCCCGATCCCGTGCATTATCGCTCGCTCGCTGTGGCCGGTGCTCAGGCTCTGGCGGCTCCCGTTCTTCGTTCCAGTCTGCAACTCAACCGATTCTGGAGGGTTTTTCTCGATGCGCAACTCGATCCTGCCGCTTACGCGGATATTGCTCCCGATTCTGGCCGCCGGCGCGTGCGCAAAGACCGAGAAGCCGCCCGAGCAAGCCCCCGCGGCGGCGGCCCCTCCCACGGTCCACGTGGTGGCAACCGACTACTCGTTTCAGGCTCCCGACACCCTCCCCGCCGGGCTCACAACCCTGCATTTGATGAACCAGGGCAAGGAGCCGCACCACGTGACATTGCTGCAGCTTGCCGAAGGGCAGACCATCGCCGATTTCGAGAAGATGATGAGCGGTCCGCCTCCGGCGAGTGCGGTGTTCCTCGGGGGTCCCAATCCCGCGATGCCGGGGGGCAGCGCGGAGGCGACGGTGAATCTCAAGCCCGGCCGGTACGCGGTGTTTTGTGTGATTCCCAGCCCCGATGGGAAACCGCACGTGGCCAAGGGCATGATCCGCGAGCTGACGGTTATCCCGGCCACGACCACGGTGGCGGAGCCGGTGGCCGACGTGACCCTCAAGCTGGCCGACTACTCCTTCGATACCTCGGCGCCGCTGACCGCGGGCCACCACGTCATCCGGGTGGAGAACGCCGGCCCGCAGGCTCACGAGCTGGTGCTGGTCAAGCTCGATTCCGCGAAGACGGTACAGCAGATGCTGCAGTGGACCGAGAAGATGCAGGGCCCGCCGCCCGGCGCCTTCCTGGGAGGGGTGTCCACGCTCTCGATGGGAGAGGCGGCGTATATCAGCCTCGATCTCACGCCGGGGAACTACGGGCTGATGTGCTTCTTCCCGGATGCCAAGGACGGCAAGCCGCATTTCCTGCACGGTATGGTGAAGGAAATCACCGTGATGTAGGCCGGAAAACCCGCCGCTCTTGTTCGAGGAGGGCGGCGGGTGCACTTTTCAGGGGGCAGGTCGCCCCCTGGGTCCCCACGGCTCGACCAGAAACAACCGAAAGAAAACTTGAGCGCTGTACCCATCACGTTCCCCAACCGGGACTACACCGGTTTTGCGGAAGAGGTCAAACTGAAGGTCGCCGAGTACTTCGAGACTCGGCGACTGAGCCGGAATGCCACACCCGGCATGGTGGCCAAGACCGTTCTCCTGCTGGCCATGACGTTCGTGCCGTACGGCCTGGCGCTGAGCAACCGTTTTTCGGCGCTCAGCATGCTCGGGTTCGCGGTGGTGATGGGGATCGGGCTGGCCGGCATCGGCTTCGCGATTTCGCACGACGCGCTGCACGGCGCCTACTCGGCGAGCCCGCGGATCAACGCGCTGCTGGGCCGGACCTTCGACCTGCTCGGCGCCAACGGATACATGTGGAAGATCACCCACAACGTGATCCACCACACCTACACCAACATCGACGGGGTCGATGAGGATCTCACCGTCTCGCCCCTGCTCCGGCTGAGCCCGGGAGCTCCGCTGCTGCGGGTACACCGGTTCCAGCACCTGTACGGTCTCGCGGCGTATTCGATGTCCACGATCTTCTGGGTGTTCGTGAAGGACTTCAAGTATTTCTTCAAGAAGGACCTCGGACCCTACAAGGACAAGAAGCACCCCCCCGCCGAGTGGGTGAACCTGTTCGCCTCCAAGCTGGTCTACTACGGCTGGGCGATCGTGATTCCCCTCCTGGTGCTGGAGCTTCCCTGGTGGCAGTTCGCCATCGGGTTTCTGGTCATGCACCTGACCGCCGGATTCATTCTCGGCGTGGTCTTCCAGCTGGCCCACGTCGTCGAGGGTCCGGCTTATCCCTCGCCGGACCCGCAGGGGAGGATGGAAGACGCCTGGCTGGTGCACGAGATGGAGACGACGGCCAACTTTGCGCGCTCGAATCGGGTGGTGTGCTGGTACGTGGGAGGCCTCAACTTCCAGATCGAGCACCACCTCTTTCCGAAAACCTGCAGCATTCACTACCCGGCCATCAGCCCTATCGTGAAGGACACCGCGCTCAAGTACGGTGTGCCCTACTACGACCAGCCCACCATGCTCTCGGCGGTGCGGTCCCATCTGACCATGCTGCGAAAGCTCGGGCCGGAAGCGTGGGCGGCCCGGCGCGTGGGCGACCAGGCCGCTATCACTGCTTAAGCGACGCCCTTCCGGATCGCCTCCAGCACCTTCTCCGCGAAAAGATCGACTTCATCCGGCGTGGTGTACACGTTGGGCGTGATCCGGATGCCCGAGAACTCCGGATGCGTGATCGGCGTATTGACGATGCGATAGTTTTCCAGCAGCCAGCCTCCCAGCTTGGGCATGTCCATCCCCGCCACACTGAATAGGGCGATCGCTCCGGAATACGGAGAGTCGAGCGGCGTGAGCAGGCGGACCCGGTCGTTCTCCGCCAGCAGCCGCTTGGCCCAGCGGTCGCGCAGCCAACGAAGGCGCGCGATCTTGCGATCGGCCCCGATACCGCGGTGGAACGCCAGCGCGGCGGAGATGGCGTTGTGGTTGGCGGCTGGGTGGGTGCCGATCTCCTCGTACTTGCGGATGTTTTCGTCCATTTCGGGCGGCGCCGCCATCATGGCCCAGAGCTTCTTCTGCTTGTCCTTCCGCACATAGAGGAATCCCGCGCCGATCGGGACCAGCAGCCACTTGTGGAGGCTGGTACCGAAATAGTCGCAGCCCAGCTCGTCGCGCGTGAAGGGAAATTGCGCATAGGAGTGGGCGCCGTCCACGAACACTTCGATGCCGAGCGGGCGGGCCAGCGTCACCAGCTCCTTAACCGGCATGATCTGGCCGGTGAGGTTGGTGATGTGGGTGACTTCGATGACCTTGGTGCGCGGCGTGATCGCCGCGCGGAACTGATCGACGATGTATTGCTGGGAGGGCGGCGGCACCTTGAAGGAAATCTCCTTCAGGACGATGCCGTCGCGGCGGGCCCGCTGGCGCCAGGTCGTGAGCATCCGGCCGTAGTTCTGGTTGGTGACCACGACTTCGTCGCCGGCTTTGAGGTCGAGACCGAGTATCATGATCTCGTTGGCCTCCGAGGCGTTGCGGGTTATGGCCATCTCTTCGGGATCGCACCCGAAATCGCGGGCCAGATCGCGCCGCACACTCTCGATGCGGGGCTCGAGCACCCGCCACATATGATCGACCGGGAGCTCATTGCTGAACTTCAGATCCCGGATCATCTGCTCCAGCACGTGGGTGGGTGCCGGGGAGCAGCCGCCGTTGTTGAGGTTGACCATGGTGCGGTCGACGTCGAAGGCACGCTGGATCTCCGTCCAGTAGGCCTCGTCGGCCGCCAGCTGCTCCGCGGCGCGGCCGCCGGCGATTTCCGAGGCGCGAACCAGGCGCGAGACGGCATGCTCCCGGAACATCGGCAAGGTGGCGGAGGTGCCGGCGAGGGCGGCAAGGAACGAGCGGCGGGTGGCCATGGCGGCCTCCTCGGGAGGGAACTGGGCGATTGGGCTGGGCTAAAAGTTCGGGTTCGCACCGCGGAGCGCAAGGTCGGGCTCCGCCGAGCGCCCACGGCGCAGACTTTTCGCGCCCAATTGCAGTAGATTCTCCGCGTTCCCGAAGCAATGCCCAGCGGGGCACGCGATCTGCTATCTGCTGGCGTACGGTCCCTTTGCTTGAGGGACCGCTGTGGTATTTGTGCGGCCTAACATCCTTGCGATCAAGCCATTAGGACCCTGTTGCCATACCCTGCATCCCCCCCGGCGGGCATTTCCGGGCCTGCATTACGCCGGGCCCTGGGCCGCCTCGCTTTGTTGGCGGGACTGATCAGTGCATGCACGCCCGGCGCTGAGCTGGAGGGAGGCCTGGCGCCCTCCGGTCCGGGCAGTCTGGTGCTGTCGGTGCACGGACTCCCTGTCGGCGCGACGGCTGCCATCGGGATTGCCAGCGCGCAGGGATTCCAGCACAGCGCTACTGGACCGGAAACGCTCGCGGCGCTTCCCGCCGGGAGCTATGCGGTCACTGCGCTCGAAGTGCTGGTCGGCGGCGATCGCTACGTCCCGGCGCCGACTGCGCAGAACGTGACCGTGTCGCCCGGCTCGGCGGTACCGGTGACGGTCGCTTACGTCCTGGTAACCGCTCGAATGCAGATCACCCTCGCCGGGGTGCCGGTCGGCGGCAGCGCTTCCCTGGCGCTGACCGGCCCGGCAGGATACCAGCACAGCGTGACCGGTACCGCGCTCCTGACCGGTCTCGCGCCCGGCCTCTACAGTCTGCAGACTCCGAGCCTCAGCGTCGGCGGGGACCAATACCGGACTCAGCCGGAGAGCCGGGAGATCGCACTCGTCGTCGCCGATACCGTCCCGGTGCAGGTCGCAGTCGACTACACCCTGGCGACCGGTCGTCTGGCCGTGGAGGTGGCGGGCGTTCCCGCCGGCGCCGCCGCGGTGGTTCGGGTCACCGCGCCCGGTTTCGATCGCCTGGTGACCCACACCGATACTCTGCTCGGTCTGCTGCCCGGCACCTACGCAGTGACGGCGGCCAGCATTGCCAATGGCGGCTACACCTACACCGCACAGCCGGCTGCCTTCGCTGTCGCAGTGATCGCTACCCCCACACCGTCCAACGCCTCGGTCGCCTATGGGGTCGCCACCGGCGGCTTGCAGGTCACCGCCGTGGGAATGCCGTCGGGCACCGACGCCAGCATCAGCGTCGTGGGACCGGGAGGGTTCTCCCAAACTCTCACTGGCTCCCAATTGCTGACCGATTTGGCGCCGGGCAGCTATACCATCACTGCCGGATCCGTGGCCGCCGGCGGACAGCTCTACCTCCCCAACCCTGCGTCACAAACCCTGAGCATTTCCGCCAGCCCGGTGCCGGAGCTCGCAAACGTGAGCTACCTGCTTGCTCCCGCAAGCTTGACTGTTACGGTCAGCGGGTTGCCGAACGGGGTTCCGGCCAACGTGGCGATTGCGGGGCCGGCCGGATACGCCATGCTCCTCTCCGGCTCGCAGACGCTTTCCGGACTCGCAGCCGGAGGGTACACCATCACGAGCGGCAGCGTCAGCAGTGGCGGGATGACCTACGCTCCGCAACTGCCTCAGCAGTCGGTTACCCTGAGCGGAGGAGCTGCGACGGCGGCGAGCGTCGCCTATGTGGCCACCACCGGCGCGCTCAGCATCACCGTCTCGGGGTTGCCCGGCGGAACCCTTGCGAGCGTGGTGGTGAGCGGACCGGGCGGCTATGCGCGGAACCTCAGCGGATCGCAGACCCTCAACGGCCTGGTCCCCGGCAGTTACAGCGTCGATGCCTCGGCGGTGAGCGGCGGCGGCACCGGCTATGCCCCGAGTCCCGCGAGCCAGAGTCCCTCCGTTACCGCGGGGGCCACGACCGCCGTTTCGGTGAGCTATGCGGCGAGCGTTGGCGGCGCCCTCGACCTCAGCGTCAACGGCGCCTACCTGACCCAGGCCACGCAGCGCTATGACGGCTCGGTTCCGCTCGTCGCCGGACGGGACGCGGTGTTGCGGGTCTTTGCCGTGGCCAACCAGGCGAACGCAACGCAGGCCCAGGTGCGGGTCCGGCTCTACCAGGGTGCGGCGCTGGTGCAGACGTATACCATCGCCGCGCCGGCTGCCAGCGTGCCGACCGCGCCGGATGAGAGCGTGCTGAGCAAATCCTGGAACGTGCTGGTTCCCGGCGCCCTCGTGCAGCCCGGGCTCAAGCTGGTGGCCGACGTGGATCCCGCCAACGGGATCGCCGAAGCCAATGAGACGAACAATCAGTTCCCGTCCTCCGGCTCGGCGAGCCCGGACGTCCGGGCGCTGCCGACCTTCGCGCTGCGGTTCGTTCCGGTGCTGCAGCAGGCCAATGGACTGCAGGGCAATGTGAACAGCGGGAACCAGGACACCTATCTGGCCGACCTCCGAAAGCTGCTCCCGGTCGGGTCGACCGACATCGATATCCGCGCTCCGTACACCACCACGGCCCCGGTGCTGCAAAGCGGCAACGGCAACCAGGCCTGGAACACGATCCTGAGCGAGCTGTGGGCGCTGCGGGCCGCCGATGCGAGCACGCGGTATTACTACGGCGTGGTCAAGGTGAGCTACGGGAGCGGCGTTGCCGGGTTAGGCTACGTCGGCGGATCCGCCCACACCGCCATGGGCTGGGATTACTTGCCCAGCGGCACCGATGTCATGGCCCATGAAGTCGGGCATAACCTGAGCCGCCAGCACGCCCCCTGTGGCGGTCCCTCGGGCACCGATCCCTCCTATCCCTACGCGGGCGCCCAGATCGGCGTGTGGGGAATGGACGTCGCGACGCTCACCCTCAAGTCGCCCGGCCTCACCGATCTGATGAGCTATTGCGCTCCCAATTGGGTCAGCGACTACAACTGGGCCGGCATGCTGGCGTATCGTCAGAGCGGCCCGAATAACGCTCCTGACGCCGGGGCTGCTGGCAGTGGCCTGCTGGTGTGGGGCCGGATCACCCAATCCGGCGTGGTGCTGGAGCCGGCCTTCACGGTTCCTGTCACGGGCGACCTCGCGCCTCGTGGCGGGGAGAATCGCCTCGAGCTGCTCGCGGCCGATGGATCGCCGTTGCGCAGCGTGGCGTTCGAGGCGCTCGAGCTGGCGGATCTTCCGGGAAGCGCTGAGCGCGGGTTTGCGTTCGTGCTGCCGCTCGATACGCCGCTGCGAGCCGCGCTGGCAGGGTTCCGCGTCGTGGCGGGCTCCCGCTCGACAACGCGTTTCGTCACGGCCGGTCCTGCCCCGGATCCCGGGGTGGTGCTGACCCGCCTCAATTCCGGCCAGGTCGAGGTCCGCTGGGATGCGAGCCGCTTCCCGATGGTCATGGTCCGGGACGGCCGAAGTGGCCAGGTACTCTCTTTTGCGCGCGGCGGGACGGCCCGGCTCTGGACCACGGCAACGGACTTCCAGCTGCATTTCTCCGATGGCATACGGAGCAGCTCCCGCCCGGCCCGACTGCTGCGCTGACCGCCGCTGCCGGATTGCTCGGCGCCGCTTAGATTTCACTGGTGTTTTCCCAGCCCACCGCAGGGTCGTCCCACCCCGCCGTTCTCGTCACTGGCGCCTCCACCGGAATCGGGCAGGCCTGCGCCAGCCGGCTGGTGCGTGAAGGGTGCCGCGTGTTCGCCGGGGTGCGGCGGGCCGAGGACGGGGAACGTTTAGCCGCAGCCGAGCCCGAACGGCTCCAGTGGCTCCTGCTCGACGTAACCGATGCCGCTCAGATCGCCGC
>DATCWE010000370.1:0-13267 GCA_036566495.1 Gemmatimonadales bacterium | reverse complement strand
CGGGTGAACGCCTCCGCGGCGGTCGGCCCCGACCCCGCGGTTTCGTCGTGCTTGAAGAACACGTACAGCTCTTCCGCACCCCGGCCCTCGAGCCGCGCGCGCCACGCCGCCAGGAGTGTGTCGTCGTAGGTCAGCCGGTGCAGGCGCGCGTAACCCCAGCTCGCCGTTCTCACCGCCGGCGTCTCGAAGTCGTCGTGGTCGGCGATGCACATCGCCGCGTCCTTGGCGCGCAGCGTCTCGTACACGTCGTCGTCGAACCAGCTCGAGTGCCGGAACTCGAACGCGGAAGGCCAGCCGCGGGGCAGGGTTTCGAGGAACTCCGCCAGCCTGGGCAGGTCCTTCTTCAGGTTGGGCGGGAGCTGGAACAGCGTCGGACCGCGGTGCTCTCCCAGCTCGTTGGTGATCCGGGTGAAGTACTCGACCGAGTCGGCCACTTCTTCGGGCTTGAGCCGGCCATGGTGGGTAATCCGCTGCGACGCCTTGATGGCGAAGCGGAACTCCGCGGGCACTTTCGCGGCCCAGTCGATCAGGACGCTCTCCTTCGGCATCCGATAGAAGGTGTTATTGATCTCGACGGCGGGGAACCGGCTCGCGTAATACCCCAGCATGCCGTCGTCAGGCAGCTCCTTCGGATAAAACGAGCCTTTCCACTCCTTGAACGACCAGCCACTGGTGCCGGCCAGTATCCGCATCAGCGGTTCCCGGCCGCTTTCCGCTTGGCGGGTCGTTCGGGCTTGGCCTCCGGCGCTTTCTTCTCGCCGCCCTTGGCCAGGCTGGCCTTGAGCGCTTCCATGAGATCGAGCACCTTAGTGCCGCTCTTCTGCGGCACCTCGTCGGCGGTGATCTCCTGTCCGGCGATCTTCTTGTCGATCTCTTCCTTCACCCGCTCGCGTACGGTGTCGTGGTACTTCTCCGGCTGGAAGTCCTCTACCGCGCTCTGCTCCACGATCTGCACCGCCAGGTTGAGCTCGGCGGGCTTGACCTCGCCCTCGCCGAGCGGCACTTCGGCGGCGGAACGCAGCTCGTCGGAGTAGTGCAGCTGCTCCATGACCAGGACGCCGTTCATCGGCCGTATCAAGACCAGATTCTGGTGTCCCCGGGCGGCGTACTGTCCGAGGGCCGCGCGGCCGGTTTTCTCGAGCGCCTCGGCGAGGAGCCGGTAGGGGCGGTCCCCGCCCTTGTCCGGACCCAGGAAGTACGCCTTCTCGAGGTAAATGCGATCGACTTTGGCCAGCGGAATGAACTCCTTGATGTCGATCGAGTTGCTGCCTTTCTCCTCCAGCGCCTTCAACTCCTCAGGCGTGAAGATCACGAATTGATCCTTGCCGACGGGATAGCCCTTGACGGTATCGGCGCGCTCCACCGTGACGTCATGCTTGGGGCACTTGTAGTACTGTTTGAGCTTCGTTCCGCAGTCCTTATGCACCATGTTGAAGGACACCGAGCCGGCTGATTCGCCGGCCGAATAGATGTGAATCGGGACGGAAACAAGACCGAAGGAAATGGTGGCGGTACCGATCGAGCGCGCAGGCATAGGTCGTCTCCAGAAGGACAGCAACGGTAAGAAGAATCCCTCATGGATGCAAGCAAAGACGCCAAGCCCGACCTGCTAAGTACTTACCGCGCCAAGCGTTCCCCGGACCGGACGCCGGAGCCCTTCGGGGGAGCCGAGGCCGGTCCGGGGCAGCTCTTCGTGGTGCACAAGCATGCCGCCCGCCGGCTGCATTTCGACCTCCGCCTGGAAATGGAAGGCGTGCTGCGCTCCTGGGCGGTTCCCAAGGGACCCTCCTTCGATACCCATGAGAAGCGGCTGGCGGTTCACGTCGAGGATCACCCGCTGGAGTATGGGGACTTCGAGGGACTGATCCCCGAGGGAAACTACGGTGCGGGCGCGGTCATCGTGTGGGATCGCGGGGAATGGATCCCCCTCGAGGACCCGCTGGAAGGCCTCCGCAAGGGCAAGCTGCTGTTCAACCTCAAGGGCTACAAGCTGCGGGGACGCTGGACCCTGGTGAAGATCAAAAAGTCCGAGAAGGACTGGCTGCTGATCAAGGAGCGCGACGAGTGGGCCAAGTCGGACCCGGATCCACTGCCCGAGGCCTCGGTGCTTTCCGGACTCACCGTGGAAGAGCTCGCGGCCGGGCATACACCCGCCGGGCGGATCCGCGCCGAGCTGGACCGGCTCGGCGTCCCCGAGCGCCGGGTGGATCCGGCCAAGGTGGAGTTCATGCTGGCGGAGCCGCGGGATCAGCCCTTCTCCAAACCAGGCTGGGTCTTCGAGCCGAAGCTGGATGGCTATCGCGCGCTCGCGACGCATGACGGCAATGCTCCGGCCCTGAAGAGCCGGAACGGCAACGACCTGACGGCCAGCTTTCCGGACGTGACCCGCGCGGTACGAGCCCTCCCGGTGCCGCGGGCGGTGATCGATGGCGAGCTGGTGATTCTCGATGCGGAGGGGAGGCCCAGCTTTCAGGCGCTGCAGAAGCGGGGGCGGCTGTCGCGCGGCAGCGATATCCGGCGCGCTGCGGCGGAGTCGCCGGCGGTCTTCTACGCCTTCGATCTGCTGGGATTCGAGGACCGCGATCTGCGCGGGCTCCCACTCACGGAGCGCAAACGCATCCTGGCGATGCTGCTGCCGCCTCTGGGGCCGATCCGTCTGGTCGATCATTTCGAGGGTGACGGCGAAGCGCTCATGCAGCACGTGACCGGGTTGGGGCTGGAGGGTATCGTCGGCAAGAAGGCCGATGCGCCCTACCAAGGCGGTCGCTCCCCGCACTGGGTCAAGGTCCGGGCGGAGCGGACCGCCGATTTCGTGGTGGTCGGGTACACCGCACCGAAAGGGACCCGGGGCGGCTTCGGAGCCCTCCAGCTCGCGGATTGGGTGGAGGGTGAGCTGGTCTATGCCGGGCGCGCCGGCAGCGGCTTCAGCGAGAAGCTGCTGCGGGACGTGCGCAGCACCCTGGAGGCCGCGGTTCGCAAAACGCCGCCCTGCAACGGGCCGCTTCCCTGGCGGCAGGAGGGCAGCCTGGCGGGGACGCGTCCCATTCCAGAGATCCGCGATACGACCTGGGTCGAGCCCGCCGTCGTGTGCGAGGTGAAGTTCAAGGAATGGACTGAGGAAGGCCTGCTGCGACAGCCGGTGTTCCTCCGTTTTCGCGACGACAAGGCTCCGGAAGACTGCCTGAGACAGGACGCGCTGGCCAGCGGCGCTCCGGAGGCCGCCGATGATCCGCCGGCTCCCCGCGTCATTCAGGCAGCGGACGTTCCCCTCAGCAACCTGCAGAAGGTCTTCTGGCCGCAGGAGCAGTACACCAAGGGAGACCTCATCGAGTATTACCGGACAGTTTCCTCCTGGCTGCTGCCGTACCTCAAGGATCGCCCGCTGGTGCTGACCCGATTCCCGGACGGCATCGAGGGCAAATCCTTCTATCAGAAAGACGCCCCCGATTTCACGCCGGAGTGGATCCGCACCGTGCCGATCTGGAGCGAGGATACCCAGCGGACCCTCAACTACTTCGTGTGCGACAACCTGGAGACGCTGCTCTACGTGGCGAACATGGGCTCGATCCCGCTGCACATCTGGGCCAGCCGGGCGGATTCGCTCGAGCGGCCGGACTGGTGCATCATCGACCTGGATCCCAAGGGGGCACCGTTCACGGACGTGGTCGACGTAGCACTCTCGCTGCATCGGCTGTGCGAGGATATCGAGCTGCCGCATTACGTGAAAACCAGCGGATCGACCGGGCTGCATGTGCTGATCCCGCTGGGACAGCAGTGCACCTTCGACCAGTCCCGCACGCTGGGCGAGCTGCTGGCGCGCGTGGTGGTGGCGGAGCTGCCGGAGATCTCGACCATCGTTCGGCCGGTCAAGGGCCGTGAAGGCAAGGTGTACCTCGATTACCTGCAGAATCGCACCGGGCAGCTCATCGTGGCGCCGTACAGCGTGCGACCGTTGCCCGGCGCCCCGGTCTCCATGCCCCTGGAATGGCGGGAGGTCAACCGGAAGCTCGCGATCGCGGCGCATACCATCGTCAGCGCGCCGAAACGGCTGGCCAAGCTGGGCCGGGATCCGGTGCACCCCGTGCTCGAGGCGCAGCCCGACCTGGCGGCGGTCCTGGAGCGCTTGCTGGCCAAGCTCGCCGGGGGCAAGTAGCCCAGGAAGGGCCACAAGTAACCCGGCGCCCTTCAGTCGTCGAGCAGGCGGCGGAGCGCGAGCAACTGCCGGAAGTTGGCCGTGACGTTGCGCAGGTTGTTGACCTTGGATACTCCGTGCGTACGCGGCACCAGCGTGATGGGACAACCGACCATGCGGCAGCCGCCACGCTGTGCGCGCAGCAGCAGCTCCCAGACCACGGTCCAGCCGCGGCCCTGGCTCTTGAGCGTGAAGCCGGTGAGAACTTCCCTGCGGAAGATGAAGACGCCTTCGAGGCGGGGCAGCGGCCCGAACGCGAGGCGGTACAGCCCCCGCTCGACGGCTCCCAGCAGCGCCCCGACCAGCTTGTCGCGCCGTTGGGGCAGGTTGCCCAGCACGAAATCCCAGCTTTCGACCAGCGGGTAGAAGCGCTCGAGGATGCTCGCCGGGAATTGTCCGTCGGCAGGGAAAAAGGTCACGAAGGTCCCGCGCGAGCCGGCAAATCCCGTGCGGTACACTCCCCCGAGGCCCTGATTCTGCTGGTGATGAATCACCCGCACCTCGGCGTGCTCCCGGGCGAGCCGGTCCGCTGCTTCGGCGGTCCCGTCGGTGCTGCCGTCGTCGATGATCAGCAGCTCGTAGGGAACCCCCAATCGGGCCAGCGCGGCAAGCTGGGCCTCGACCACGGTTCTGAGCGTCGCAACCTCATCCCAGGCAAAGACACAACAGGTGAGCGTCGGGTCACTGGCGCCGGTCACGCCGGCACGCTCCTGCCCACCACCGGTGCGGTCGCGGCGCGCAGCAGGACCGCAGCCGCCGAGGCATTGATCCGGTCGCCCCAGCGTGCCACCAGCCCGGGCCCGTCGAAGCCGGCGCGGAGGATCTCGCCGGCCCGTCCGGCGGTGTCATAGAGCGCGCAGCTCGCCAGACCACCGACATCACGCGGCATCCCGCTGGACCCTACGTTCATGACGGTGAGCGCTCCGGCGCTCGCGACGAAGGGACGGTGAGTGTGCCCCATGGCGACGAGATCGAACGGCAGCCCGCGCAAGGCGCTCAGGTCGCTGTCGGGGTACACATAGCCCCGGAGCGGATCCGCCGGACTCCCGTGCACCAGCAGCATGCGGCACCCCTCGAGCTCGAGCTCGATCCGTTGAGGCCACTCCCGGATCCAGGCACGGTCCTGCGGCGCGAGGCGCGCTCCAGCCTCGGCAAGCCGATACACCCGGTCGCGGTCCTGGGGAATTGCGAGCTCGCCCAGCAGCATGGCCTCATGATTGCCGCGCAAGCACACCGCGTGGCGGGACCGGAGCAGGTCCAGCACCGCGCTTTCCTCCGGCAGGTAGCCGACCGCGTCGCCCAGGAAGTAGAAGCGCTCCGCCCCCTCCCGTTCCAGCGCGGCGAGACAGCCCTCGAGTCCTTCCGGGTTGCCGTGGGCATCCGAGACGAAGCCCAGAATCATTGCAACAGCTCGGCGAGCGTCGTGAGCCGCGTCGCGGCGGGCAGGAGGGGAAGCAGGCGGGCCTTGATCCTGGCGCCGAAGGAAGTGCTCATCACCAGAACGCGCGGACAGGGCCGGACGACCAGATCCTCCAGGGATTCAACCGCGATGCGAACTCCCGGAAAGTAGCGGCCGTGGAGCGCGGGGCTATCGTCGAAGAAGCGGAGGTCGTCGAAGTCCAGATCCCCGAGTGCGATATAGTTGACGAAGCGTCCCGGAACGTAAATGGCGACCTGCTCGCCGTGGGCGTGGGCTTCGGCGAGGTAGGCGGCGAGCCGGGCGGTGGTCCTCGCCACGGTCTTTCGGAAATGGTGCGCCAGCGCGAGCGACCCGGCCAATGACTGATCCGGAGCCGCCGGATTCGCCGCGCCGGCGTCGAAGCGGAATACGGCGCAGAGCAGCCGACTCAAGCTCGATTGGCGAATCTGGATGGTGCCCGCGCCCGTGGCCCGCAGGGTGGCGGCGAGCGTGGCCGCGCTGAAGTAGGAATAGTGCTCGTGGAACAGGATGGACGCATCGCCCTCCGCCAGGAACGGCTCCGCGTCGGGAACCACCAGCGCGACGCTTCCGCCCGGTGCGACCCGGCTGCGCACGGCCTCGAGCAGGACGGCCGGCTCGGGGACGTGCTCCAGCACGAGATACAACACGACAAGGTCGTAGGGTCCCTTGACTTCATCGCTCGGGAACCAGCCGCGCACCACGGAAACCCCGTGCTTCGCCGGGCCGGTCTGCCCCTGTGGCCCCGGCTCGATCCCGATCACGTCGGCGCCGAGCTGTTGCAGCCGGGAAAGCAGGTAGCCGGTGCCGCAACCGATCTCGAGCACCCGCTTGCCATCGTAACGCGACGCGCCCATCGCGTCGCCCAGCAGCGCCAGAAAGTCGTCGGCGTACTCCTTCCCGATTCCCTGCTCCGCCATCAGCCCGGGAATCTCCGAGCCGGCCGCGTAAGCACGTTGGAGAGCCGCCGCAACCGAAGGCTCCGGCAGCTGGCGCACCAGGCCGGTGCCGGCAGCCACCGTGAGGGTCAGGGGAAGCGCATCGGGAATCCCCGCGCCGTTGTGCGGCGTTTCCAGCGGCCGGTAAATGAAGGGAAGCGCCGGCAGGGTCCAGCGAAAGTCGCCCGTTCCCAACGCCGCTCCCTCCAGCGCCGGGTCGACGAGGACCTCGCGCAGGCCGCGGGTGATGCGCCCGGAACGATAGGGAACGGGTGGCGCGAGGTGCTCGCCCTCGACGTGGCGGCGGTACAACAAATCCGGCTCGTTGAAGCCGACCAGGGCACGGAGCGACGCCGAACCCGAGAAGCGCGGGTTGATTTCGAAGACGCGGACTTCGCCCTCGACCAGGCGGCACTGCAGGTTGAGCGGGCCGCGCGAGTCCAACGCCGCCGCGATCCGTTCGCACGCCTCGGTCACCGGCGGGAACTTCCCGATTTCACCCTGGGTCACCCCGTTGCTCACCACGAGCTGAGCGCCGAATGCAGGGTTGCCCGTCCGGTTCGCTACCCGGGATCGGTTGCTGAAAGCCGGGAGGATGTTCCGGCGCACCGCGATCGAGTCGATGAGGCGACCGTCGAGGTCGGAGAGGATGCCGACGGTATACTCGCTGGCGGGATCGCCGACGTACTCCTGGACCAGGCAGCTCGAGTAGCTGGCCAGGAGGTAAGCCCCGAACAGCTGCAGCTCTTCGGTCGTCTGCGCCACGAAGACGTTGGACGAACCGCCTCCGGACGTGTTCGGCTTCAGAATGGCCGGCAGGAAGGCCACCGCCGAGAGATCGCCCGGGCGCCGGACCACCACCGAACGCGGGGGCTGGAAGCCATGGGCGGCGAGAAATGCCGCCGTCTTGCCCTTGTCGAGCCCGATCGCAATAACCGCCGGGCTGTTGGCAAAGAGCAGCAGGCCGGCCGCAACGAGGCGTTCCCGCGCCTCGGACAGCACGACGAGCTCGGGCTCTGACCCAGGATAGACGGCCCGAATACCCAACCGGGCGCAGAGCGAGAGCAGTGTTTCGACATACTCCGGTGCGGCCGCCGGCGGCAGCAGCACCGGCACATCCACTTCCTGAAGCCCCAGCGACGCGGAGTCCATATCGGCGCCCACGATCCGGTAGCCGCGTTCCGCGAGTCGCAGCGCTTTGACCAGCTGCTCCCCGACGCCTCCGCCGCCGACGGCAGTGACCAGCACCGTGCGCGCCGTCACGAGACCGCTCCGCGGGTCAGCTCGGCCCGGCGCACGGCGGCCCAGCCGGCAATGCCTGCCGCGAGCGAGACGGACGGCTGGAACCCGAGCCTGGTACGCAACCGATCCACCCGGTAGCGGACGGTGTGTCCTTCCTGAGGGTCGGGAACGCCGGCGGCCTCAACGCTGCTCGCGCTCCCGGTCTGCTTCACAACCAGGTCGGCGAGGTCCCGCATCGAGATCGCGGAGCCGGAGGCGAGGAGGAACCGATCGGAAACGCGCACGCGCGCTGCCAGCGCGAGGGCGGCCGCCACATCATCGGCGTGGAGAAAATCCTGAGTCCTCGACCCGGAACCGTAGTAACGCAGGGGGGCATCGGTGAGCGCCGCGTCGAGGAAGCTTCGAAGCACGGTATGGCGGACCTGCCGCGGGCCGTAGGGGGCAACGAGACGAAACACGGTGGCGGACAGACCGCGCGCGGCAATCGCACCCTCGGTGGTGAGCTTTTCCCAGGCGTAGCCCAACACGGGAGCCGGAGGCGTCTCGTCATCGATCTCGCCCAGCGAGTTCCCGTACACGCTCGCCGTCGAGAGGAACACCAGGTGCGCACCGGAGGCGCTCGCGAGCTCGATCGCCCGGTCATCCATCGCGCGATTCTCCGCGCAGGCCGCCGCGGCGTCGGGGCCCTCGAAGCGCGCCGGGAGGCGGGCGGCGCAGTGGACAACGACGTCCCAGCGCCCGGCCGGCCAGGAATGCCGGGCGAGATCCATGGCGAGGTAGGGCGCAGCGCTCGACCGCGGTCCGGCGATGCCGGTCACCCGGGCGCCTTCCGCCGCGAAGCGCGCGACCGCAGCCGCGCCGACCAGTCCGGACGCGCCGGTGATCAGGACCTGTTGGCCCTGAAGAGGGCGCATCACGCTGTGTTCCGTTGACTGGCGCGGTCCAGCGTCATGAGCGGGCAGCTCGGCGTTGGGCGGTGGATTGATCCGGTCCCTCAAAGAAAAGGCCCCGCCCGACCAGCCGGCAACGGGCACGCTTCCGCAGAAGCGGTTACCGCCCTTGGGGCTCAGCTCGGGTTCGGTGGGACAGCACCAGCGCCGCCGTGAGCAGGGCCATGCCGCCGAGCTGGTGCAGCACTCCCAGGAGAACGGGGACGGCGAGCACGAGCGTCGCGATGCCCAGCGTAACCTGGGCGACAACCGCAAGGGCCAACAGCCCCGCCGCGTTCCGGACTCCCGGTTCGCGCCCCCGGCGGAGCGCGCTTCGGGCCAGCAGGAGGAGCGCCAGTGCGGTGGCGAGCGCCAGAACGCGGTGATGGAACTGCGCGGCTGCCGGATTCTCGAACGCGTCCCTCCACCATGAGGCGTAGATCCGGTAGCCGGGCGGCACCAGCCGCCCACCCATCAGCGGGAACGTGTTGAACACCTTGCCGCCGTCGAGCCCCGCCACGAAGCCGCCCGACAACATGGTGACGAAGGCCGCGCCGGCGCCGGCGAGGGACCAGCGGCGCAGGGTCATCGAAGCGGACGCCCCGCCCGGCGGCGTCCCCGATGGACGTGACAGATCGAGCGCGCTCCAGACGCAAATCGCGTAGATGAGCAGCGCAAGTCCCAGATGGGCCGTCAACCGGAAGGCGCTCACGTCGGTCCGCTCCGCGAGCCCGCTCCGCACCATGTACCAGCCCAGCGCGCCCTGCGCCGCGACCAGGATGGGCAACAGCAGAAGCCGCGCGCGATGTTGGGGCCCCAGCCGGCCTCGCGCCAGGAACCAGAAGTATGGAAGCGCGAGCAGCAGGCCGACGCCACGCGCCACCAGCCGATGGATCCACTCCCACCAGTAGAGGCCCTGGAATTGCGCCAGCGTGATCCCCCGGTGCACCGTCTGCGCCTCGGGAATCTGGAGATAGCGCTGGTAGGCGTCGCTCCAGGCCGATTGCGTCAACGGCGGCAGCACTCCCGACACCGGGCGCCATTCCGTGATGGATAGTCCGCTGTGGGTGAGCCGGGTTATCCCGCCGATCGTCACGGCGAGCGTTACCGCAGCGGCGGCAGCCAGCAGCCAGCTGCGAACCTGGCGATCGCCGGAAATCATCGTTGCGGAGGGACTGAGGCCGCCGGCCAGGTCTCAAGCGGGCGCGGAGAGCATCCGGCGGCCGATTCCCGGAAGTCGGCGTTCCAGGTACCAGGCCGCCAGCATAACCGCGGCGGTGTTGGCGGCCACGATGGACCACCAGGGCAGCACCGGACGAAAGGGGCGGCTGGCCAGTCCCACCGCGACCACGGTGATCAGGAAGCCCGCCACGATTACGGCCAGCATCACCCGCCGCCGCGCCGGATGGCGTTCCGCTTCGACGAGAAGACCCACCACCACCAGGCCGATGACCAGGGATACCACCAGGTGCAGGGCGTTGTACAGGAGGATGGCACCCGTATCCAGCGGCAGCGGGAGCATGACGACGGCGGGGTCTCGCAGACCCCGGAAGACCGCCTTGCCGAGCACGTTGACGGTATAAAGGGCGCCGCGCGCGGCGAGCAGGTCGAACGCCGCGTAGAAGACGGCCACCGCGGCGTAGGCGACGAGTCCGACCAGCAACCCGTCGCGCAGGGGGCGGGGTGCGGAAGTCATGGTTGCGATAGTCTAGTCGGCGTGCGACCTCCGCGGAATACGTACGGGCCGATGAGTTTTTCGTGAAGACGAAAGCCCCGCCGGTGCGGCGGGGCTTTGACAGGGAAGCAGCGGACTCGATGGGCCTGGGTAGAGTTGAACTACCGACCTCACGCTTATCAGGCGTGCGCTCTAACCACCTGAGCTACAGGCCCCAACTCCAAGAATGGCAATAACATAGCCTCGGAGGCCTGGTCTCGCAACTAGCGCTCTTCGACTTCCTCGTCGATCTCGAAGTCGTCCTCGAACTCCTCCTCGAGATCGTCTTCCTCGCTCAGCTCGTCCTCGTCGTCATCGAACTCGCCGCTGTCGGCGTCGTCATCTTCCTCGTCTTCGAACGAGTACCCGTCTTCGAATTCGTCCTCGTCCTCATCAAACCGCCGACGAAGCGTGATTTCCGTTCGCGACGCCACCAGGGCCGGCATGGTTGTGGTCCGCCTCTCAGAGACCTGAAGGGTGATTCGCGCGTCCTTCGCTACGACGCATCGGCAATCCGGGCCGCCGCCCGGGCCGACTTTTTCCGGTCCACCGCGGCCAGCATCCGCTTGCGCAACCGGACGTTGGCGGGGGTGATCTCGATGAGCTCGTCCTCCTCGATGTACTCGAGGCCGTACTCCAGCGTGATCTCGCGAGGCGGCTCCAGCTGCACGTTGTCGTCCGAGGCCGTCGTCCGCATGTTGGTGAGCTTCTTTTCCTTGGTGACGTTGACGTCCATGTCGCCGGGCCGGGAGTTCTCCCCCACGATCATGCCCTCGTACACCAGCTCGTTGGGCACCACGAACATCTGCGCGCGCTCCTGCAGGTTGCCCAGCGCGAATGCCACTACCGAGCCTTCCCGGTCGGCCACCAGCACTCCCCGCTTCCGCCCCGCCAGGGGGCCGGCCCAGGGGCCGTAATCCAGGAAGCGGTGATGGATCGTCCCGGTGCCCCTGGTATCGGTCAGGAACTCCGAGCGGTAGCCGAACAATCCACGGCTGGGAATCCGGAACGCCAGCCGGACAACCCCCATGCCCGAATTCCGCATTTCGGAGAGCTCGGCACGCCGGGGGCCGAGCTTCTCCATCACCGCCCCCATATGCACCTCAGCCACGTCGATCGTCAACTCCTCGTACGGCTCGAGGCGCTCGCCGGTGTCGCTGACCCGGGTGATCACGCGGGGCCGGGACACCTGGAACTCGTAACCCTCGCGCCGCATGGTCTCCATAAGGATGCCCAGGTGGAGCTCGCCGCGTCCCGACACGGTGTGGGTGTCGGGAGAATCGGTCTCTTCGACCCTGAGCGCCACATTCCGCTCCAGCTCCCGGTACAGCCGGTCCTTCACCTGCCGGCTGGTGACGAATTTCCCTTCCCGGCCGGCGAAAGGAGAATTGTTGACGATGACATCGACCGAAATGGTCGGCTCTTCCACCGCGATGCCCGCCAGGCGCTCCCGCCGTCCTGGATCGGTGAGGGTCTTCCCTATCTCGATGCCCTCGAAGCCGGAGACGACGCAGATGTCGCCCGCGGGCACTTCGCTCACTTCGATACGTTCGAGCCCGTCAAAGGTGTAGAGCCGGGTGATCCGGCTCTGGTCGCCGACGCCTTCCGGCACCATTCCGGGCTCGCCCAGCGGAAGCACGGCGACCGACTCGCCCACCTTGGCCACGCCGCGCTCCACGCGCCCGATCCCGAGCCTTCCGAGGAACGGCGAATGGTCGAGCGTCGAGATCAGCATCTGGAACGGCCCGCTCGGGTCGCCCGAGGGAGGCGGAACCCGGTCGAGAATGGCCTGGAAGAGGGGCTGGAGGTCGGTGCCCGGCTGGCTCAGCTCGGGCGTAGCGGTTCCGTGGCGGCTCGAGGTATAGAGGAACGCCGCGTCGAGCTGGTCGTGGCTGGCCTCGAGGTCGATGAAGAGGCCCAGCACCTCGTCGTGCACCCGCAACGGCTCGGCATCGGCGCGATCGATCTTATTGATGGCGACGATGGGCTGCAGCCCGAGCGCCAGGGCCTTGCGCGTCACGAAGCGGGTTTGCGGCATGGGTCCCTCGGCGGCGTCCACCAGTATTAAGACGCCGTCCACCATCCGAAGGATGCGCTCCACCTCGCCGCCGAAGTCGGCGTGGCCCGGAGTGTCCACGATATTGATCTTGGTGCCATGCCAGCGGACCGCGGTGTTCTTGGCCAGAATGGTGATGCCGCGCTCGCGCTCCAGCGGGTTGGAGTCCATCACCCGCTCTTCCACCTGCTGATTCGAGCGGAAGACTCCTGCCTGGCGCAGCATCTGATCGACCAGGGTGGTCTTTCCGTGGTCGACGTGTGCGATGATGGCGATGTTACGGATGTTCACGATGCCTCAAAACGCTAAGACGCCCTCCAAGTGCGCCATAAATAAGGATCTAGCCCCGCTGCCGCAACCCTGAATCAGCGACGGTGGGAGTGGCCGTGGTGGTGGCCTTCGTGGTGGGCGCTATCCTCTGTCAGTGCAAGCGGTTCCAAACAGTCCACCCCGGCGCACTCGTCGGCCACTTCGAGCTGGATGGTCACATGGCCTATTCCAAGGCCGGCGAGGGCCCGGCGCAGTCCCAGCAGCGCGTCCGGATGGGTCGCCAGATCCGGCACCACGGCGTGTCCGCTCATTGCGACGATGCCGCTGGTCACGGTCCAGACGTGCAGGTCGTGCACGGTCCGTACCCCGGCGACTTCCAGCATTCGGGCGCGGACCTCATCCATGGAGAGGTGGGCGGGCACGGCCTCGAGCAGGATGTCGGTGCTCTCCTTGAGTAGCCGCCAGGCGCCCGCCAGGATGAGCAGCGA
>DATCWE010000252.1:0-4022 GCA_036566495.1 Gemmatimonadales bacterium | reverse complement strand
AACGCCAAGGTGGACGAAGCCTTGATGGGACCGCGGACCCAGCGCGTGCATCTGAGCGAGGACGGCGAGCACATCGCCATCGTCGCCCCGAAAGGGAGCCGCGAGATCGTGCTGATCGACGGGGTGGAGGGACCGGTGTTCGACGAGATTCCGCTGAACTTCAGCTGGACCACGTACCGGGAGAGCGGCGGGTCCATCGTGTTCAGTCCCACCGGCGGGCACAGTGCCTACGTGGGCCGGCGCGCCGGGGATTTCATCGCGGTGATCGACGGCAAGGAAGCCATGACGCTGTCGACCCCGGCGACCCTGCAGGGTGTGACTTACAGCGATCCCACGGGCTGGAAGTTCTGGTACAGCCAGGACGGATCCCATCTGGCCTATGCCGGCCTGGCCGGGCCGGCGAGCTGGGTGATGGTGTTCGACGGGGTAAAGAGCCCGGGGTACCGGGCGTTCGACTTCCGCCAAACGGCGCTCAGGGGCAAGCGGCTGGTCTACGTGGCGCAGACCGCGGATCAGCAGTGGCACGCGGTGGCGGACGGCAAAGTCGGGCCGGGGTTCGCCATGATCTCCTCACTCCAGCTCACGCCCGACGGCGCCCATTACGCCTACGTCGCCAATCGGAGCGGGGTGGGCGCGCAGATGGCCTCGGTGGTAGTCGACGGCGTCGAGAGCCCGCGCTACCTGAGTGTCAGCGATCTGGAGCAGGCAGCGGACGGCCGGATCGCCTTCCTCGCCGCCACCAAAGCAGGGGACCCAGGGGCCCACGGCGGTGGTGCCGGGGCTCTGTTCGTGGGCGGACAGGAGCTTTCCGGGAGCTGCGGAGCGGGCCAATCGCCTCTGTGCCTCAGCTTTGGGAACATTATCCGCAGCGGCCAGGGCTCGCCCCAGCGCCATGTCGCCTGGAGCCCGGACGGGAAGCGCTTCGCGTACATCCAGCCAAACACGCCTAACCCGGGCGCCACCGTCATGGTCAACGGGAAGGCGATGGGCCTGAGCTACCAGGTCGTCAACGAGCTGCGGTGGAGCCCGGACGGCAGCCGGCTGGTCTACGTGGGCACCAGCCCCACGGGCAACTTCCTGGTGGTCGACGGCCAGGAACTGGGGGAATACGGCGCGCTCACCGAGTTCCAGTTCAGCCCCGACGGCAAGCGCTACGCGTTCATGGGCTACGGGTCGAAGGGGTTCGCGTTGGTGGTGGACGGGAAGGAACAGCCCAAAGCCAGTGATCTGAGCAAGGGTGCGATGCAATTCAGTCCGGACAGCAAGCACTTCGTCTATGGGGCGCAGAGCAGCGTGATCGCCTATCAGCCGGTGGTCGACGGCGTAGCCAAGCCGTACAACCTGCAGAACTTCTTCACGCGCAACAATCCGCCGCTCACGTTTCCAGTGTTCTTGTACAGCCCGGACGGGAATCACCTGGCCTTCACCGCCATCACGCTGGACGGCACCAGCCGGGGCTCGGTGATCGTGGACGGCACGGCGTACCAGGGGCCCACCGCCAGCTTCACGTATCCGGCCTGGAGCCCGGACAGCAAGCACTTCGCCGCGGTGGTGACGACCGGGAAGGGTTGGACCGTGATGATCGACGGGAAGCTGAGCCCGCTCTACGAGGACATCCTGTCGCCCAATCTCGCGGCGTGCCGCTTTGTGGACGGGCACACCTACCGGCTCTACGCGATCAAGGCGGGGCAGATCTACCGGATTCGGCTCGATCTCGGGGCGTGAGGAACTGAGCCCCGCTAGGGCCGGCGCGGCTCCGCTTTCAGGTCGGCGATCCGCAGCCGGACCTCTTTCACCTTGGGCTGGAATTCGGGATCGGCCTCGCGCCACAGCTCGGTGAAGCGGCCGTAGTAATCCACGGCCTTGAGCGTATCGCCTTTGGCCTGGTACAGCTCGCCGAGCCGGAAATAGGCGAGCGGGGCCCAGTGGTAGTAGACCCCGGCTTCCCAGATTTGCTCTCCCACGTCGGCCCAGTGCTGGTAGTGAGCCAGCGCCGAGTCGGCCATGCCCGCGCGCTCGAACGCGAGCCCCAGTGGGGCTTCCGCGCAGTAGGCGCAGACGGCGGCCGCTTTGCGGAATGCCGCCAGTCCCTCGGAAAGCGACTCCTTCTTCATGGACAGGACCTGGCCGCGCGCGAGCTGCAACAGGAATCCCCAGGCGCGGCCGGGAATGTTGCCGCGGTTGCGGCCGAACTCCTCGAGCAGGCGGGTAGCCAGGTCGTGATCGCCCGCGCTGGTCGCCGCGTAGATCCCGGCGAGCAACGGGCGTTCCTGCGGCTGTAGGCGGTCCAGCGGGTGGCTCCGCAGCACGGCATCCAGGGCCAGCTTCGCGGCGCGGGGATCCTCGCGGTAGAGCGCGATGGGAATAACCCGCAGCAGCTCCACCTCCATCGCGTTGGTGGCGTCACCCCGCCCGCTGCGCTCTTCGCTGAGGGTCCGCTGCATCCGGTCCGCTTCGGCGAGCTTGCCCCGGATGGCCAGTGCCCCCGCGAGATTGTTGAGGAAGGCGTCGTGCCACGGGGCATTGGCCTGGTAGCGCGCCGTCATGGCGCGCAGGCTGTCCTCGGCTACCGCGAAGTCGCGGCGGCCCAGCAGAAGGAGCGACTGGCGGAAGTCCATCCCGGGCCCAGCCGGGAAACGATTCTTCATGAGCTGCAGGGTCGCCGCGGCCGAATCGAAGCGGCCGGCGGCGATCCGCAGGGTGAAGATGTTGCCCCACGCCAGGATATTCTCGGGCTCGAGCGCCGCCGCCTTGCTGTAGCCCCGCTCCGCCTCGGCGTCGTTCCCGGTGGTCTCGTGCAACACGCCGAGGTTGTTCCAGGCCCAGCTGTCGTTGGGGTATTCCGCCAGCAGCGACTGCAGCGCCGTCACCGCGCTGTCCAGGGCGCCGCGCGCGTCGGAGTAATAGGAGGTCTCGGTCAGCCTGCGCTCGCGGAAGGTGAGGCGCTCGCGCAGCGCGAAGGCCCTGGTGAGGGCCTGCTCCGCACGGGCCGGCCGCTCGCCCTGGTTGACCAGCATGGTGCCGAGCTTGCGCCAGGCCATCGCGAAGCTGCTGTCCTGGGCGACGGCGTCCTCGAGCAGCGCGATGGCGCCCGGGTTGTCGCCCGTCGACTGCACCCGGAGCGCCTGGGAGTATTTGCGGAGGGCTTCGAGCGAGCCGGTGGTGACGTCCGCGAGCGCAGGGTTGGCCCGGATGGTCCGCAGCGACTCGCCGATCTTGGCGCGGAGCTGCTTGGAGACGCGATCCACCGCGTCGAGAATCCCGGTCGAATCTCTGGCCGTCTCCCGCGCGATCGCGAGCACCTCGCCCGACTGGGCGTTGACCAGCTGGGCGGAGACCAGGACGCTCGGCCCCACCTGCTGGAGCTCACCGGCCACCACGGCCTTGAAGCCTTCCCGCTGGGCGATCTCCCGCGCCACGGCCAGATCGACCGGGACGGAATCGGGGCGCTGCATGCGCCGCATGACCCGGCGCACGTAGTCGGCCTCGACCGGGGAGACGAGCTTCGACTGGCTGAAGTCGACCCGGAACGCCTGGGTGACGGCGGCGCCGAGCTGGGGATCGCGGGTCTGATTGGCGAAGTCGGCGATGATGAGCCGCTCGCGCGCGCTGAGCTTGCCGCTGGCGACCAGCGAGCCCACCGGGCCGATGCCGAGCAGGCGCATCGCCATGTAGCCGCCGGTGATGAGGCCTAACCCGGAAAAGGCCGCGATGCCGCCGGTGACCGCGCGGCGCAGGGTGAGGCCGTGATGCAGCTTGCCGGGCACCGGGAGGCTCACGGCGGTGCGGCCCGCAATCCGCCGATTGTGGGTGACGCCGGCCAGCACCACCACGGGCAAGCCGAGCGCGAGCAGGATCACCACGGCCGGGAAGAACCAGTCGGGCAGTCCGAGCAGGGTGCGGAGGGCCCAGGCGAGGCCGAGGACCGCGGCGGCGGCGAGCGCGAAGTAGGCCAGCACCCGGGGCAGCGGCCAGTACCGGCGCGGGCCAACGGCGGACGCGGCAGTGCCGGTGGGCGTGGC
>DATCWE010000191.1:0-16398 GCA_036566495.1 Gemmatimonadales bacterium | reverse complement strand
TCCAGCGCCGGGGCGGCCGGTGGCCAGGCGAGCCACGCCGCGAAGCCCAGCAGGAGCGCGCCGGCGAGGCCGAGGAGGGCGCGATTGCGCCGAGGCCTCCGGGCCAACACCGCGGCGAACTCGCGCGCATCCGACCAGCGCTTTTCGGTGTCCAGCTCCAGGGCCCGGCGCACGCCGGCGGTCAGCTCGCCGGGCAGGCTGCTCCAGTCGGCGTCCTTGGGACTCTGGTAGTGCGGCCAGCGCGCCCCGCAACAGGCCTCCCAAATGACGAGACCGGCCGCATACACGTCGGTGCGCGGGGTGGCCCGCACCCCATCGCGCTGCTCGGGCGACATGTAGCGCGGGGTGCCGATCAGCTCGCCGGGGGTGGTGTAGGCCGGTTCATGGTCTTCGCGCCAGCGCGCGATGCCGAAGTCGCCCAGCAGCGCGCGGCCACCGCGCAGGAAGATGTTGGCCGGCTTGACGTCGCGGTGCACCACGCCGAGGGAATGCGCGGCGCTCAACGCCGCGAGGAGGTCCTGGGCAAGCTGCAGGGCCGCAGCTTTGGCCAGCGGCCCGCGAGCCAGCCGAGCGGCCAGCGTTTCGCCGTTGACCAGCTCCATGACGTAATACAGCAGCCCGTCGGACTCGCCGGCGTCGTAGACGGGAACGATGTTGGGGTGGGAGAGCTTGGCCAGCACGCGGCCTTCGGCGAGAAACCGCTCGGCGGCTATCGCGGTCGCGAGTTCGGGGCGCAGAATCTTGACCGCCACCTCCCGCTCCAGCCGCGGCTGGCGGGCGGCGAAGACCACTCCCATGCCTCCGCCGGCAATCTCCCGCAGGATTTCGTAGTCGGGAGCGAGGGCGCGCCGGACCCGAGCGATCAGCATGCGGGTTAGGTCATGACGCGGCGGGGGGCGTGCTGCGGCGGCTCGGATCGGCGAGCAGACGCTCGGTAAAGTCGACGCGCTCGGCGAGCTCGGACACCTCGTGGCGGAGCGATTCGATCTCGTCGAGCAGCTCCTGGGGCACGCCGTGCGCGAGCGCGGCGCCGTCCTCCGGATCCCACTGGCGCACCCGCAACCCGTCCACATCGCGGAATTCGCCGCTCGCGATCGTGATCAGGTCGTAGAGCCACCAGAGTCCCATCCCGCCCAGGGTGCAGAGCTGCAACAGACCGGTGCCGATCTTGCCCACATAGAAGCGATGGGCCCCGAAGACACCGAGGGGAATGCAGAGGGCCAGCGCGACGGCGCGCGACTTTTCCGAAGGAGCAGAGGCCATTGGCTGGAGGCAGCGGATGAGGGAGTCGTACCTGCAGATAACGTAGCCTTCGCGGGGGGGCACCGCCAGTTTGGCGGCGGCACGGCAGCGCCCCTTCGCTCAGGAAGTCCGCTCGCCGCGTACCTCCCGGCCCAGCTCCACCACCTTGGTCGCGAACAGGTCGAGGTCGGCGCGCACCGTGCGATGGTTGGTGAGGGCCACGCGGAGGGCGAACTTGCCGTTCAACACGGTGGCCGAAGGCACCGCGATCCCGCGCTCCTGGATGCGCATGAGGACCTCGCGGTTGAGCGCGTTCACCGCTTCCGCCCGGCTGGGGTCCGCATCCTCCGGCGCGCAGTAGCGCAGGCACACGATATTGAGCGGCACCGGCGCCAGCAGCTCGAGCTCGCTGTGGCGGTGCACCAGCCCCGCCAGGTACTTCGCCTGCGCCACGTTCTGCTCGATGAGCCGCGCGTACTTGGCGATCCCGTGCTCCTTGAGCAGGAGCCAGACCTTGAGCCCGCGGAATTCGCGGGAGAGCTCCGGTCCCAGGGAGCCGGGGTCGTGATCGTTGGGCGCGGCACCGCGCTCCAGCCGCGCGAGGTAGCTCGCCTGGGTGGCGAAAGGCCGCCGGTGCGCCTCGGGATCCCGCACCAGCACGCAGCCCACGTCATAGGGCATGTACATCCACTTGTGGAGGTCGAACGCGATCGAGTCGGCGCGCTCCAATCCCGCCACCAGCGGGCGCAGGGTATCCGACACGGCGGCCAGCGCTCCGAACGCGCCGTCGACGTGGAACCAGAGCGCTTCGCGGGCGCAGAGGTCGGCGAGCGCGGAGAGGTCGTCAATGGCGGCGGTATTGACGGTTCCGGCGTTGCCGACCACGCAGCAGGGCCGGCGCCCGGCGGCGCGATCCTCGGCGATGGCCTGCTCCAGCGCGGCGAGGTCGATGCGGAAATCCGCCGTCACCGGAACGGAGCGCAGCGCCCGCTGACCCAGACCAAGCAAGCGCACGGCTTTGTCGACCGAGTTGTGGGTCTGGCTCGAGGCGTAGAACACCAGCGGGTTGCGCGTGGCGCGGACACCGTCGATGACGATCTCGGGATCCGCGGCGTCGCGCGCCGCGGCGAGCGCCACGAGGTTGGCCACCGAGCCGCCGGTCACCATCACCCCGCTCGCCGTCGCGGGAAACCCCAGCATCGACTTGCACCAGTCGAGCACCTGCCGCTCGACGTAGGGAGCGGCCTGATGCCCGCCACCCGCGTTGGTATTGAGCACCGCGGTGGCCAGCTCGGCCAGGGCGGCACTCGGCGTGCCGGTGCCGTTCACCCAGCCCCAGAAACGGGGATGCACGTTGCCCCAGGGGTATGGCAGCACCTGGCTGCGAAAGTCGTCCCAGGCCTCCTCCAGCCCCTGGCCGGCAACCGGCAGCGGCGCCTGGAGGGCCTGGCGCACAGAGGGCGGGACCGGTTGCCAGACGGGCCGCTCGCGCAGGGTGCGGAGCCAGTCGAGCAGCTCGTCGAGCACGCGGTGCCCGTGGGCGCGCAGCGTGTCCCAGGACTCGGGATCGAGAGACTCTTCGGGGCGGTTCGGCATGGCCTCCTCTTGCGATGCGGTCGCGGGCTGTGGAAGATAGGCGGATTCCGCGAGTGCCTCATCCGATTCCCAGGGCTCCCATGCCGTTCTTCCTGCTGCTCCTGCTCGCCGTGCAACAGCCCTCGGATACCTCGCTCCGCTCGCGGGTCGCCGCCTGGCGCGCCGCGCATGAAGGCGAAGTGTTCCGGGAATACGTGGACCTGCTGCAGATTCCCAATCTGGCGTCTGACTCGGCCAATATCCGCCGCAACGCGGCCGTGCTGCTCCGGATGCTGGAGCGCCGCGGCGTGGCGGCACGGCTGCTGGAGGCGCCCGGGTCGCCGCCGGCCGTCTTCGGCGAGCTGGCGACGCCGGGCGCCAGCAAGACCATCGTGCTCTATGCGCACTACGACGGCCAGCCGGTGGACACCGCGCGCTGGGTTTCACCCCCCTGGAAGCCGGTGCTGCGTGACCGGGCGCTGTTCGAGGGCGGCAAGGAAATCCCCTTCCCTGCGGCGGGCGGGCGCTTCGACCCCGAGTGGCGGCTCTACGCGCGCTCGACCGGTGACGACAAGGGCTCGATCCTGGCCCAGCTCTCGGCGCTGGACGCGTTGCGCGCGCTGGGCGTGCGGCCCACGGTCAACCTGAAGTTCTTCTTCGAGGGAGAGGAAGAAGCGGGCTCTACGCACCTGCGCGACATGCTGACCCGGCACGCCGCCGCGCTCAAGGCCGATCTGTGGCTGATGGGGGACGGTCCGGTCCACCAGACCCGCCGCCAGCTGCTGGCTTTCGGGGTGCGGGGGGACATGGGCCTGCAGCTCACGGTGTACGGCCCTTCGCGTCCGCTGCACAGCGGGCACTACGGCAACTGGGCTCCTAACCCGGATGTGATGCTGGTCCACCTGCTCGCCTCGATGCGCGACGAGGAGGGCCGCATCCTGATCGAGCATTACGGGGACGACGTACGGCCGATCGGCGCGGCGGAACGTGCCGCGCTGGCCACCATTCCGCCGGTGGAGGAGCAGCTGCTCGGGGAGCTCCGGCTGGGGCGCAGCGAGGGCGCGCCGGCGCTGCTGGGCGAGCGCATCCTGCTGCCCGGCCTCAACCTGAGCGGCCTCTCCGGCGGGCGCACCGGCCCGACCGCCGCCAATGTCATCGTTTCCGAGGCGACGGCGTTCGTCGATATCCGGATGGTTCCGGACCAGCGCCCCGAGCGGGTGCAAGCGCTGATCGAAGCTCATCTCCGGAAGCAGGGCTACTTCGTAGTGCGCAGCGACCCCGACTCCGCCACTCGGCGCGCCCACCCGAAGGTGGTGAAGGCCGTGTTCAGCCCCGGCTATCCCGCCTCACGGACCCCGCTCGACGCGCCGGCTTCGCGTGCCGTCATCGCCGCTATTCAGCAGGGACTCTCCGAACGGCTCATTACGATTCCTTCCTCCGGCGGCAGCGACGGCACCTACGTGTTTCACGAGGTACTCGGCGTCCCGCTCATCGGTATTCCGATCTCCAACCACGACAACAATCAGCACGCCGAAAACGAGAATATGCGGCTGCAGAACTTGTGGGACGGGATCGAACTCTATGCGGGACTGCTGGCGCGCCTGGGTCCGTTGTGGGGGGCGGTTCCGTAGGAGTCTGAGGTCAGAGGTCAGGGGTCAGGCGCCGCCGGTGGTGGGATGGCCGGGCCAGCTGGGGCGGGGGATCCCTCCTTCCATGCGATAGAAACCCAGATCCTTCCCTGCGCGAAGCTTGGTGATGTAGAGGATTTGCCCGGCATGGAGCGCCACGTGCTCCACCACGTGGTAGATCGCTTCGAGGACGCTGATCACACGCCCCTGCACGACCAGACGAGCCTCGAGCGACGCCGGGTCGGCGCGGGCAATCACGGCATCGGCTTCGAAAATGGCCTCGGTAAGCAGCGCAAGCAGCGCTTCCCGCTCGAGCGGCTCCCGACGGGCGAATTCGGCCGCGCGGTCGCGCCGGTCCGGGGCGCCACCCACACCGCTCACAATCCATTGCCGAATATTGCCGGCGAGATGCAGCATGAGATTGCCGATGCTGTTGGAGGCCTCGTTCGGCCGCCACCAGAGATCCGCTTCGGAAAGCGTTTCCACCGCAGCGCGAATCTTGGGGAGATAGTGCCCGGTGAGGTACTCGCGGGACTGGGCCAGAAATGCCTGCGCAGTATTCATGGTCACTCCAGCAGACCGGCAAGCAGCAGTTGTTGAGCCGTATCGGCGCCGCTTGCCTCAGCCAGCTCGGCGCCTTCCGAAGCCCAGTGGCGATGCACCGCCATCCAAGTCAACGACTGAATCACCAGGTGGGCGGCGGCGACCGGGTCACCGCGGGCCGGCAAGACGCCCTCACGCACGCGCCGATGCAGATAATCGGCAACCCGCCGCACCCCACCCCGCCAAAAACGCCGCTGGAACACCTGGGCCACATCGGGCCATTCTCCCGCACAGCGCTCCACCAATTTGATTCCCCGGCGGTAACGATGCAGCCAGTTGTACAGCTCGACGATGATCCCGCCGGCTTCGCGCCCGATGTCATCGGGGGGCGGCGATTCGGTCGCGAGCCAGAGCTGCGGAAAGTGGGCGGCATTCTGGAGGCAGCGCCAGACCGCCTCGGCCACCTCCCCCGGCAGGGGCGAGGGGTGGGGGAGGGTCATAGTCCACACGGTGGGATCCTCGAACGCACGCCGGACAGCCAGGTCAAACAGGGCGTCCTTGCTTTCGGCGTATAGATAGATGGTACCGGGACCCACCTTGGCCAGCCGGGCTATCTGGGCGACGCCAGCCGAGCCAAAACCTTGTTGAATAAAGACTTCGGTCGCTGAATCAGCGATGGTATCCAGGCGATCATGGGGGCGCTTACGTGGCATTAGAAACAATAATAACTGAATCAGATATTATTGTCACAGATAGTTCAAGTCGAGCAAGTACTTGGGTTTAAGTACCCTGGCGCTGCCTAATGGGCGGATCGGGTGGGCTGAGCTGACTCGCTGGTTACTGCTGTCCGAGCAACCTTTTCTGGCGCCGTGCTGTCCCATGGCTCAGAATAGGGGTCGACCCTCGCCGAGCCTGGGGCCTTAGTGGAGAAGAACAACCTGGTCGCCCGTGTGCTGGCGGGTGACCCGCAGGCAGAGCGAGAGCTCTATGACGCGAACGTGGACCGGGTGTACCGGCTCGTCTACCGCATGGTGGGCGACGCGGAGCTCGCCTCCGATTACACGCAGGACACGTTCATCCGGACCTTCGAGCGGCTGGCCAGCTTCCGCGGCGAAGCGGCGCTTTCGACCTGGATCACCTCGATCGCGATCTCGGTGGTCTACAACGGACAGCGGAAGGTGCGCCGGCTGCGCAACCGGGAGGTCGAGTTGGAGCACGCGGATCCGGTGGCGGCGCCGGCCCGGCACGCCGATCCGGACCTGAAAGTGAAGCTGAACGCGGCCATCGACGGCCTGCCGGAAGGATATCGCACGGTGTTCTTGATGCACGATGTCGAGGGGTACACGCACGAGGAGATTGGCGCCGCCCTGGGGATCCAGGACGGGACCTCGAAAGCCCAGTTGAGCCGGGCGCGTGCCAAGCTTCGGCGGCAGCTGGCCGCCTTTGCAGGAGATCTGGCCTCATGATGGACGAGCAGGAGGACCGTTTGGACGCGCTGCTGCGCGATGCGGCGCAGGACTACAACGCGCCGCCCCCGACGCCGAAGGCGGAGATCTGGGCGCGGGTTAGCGCGCAGCGGGCGGAGCCACGGACCCACGAGGTGCTGCCGTTGCGCCCGGCCACCCGACCGACCATTCGCCTGCTGCTGGGCATCGCGGCGCTGTTGCTGCTCGGGATCGCGGTGGGACGCTTCACCGCCCCTGGCCAGCCGACGGTCCCGGCCGCCCCCGCCACCGCGTCGGGCAGCCTCCGTGCGGCCCCGGGCCAGTCCGAGCGGGGCGAGCTCGCGGAACAGCTCACCACGGTGCAGCACCTCGGACAGGCCGAGAGCTTCCTCACCGAGTTCAACACCCGGGCGGCGGCGCAGGATCTCGCTCCGCAGGCGCGGCAGCTGCTGAGCAGCACGCGGCTGCTGCTCGATTCCAAGCGGCTGACCGATCCGCGCACCCGCAAGCTGCTCGAAGATCTGGAGCTGGTGCTGGTCCAGATCGCCACGCTCGATCCCAAGGACCGTCGCGAGGATCTCGATCTGATCGCCGACGGGCTGGCGCAAAACCACCTCCGGACCCGGCTCAGGAACGCGATTCCGTCGGATCCGACCATTCGCATGTAAGGAGTTGTCCGATGCGCACCACCCGCAGTGTTCTGTTGCTCTTCGCGTCCGCCCCGGCGGCCCTGGCGGCTCAGGTCGCGACTTCCCGCGCCACCACCATCCGGATCCCGGATCTGGCGTGGCTGGCGCCCACCATCAGCGCGGCGCAGGACCATGCGGCGCTGGGACTGGCGCAGGCGCGCACGGCGATGGCGGCCGTCTCCCCCGCGATCGCCCAGGCACGAGTGGGGATGATCCGGGCGCAAGCGGCCCTCGCCACGACCGGCCTGGGATGGAGCTCGGCGGCGATCTTCGCGCTGGACGGTGATCGCGAGCGGCGAACCATCGCCTCCCGCCCGCCGGAGGCGTGGGCGCAACAGGATCCCGCCGATCGGGCCTACCGCGATGCGCGGGAAGCGCTCAATCGGGGACGCTTTGCCACCGCGGCCGATCTCTTCGGACAGATCTACGGCAAGTATCCCCGCTCGAGCTACGCGGGCGACGCCTACTACTGGCAGGCGTACGCGCTGAGCAAGCGCTCGGGCGACGACGCGCTGCGCAAGGCGCTCGACGTGCTACAGCTGCAGCGGGAGAAGGCCCCCAATGCGAGCACGCGAAGCGACGCCGAGACCCTCGCGATCCGGATCCGCGGGCAGCTGGCCCGGAGCGGGAACGAAGATGCCGCGGCAACGATCGCGGCCACCGCGGCCACCGCGGCATCGAGCTCCGCTTCGCCCTCCAGCTCGGTTTCGGCCACCGTCGCGAGCACGCGGGGCAAGCGCGGGCGCGACCAGTGCAAGGAAGAGGACGACATCCAGACCGCGGCGCTCAACGCGCTGCAGCAGATGGACGCCGAGCGGGCACTGCCCATCCTGAAGAAAGTGCTGTCCCGCCGGGATGACGGCTCGGAGTGTCTGCGGCGTAAGGCGGTCTTCATCGTGTCGCAGCAGGAGGGCAGGGAGACCGAGCAGATCCTGCTCGACGCGGCGCGCAACGACCCCGATCAGGAAGTCCGCGAGCAGGCGGTGTGGTGGCTCTCCCAGGTGGACTCTCCCGGCGCCGTGACCGCGCTGGATTCCATCCTGCGGAGCTCGCGCGAGCCGGCGCTCCAGGAGAAAGCGATCTTCGCGCTGTCGCAGCAGGACGCGCCGAAAGCGCGGCAGGCCCTGCGGGACTTCGCGCTCAGGGCGGGCGTCTCCGATGAGCTGCGGGAAAAGGCCATCTTCTGGATCGGCCAGGGCGACGATCCAGACCGGCTCGACTTCCTCAAGACGCTGTATGGGCAGCTCAAGAGCGAGGCGCTGCGCGACAAGATCCTGTTCTCGATCTCGCAGATCGACGACAAGGCGAGCAGTCAGTGGCTGCTCTCGGTCGCGGGCGACGTCAACGAGGGTATCGAGCTCCGCAAGAAGGCGCTCTTCTGGGTCGGACAGAGCGACTATCCGCTCTCCGAGCTGTCCACGCTCTACGACCGGATGCCCAGCCGGGAGATGAAGGAGCAGCTGATCTTCGTGTACTCCCAGCGGGACGAGAAGGCCGCGGTGGACCGGCTGATGCAGATCGCCAAGACCGAGCCGGACCGGGAGCTCAAGAAGAAGGCGATCTTCTGGCTGAGCCAGTCGGATGATCCCCGCGTCGCCGAGTTTCTGGCGAGCCTGCTGGAGAAGCCGTGAGATTGGGCGATTGGGTGATCAGGCAATCAGGCAATCAGGCGATCAGGTAGGCAGGGGGATATATGCGCGCACTGGTGTTGACGACGACCGTCCTCCTGCTGGCCTGCGAAGCGGCGCCGGCACAGAGCGCCCTGGCGGACCGGATCCTGGGCGTGAAGGACGGAACCGTGCGGCTGGAGTACTCGGTCAAGGAAGGCATCTGCGGCGACGGCGAGAGCTTCATCCGCGACCGGACCCGGGGGGAGAACAATTTCACCACCTTCGGCGAGGTCGGCTCGAACAGCCGTAACTGGCGCTACCGGCCCTGCGAGCCCGGCCCGGCCCGGGTGGCGTTCATCAGGTCGGGCGGCATGACCACCAAGGTGCGGCTCTATGTCGGGGGCGATTGGGGCTCGGCGGCCAGCGACGTGGTGGATCTGGGCCGGGTTTCCGGACCGGCAGCCGCCAAGGCTCTGCTTGCCGTGGCGGCACGGGAGCGGAGGGCCGAGCAGGCGATTTTCGGCGCGATTATCGCGGACAGCGCGGTGGTGTGGCCGGACCTGCTGGCGCTGGCCAAGAACGAGTCCCTGTATAAGGACACCCGAAAGAGCGCCGTGTTCTGGCTGAGCCAGGCCGCCGGCGATGCCGCGACCAAGGGATTATCGGAGCTGGCCGAGGACGAGTCGGAAGACCGCGACGTCCGCGATCAGGCGGTCTTCGCGCTTTCGCAGCTGCCCCAGGACCAGGGAATCCCGATACTGATCCGCCTGGCCCGGACCAACAAGGACCCCAAGGTCCGGCGGAAGGCCCTGTTCTGGCTGGGCCAGTCGGATGATCCGCGCGTCCTGGCGCTCTTCGAGGACATCCTGACCAAGCGGTAAGCCGGTCAACGCCCCAGGGTCAGCTCCATCCGAACAGGGTCTGCACCCCAATCGAGATCCTGAGGTTGCGGGGCGACGCACAGCAATCGGGCTGTCAAGCGGCGGCCTGGACCCCCATTGGCGAATCCAAGATGTTCCGATTAACGTCCTTCCGGGGAGTGTGTCCCGGTGAAGGACTGCGCGACGGCGCTATTCCGGCGACCGTCGCGTGATCGTCCTATGGCTCTGGAGTGAAGCGGCATGCGCATGCGTCGATTTGCCATCATGGGTGCGTTGTTGGCCCTCCCGCTCGCGGCGGGTGCGTTTTTCAGTCAGGGCAAGCAGGTGGTGGTGGATGGCTCCCGCCTGTTCGCGCAGGTACTGCAGAAGATCGAGGACAACGCGGTCGACTCGCTCTCGCGCAGCGCGATCTACGAGAAGGCGGCGCGCGGCCTGGTCAAGAATCTGAAGGATCCCTACGCCGACCTGTACTCGCCCGAGGAGCTGGCGTCGTTCCAGCGCAACACGCTGCGGAACAACTACGCCGGGCTGGGCATGCAGATCGAGCAGCAGGACGATCAGGTCGTGGTGGCGCGGGTCTTTCCCAACACTCCTGCCGCCAACGGCGGGCTGATGGCCGGCGACCACATCATCTTTGTGGATACCACTTCGGTCATCGGCTGGAAGACGCAGGAAGTTTCCGCCAAGCTGCTGGGCCAGCCGGGGACCTCGGTGGACGTGACGGTGCGCCGGCAAGGGGTTTCCCAGCCGATCAAGGGGCGCTTTACCCGGGCGGTCATTCGGGTTCCGGCGGTTCCCTATACGCTGGTGCTCGACGGCAGCGTGGGATACATCCCGCTACAGGCATTCAACGACGCCGCCTCGGAGGACGTCGGGCGCGCGCTGCTGGACCTGCGCGGGCGCGGCGCCCGCTCCTTCGTGATCGACCTGCGGGGCAACGGCGGGGGCTCGCTCGATCAGGCGCTGGACATCAGCAATCTCTTCCTCCGCGCCGGCCAGGAAATCTCCAGCGTACGCCATCGCGGCCGCGAGCCCGAAGTCTACACCGCCAACCGGCCTTCGCCGCTGGTGGATTCGATGCCCGTGGTGGTGCTGGAGGACGGCGGCACCGCGTCGGCGTCCGAGATCGTGGCCGGGTCGCTGCAGGACCATGACCGTGCGCTGGTGGTCGGGACCACTTCGTTCGGCAAGGGACTGGTCCAGACCCTCTTTCCGCTGGAGGGCGGCTGGGCGGTCAAGCTCACCACCGGCAAGTGGTACACGCCCAGCGGGCGCTCCATCCAGGCGGAGCACGACCGGCTGGAGGACGATCGTTTCGTGGAGTATGCCCGCGATTCCACCCGCCAGCGCCCGGTCTTCAAGTCCGACGCGGGGCGCACCATCCTGGGCGGCGGCGGGATCACGCCCGACATCACGATCGTGCCGGACACGGCCGGTCCCGCAGAGCGCGAGCTGGGCAAGGCAGTCGCGGCGACGTTCCAGGCCTGGTATTTGACGCTCTACAACTATGCGCTGGAGCTCAAGCCCAAGCTCAAGCCCGACTTCGTGATCACGCAGGAAATGCGGGACGAGTTCTTCAACCGCCTGATCAAAGCGAAGGTCGCGGTCACGCGGGCCCAGTTCGATGCGGCCCAAGAGGTGGTCGACCGCAACCTGGAGCAGCGGCTGGCGAGCCTGGCCTTCGGGGATTCGACGGCGTTCCGGCGCAGCATCAAGCAGGACGAGCAGCTCGCCAAAGCGCTGGAGCTGCTGGCGCGGGGGCCCACCCAGCGGCAACTGCTGGCTCTGGCGGAGACGAAAGAGAAGAAGCCGTAGTAGGCGGAGATCAGGAATCAGGGAATCAGGCTGATTCCCTGATTCCTGATTCCTGATTCCCCCTACCTATCTACCGTTCCCTTCAGAATTCCATTGCGAATCCGGGCCGCCTTGGCGCTCGCCTTGGGGTCATAGAAGAGCCGCGCCGTCACGACCAATTCCTTGCGGAGCTTGAGCTGCAGGGTCCGCTCCACGTCGTTCCGCTTGAGCACCACCGGTACGATACTCCCTTCGGCGTTGGCGTAGCGCGCCCGGATCGCGACTCCGAACTCTTCGTTCTTGACCTCGACCTCGCCCACGCGGATGAGCTGGTCGCCGGCTTCGACACCCGCCTCGGCGGCGGCGCTGCCGGTGGTCACGGACGTCACGAAGACGCGATTGCTGTCGGAGACGGTGCTGACTCCGAGCCGGATGATCCGGCTACTGTCGGCGAGGTACTGGAAGCCGCCGAGCGGAGCGACGCTCGACCAGGGGAACGGCTCGCGCCCGTCGATGTAGCGAGCCGAAAAATCCTCGAAGGACTTTCCGCCGGCCGCGGTGCTGACCGCCGCCCACCACTCGGCCGTGGTAAAACCCTTGCCACCCTTGTACGCCGACTGATAGAGCGCGCGCAGCACCTCATCGAGCGAGCGACGATTGTCGCTGGCGTCGCGAATCAGGACGTCGAGCAGGAATCCGGCCAGCGAGCCCTTGTCGTAGTAGATGTCGGCGGTGCCGTCGGTCGGATGGATCCAGGTGCTGAGCGAGGCGTCCTCGAGCGCAATGGGCGCGAGGTCGTCGGTGTGCTGCCGCTTGCCGTCGGTAAGGTTGAGGAACACCAGCGAATCGATGATGCCTCCCCGCACCAGCGCGAGGTCGGCGTAATAGTCGGTGATGCCTTCGCTCACCCAGAGCAGCGTGGTCGGCTGGGGCTGATCGTAGCGGTAGGGCACCATCTCGGCCGGGCGCAGCCGCTTGACGTTCCAGGAATGGAACATCTCGTGCGCGGTAATCGAGGCCAGCAGCGGGATCCCCATGAAACCGGGATTGTAGATGCCCACATGCGAGCTCTGGTGCTCCAGCGCGCTCCCACCGCCGTAGGACGGGTCGAAGATCAGCATGGTGGAGTAATTCTTCCACGGCGTCTCCCCGAAGACCCTGGCCTGCGTCGGTGTGAATCCGCGGAGCTGGCGCCACAGCATCTCGCGGGCGGGGCCTTTGAATTGTCCCGCCGGATAGGAGGCCAGGCGTTGCCAGACGCCGTCGATCTGCGCGCTGTCCAGATCGAAGCGGCCGATGAAGAAGGGCATATCGACGAGGTCGTGATAATTACCGGCCTGGTACGACCAGGGTCCGGCGCGCGGATCGAGCCCGGTGAGCACGCGCCAGCCCGGCGCGGTGGTGACGGTGACCTGGGAGGGAAAGTCGAGCCCGAGGCCTTCGGGATAGGGAAAGACGTTGGTCCCGTTGACGAGCAGGAAGTCGTCCTTGGCCCAGGCCATCGCATTGTCGAGCGTGTCGGCCAGAAAGTCGAAGCGCAGCAGCACGCTGCCCGCCCCCGCCGGGCGGACGCGCCAGGTGTCGTAGTCGGCCTTATCCCAGATCGCGGGCCGGCCGCCGCTGGTGGCCGAGAAGTTGGAGACCTTGCGCGCGTAGTTGCTGATTTCGTAGGCGCCCGGAGTCCAGGCCGGCAGCGACAGCAGCACGGGGGCCGTGCCGGCGACCTCGAAACGCATGGCGACGTGCAGGGTCCGCTGGCGCGCGCTGGCAGAGTCGAAGCTCAGCTCGTAGCGGATGTTGGTCTGGCCGTGAAGCGGCTGCAGGGAGAGCGGCAGCGGCGCCAGCAGCAAGAGCGCGGCCCGGCTCCCGAGACGAACAGACACGGAGAATCCTTTCCGATTCAGGATACGGCGCGCTTCTCGAAGGTGCGCAGGCCGAGGAACAGAAACAGCGCGCTGATCACCACGAGCGCGGCGGCGACGACCGGCACGGGCATGTGGGGCAGCGCTGGTGTCAGCACGCCCCGCATCCCCTCCGAGACGTAGACCAGCGGATTGATCAGCACCAGATACTGGACGACGGGGGCCGCCGCGAGCGCACGCCAGGGGTAGTACGCGCAGCCGAAGAAGATCATCGGCGCCACGATCAGACCGAACATGAGCCCGATCTGCTCGCCCTTGATCGCGGTCCCGAGCAGCATGCCGAACGCCGAGAAGGCAAAGGCGCCCAGGAAGGTCATCCCCACGATCAGCCCAAGGTGGCTGGCGGTGAGGGCCTCGATCGGTCCCATGATGAGGCGCGCCACCGGCAGCACGAACAGCGCGGCGATCATACCCTGCACGGTGCCGGAGAGAATCTTCTCGACGGCGATCACCCAGATCGGCACCGGGGCCAGCAAGCGGTCCTCGATCTCCTTGGTCCATCCGAAGTCGGCCACCATCGGCAGCGCGACCGCCTGGACGCTGGCGAAGGCCAGGCTCACCCCCAGAATGCCGGGGAGCAGCGCGCCGGTGTAGCCCCGCTGGACGAAGCCCATCTTCGGCAGCAGGTAACCGAACACGATGGTGAACATGATCGGCTGCAACGTGGTGCGGAGCAGAAAGAAGGGCAGCTCGCGCGACACGACGTGGACGTCGCGCCGTACCAGCGCACCGAAGACCTTCCACGGTGAGGGGCTCAATCGAGCTTCCTTCCGGTGAGGGAGACGAACAAAGTCTCGAGGCTGGGAGGAGTGAGCCGGATGTCGAGTGGCAGCCGTCCCGCCTGTTCGGTGGCGCGGATGAGGTCGGCAATCGCCTCCCCGACCCGCTGGGCATACGCCGAGAGCCGCGGGCCGCTGGCGGAGACGCGGGTAAGCCCGGGTAACGCCTGGACCGCGGGGAGCAGCGGCGCGGCCTCGCCATCGAGCGTGACCTCGACCAGCGTACCGCCGGGAGCCCGGGCGCGCAGACCGGCCGGGGTATCCAGCGCGAGCAGCTTGCCGCGGTCGATAATGGCGAGGCGGTCGCAGAGCCGATCGGCTTCCTCCATGTAGTGGGTGGTCATGATGATGGTGCGGCCCTGCCCGTGGAGCGACCGCAGGATGTCCCAGAGGTCCAGGCGCGCCTGCGGATCGAGCCCGACGGTGGGCTCATCGAGAAAGAGGATTTCCGGCTCGTGGATCAGCGCCCGGGCGATCATCAGCCGCTGCTGCTGGCCCCCGGAGAGCTGGTCGACCTTGGACTCGCCGCGGTCGCCCAGGCCGAGCTGCTCGAGCAGGGCCTGGGCGCGCGGCAGCGAGGCCGCGCGCTGAATCCCGAAATACGCCGCGTGGAAGAGCAGGTTCTGGATCGCGGTGAGCTGGCGGTCCGGGTTGGGGCGCTGCGGCACGACGCCGATGCGCTGCTTGACCGCGACCGGATTGGCCACCACGTCGATCCCCGCCACGGCCGCGGCACCGGCCGTCGGCCGGACGCGGGTGGTCAGCACGCCGATGGTCGTGGTTTTGCCCGCGCCGTTGGGACCCAGCAGGCCGAAGAACTCGCCGGCGGGAACCTCCAAGTCCAGGCCGTCGAGGGCAAGTATCTCGCGCCCGGCCGGCGGCCCCGCCGTAGGCATCACCGGGCTCATCGGAGGCCCGCGGGTCCCGCGGCGGCGCGCCGGGGGCGCCGGATAGATCTTGCGCAGGCCTCGGGTTTCGATGGCGGCGGACATGGGGACGGGAAAGGTGAAGGGTAAAGGGTGAAAGGTGAAGGGTGAAAGGTGGAGGGTGAGGTTCTTAGAAGTCGAAGAGGGCCGAGTCGAAGCGGGGATTCACCACGTTGTTGAACTTCGAGCCGAAGGTGTAATTGAGCCCGACGAAGACTCCAGCCGAGTAGGAGGTCTTCAGCTGCTTGAGCTGCAGCAACACCTCGTCATCGGAGGCGCCTGCCTTGGCGAGCGAAAGCTGGTCGCGGATGCGGGAGTAATAGGCATGGAGGCTCAGGTCGAGGCCGCGGACGACGCGGATGCCCATCCCGGCCTGAAGATTCACGCGATTCTGGCTCCAGCGATCGAGGTAGCTCGAGCCGTTGAGCCGCGCCTCCACCGTACCCCACGGCTGCACCGCTTCGACCGCCGCGGTGAGCGCCTGGCCGACCCGGGTCTCCCGCAGCTTCGAGAAGATGGTTTCCTCGGCGTACCTGGCATGGATGAGGGCGATCTCATAGACGAAGACGAACTGGCGCCGGCTCGATTCCTTATAGGGGAAGACGTCGAACTCCAGGCCCGGCGCGAAGCGAGCCTCCAGGTCGTAGTTGTCGCGGCTGGAGCGCCTCGCGCCCGTATTCAGACCGAGCGACCAGTGCTCCCCCAGGCTGCGAACGACCAGCAGTGACCCCACGTACTCGCTGCGCTTGGAGTGCACCACTTCACCCGAATCGAGGGTGAAGCGGCTGGTCGAGCGGTTGCCCTCGACCTCGGCACTCAGCTTCCACTGCTCGGTGATGCGCCGGGCGCGAAACGACCCGGCAATGCGGGCGCTGCTCTGCTGGGATTCGCTGGAGTATTCGCCGTTCGCGCTGACCCTGAAGACCCAGAGATTCCAGGGGTCGTGCTCGGGCTGACCCAACGGGGATTGACCTTCCTCAGGCGGAGTGAAGCTGAGGCGGAGGCGTCCCGCCAACGGACCGCGCGCGAGATAGCGGGCGAGCCCCAGGCCGATCCGCCGGGCAATCAGGGCCCGGATCTCGTCGACGCTGTCCGATTGCCGGGAGGCAAAGACCAGCTCGTCATCGGTACGGTCAAACCCACGCAAGCCGATGAACTTGAGGGTGTACTGCTGTCCCCCGCCACCGGTGCTCTGGGTGGTGAGGAGCAGGTGCAGGTCGGCGTCCTGGCGATCACGCGCCCAATTGACATAGGTGATCTCGCGACGCAGGTAGTCGAAGTCGCAGGGGCCGTGGCAGTCGAGAAAGACGCGGAGCGCCGCGGCGGGCACCGCGAGCGGCTCGTCCTGGGCAGCGACGGGCAGC
>DATCWE010000108.1:0-3431 GCA_036566495.1 Gemmatimonadales bacterium | reverse complement strand
CGGTCCCGCGGCGATGAAGGGTCCCAACCCCGGAATCGCCAGGGCCCCGATCCCCACCAGCCAGCCCAGCGTGCCTCCCAGTACCGCGCCGGAAGTGGCGCCCGCGGCGGTCCCTTCGGGGGCCTTGCTGTGCTTCTCGTGGGCCAGCTCCTTGGTGCCCAGGTTTTCCGGGACCAGCACGGAAATGTCCGTGGCGCGGAAACCGGCGCTGCGCAGCTGATCGACTGCCGACTCTGCTTGCGCTTGCGTGGCGTATATCCCAAACACGGCTGTGTTAGCCATGGCGACCTCCTTCGAAGATGAAACCAACGGGCGCCTGAGCGCCCCGCACAATTCTGAAAACGCCGGAATGCATGCGGCGGCGCACAAGCCCGGAAATCCGACAACCGCACCGCCCGTCGGGTATATTCTGCCCGACCCGACTCCAGGGCGTCCATGCGCCGACCGGACTCGATCCGTCCCGTCATTCTCGCCAGCTTCATCGGTACCACGATCGAGTGGTACGACTTTTTCCTGTACGGGACCGCCGCGGCTCTGGTCTTCAACAAGTTGTTCTTCCCCACGCTGGCGCCGCTCGCCGGAACCCTGAGCTCCTACGGCACCTTCGCGGTCGGCTTCGTCGCCCGGCCGCTCGGCGGCGCCCTCTTCGGGCACTACGGGGACCGGCTGGGCCGCAAGACGATGCTGGTCTGGTCGCTGCTGATCATGGGGGTGGCGACCGCCCTGATCGGCATCCTTCCGGGTTACGCCACGCTCGGGGTCTGGGCGCCCGTCCTCCTGGTGGTGCTGCGCTTCATCCAGGGGATCGGGGTGGGAGGCGAATGGGGCGGTGCGGTACTCATGGCGGTGGAGCACTCCACCGGAGGAAAGCGCGGGCTGCACGGCAGCTGGCCCCAGATGGGCGTCCCCGCGGGCCTGCTGCTCTCCACCGGTGTTTTCGCGCTGTTCTCCGGACGGCTGTCCGAGGCCGAGTTTCTCGCCTGGGGCTGGCGGATCCCGTTCCTGCTCAGCGTGCTGCTCATCGCCGTCGGGCTGTTCGTGCGGCTACGCCTGCTGGAAACGCCGGCGTTCACCCAGCTGCGCGCCGCAACTCTGCCGGCGGCCGCGCCGCTGCTCGAGGTGATCCGGCAAAACCCGCGCGAGATCCTGGTGGGGATGGGCATGCGCTTCGCCCAGAACGTGCTCTTCTACATCTTCACCGTGTTTGCGCTGAGCTACGGCGAGAAAACCCTGCACTACACCAAGGGGACCGTGCTCCTCGGATTGGCCACCGCGGCCACGGTAGGCCTGTTCACCATCCCGCTCTTCGGCGCGCTCTCGGATCGCTGGGGTCGGCGCCCGGTGTATCTCACCGGGGCGATCCTCTCGCTGCTCTATGCCTTTCCGTTCTTCTGGCTGCTGGGCCGCGGGCCCGGGTTCGTGGGCCTGGCGCTGGTGCTGGGATTGAACGTCGGGCAGGACATGATGTACGGGCCGCAGGCCGCCTACTTCGCCGAGCTGTTCGCGACGCGGGTCCGCTACAGCGGGGCATCGCTCGTCTATCAGCTCACCTCGGTCTTCTCGGGGGGTCTCGCGCCCTTCATCGCGACGCTGCTGCTGGACCGCAATGGGCCCTATGCGGTGGCGACCTACATGGCGGCGTCTTGCGCGCTCACGGTGGTGGCGACCCTGGCCGCGCCGGAGACCCACAAGGTGACCTTATAGGCCTACTGGCCCTGGTTGAGCTCCTGCAGCAGGGCATACACGGTGATCGCGCCCGCCGCCGCCAGCACGACGAGGGCGGTCTTGGCGAGGCTGGTGTGCATGGTGGCGATGGTCTTGATCTGGCTGAGCGGTACGTAGACGCGAGCCACGGCCTGTTTGGTGGGATGGCCGTAGACGCTGTCACCCACCAGCGCCGGGTCGTAGATCTCGACCTTTGAGGCCGCGGAATCGGCGCGTACGATACGCACCGCCGAGACATCGGGCCTGCTGAGCACCTCGCGCGGCGGCGCCGACTCGACCCGCCACGCGGTGCAGCCGCTGGTGGCCAGCGTCATCCAGGCTGCCACCGCCACGCGCCTTGCGCGGACCGCCCGCATCGCATGCTCCTTACCTGAGGTCAGGACCTCGCGGCTGGGTCCGCGGCCGGTCTCGGGGAACGCTACTCGACGCCCGTCCCGGAGACAACACCGGGGGGATAGCCGATTATCTTTGCGACCGGCACCCTCACGCCCAGGCCGGTAACCCGTTCCTTCCCTGCATGGACCAGACCTTTGACGCGGTAATCATCGGCAGCGGCTTTGGCGGCGCGCTCAGCGCGCACGCGCTGGTCGAGGCCGGCTGGTCGGTGCTGCTGGTCGAGCGGGGCGATTGGGTGGAGCGGGGGGAAAGTGCCTCCCGCATCGAGAACTTCGTGCTCCACACCCCCCATTACGCCCGGGACACGGGGTACCGGGTCAGCCAGGAAGGGCGCGCCATCGAGCCGGTCGGCGCGCTCTTCTGCGTGGGCGGAGCCTCGGTGTTCTACGGTGGGGTCTCCTTCCGGCTGCGCGAGCGAGACTTCGAGCCGCCGGTCGAGATCACCAACGGCTCGGGGGCCGAATGGCCCATTCGCTACGGCGACCTGGAGCCCTATTACGGCAGCGCCGAACGGATCATCGGCGTGAGCGGGGTCGAAACCGGCGATCCCACCGCGCCCTGGCGCAGCGGTGGCTATCCGACGGCTCCGGGACGCTTCTCGCCCGTGTCGGAGCTGGTGGCCGGCGCCGCGCGCTCGCTCGGGTTGCATCCCTTCCCGCTGCCCATGGCGATCCATCACGGCGGCGAAGCGGGGCGGGCGGCCTGTATCCGCTGTGGGGCTTGTGACGGATTTGCCTGTCCGGTCTCCGCCAAGAACGACCTCGCGATTCGGGTCATCGCTCCCCTGCTGGAGCGCGGCCTCAAGCTGTGCCCCGGCACCGCGGCGGTGCGGCTGCTCGAGCAGGGGGGGCGGATCAGCGGGGTCGAATGTGTCAACCGAGCCAGCGGCCATCGCTTCACGGTACGGGGACGCGAGGTCGTGCTCGCCGCGGGGGCGCTGGCCACGCCGCACCTCCTGCTCGCGTCCGGTCTGGACCGCCTGAACCCGGCGGGAAGCAGCGTCGGCCGCTATCTGATGCGCCACGTGAACAGCATCATCTTCGGATACCTGCGCCACCGCTTCGCCCAGGACGGCTTCGGCAAGGACCTGGCGATTCATGACTACTATGAGGGCGACACCGAAGCGGGCGCACCGGTCGGTCCTCTCGGAGGTATCCAATCGCTCCCCACGCCCCCGCTCGGCGTGGTGAAATCCCAAGTGCCGGCGCCGCTGCCGTGGGTCGCCGGGATCCTGCTGCGCCGCGGAGCGGGCCTGCTCACCATTGCGGAGGATCAGCCGCGGCGCGAGAACGGCGTGAGTCTCGATCCTG
>DATCWE010000054.1:0-19965 GCA_036566495.1 Gemmatimonadales bacterium | reverse complement strand
GCAGCCCCGAGGCGCGATGCGGGCAGCCGGCGCCGCACGCCCAGCGCGGCCAGGACCCGTCGCGGCAGGCGGGCCAGGAAGCTCAGGGCCGTCGCCGCGTAGTGCAACGGATTGATCGTGCGCACCGCGGCCATCAGACGCCCGTCTTCGTACACGCCGAGCGCCATGTCCAGAATGTCCAGGATCTCCTGGTCCAGGCCGTCCACGTAGCGAGCGCTGAAGATCCGCTGGATCACCTCGACCCGGCCCAGTGCCAGGCCCGGATCGGTAGTCGCAGCCGATCCGACCGGTCCGCCCAGCCCGGCCGCGCGGACCATCTGGATCACGCGCGGCAGCATCTGGTTGATCCGGGACCGGGCAGCCTGGGCACCTTCCCAATCCATCGGGACGTCGTTGGCGTCGCGCTCGGACCGGATGAAATAGATCTCCACGAGATCGCGGAAGAGCCGGAGCTCGCGCGATCGATGGAGGTTCCGGACGATGGTGAGCTGATCGTGGGGTTTCAGCATTCCTGGATATTAACCTTTCCTCTCCGCCCGGGGGGATGAGGGATCAAGACGGGCGCGGGATATCTTACCACCACGCTGGCTAACGGCGCCGGGAGAAAGCTCAGGTAACGCAATGGCTCCAAACGAACTGCTTTCCCGGCCCTGGCCGTGGTACGTCGCCGGGCCCCTCATCGGGCTGATGGTTCCCCTCTTGCTCAAGATCGGCAACAAGCCGTTCGGGATCTCGTCCTCCCTCCGCCATATCTGCGCGGCCTGCCTGCCGGGACGGATCGCCTTCTTCCGGTACGATTGGAAAAAGGAAATCTGGAGCCTGGCGCTCGCGGCCGGCATCCTGATCGGCGGCGTGCTCGGCGGGCTCGTCTTCCGCAATCCCGATCCCGTGAGGATCTCGCCCGCCACCGAGGCGGATCTGCAAGCGTTCGGGATCGGCAACCTGGGCGGCCTCCACCCGGTCGAGCTCTTCAATTTCCCTGCGCTGCTCACCGGCAAGGGCTTCATCCTCGTTGTCGTCGGAGGATTCCTGGTCGGCTTCGGCACTCGCTACGCCGGCGGCTGCACTTCCGGCCATTCGATCATGGGTATGTCGAATCTCCAATGGCCCTCGCTGGTAGCGACCTGCTGCTTCTTCGCGGGAGGGCTCTTGATGACCTGGATCTTGCTGCCCCAGATCCTCGGCCTCTGATGAACGGCATCCAGTCTTTGCGCTATTTTCTGGCCGGAACCTGGTTCGGCTTCGTGCTCACCAAATCCGAAGCCATCTCGTGGTTTCGCATCCAGGAGATGTTCCGCTTCCAGTCCTTTCACATGTACGGGCTCATGCTGAGCGCCGTGCTGGTCGGGATGGTCTCGATTCAGCTGATCAAGCGCTTCAAGGTCCGCACCCTCGCCGGCGAGCCGATCAGCATCGAGCCCAAGGCGTTCAGCTGGGGCAACGTCATCGGCGGGACGCTGTTCGGCCTGGGCTGGGCCCTGACCGGAGCCTGTCCCGGTCCCCTCTACGCGCTGGTCGGAGCCGGCGTCCCGGTCATGGCAGTGGGACTGGTGGCGGCCCTCGCGGGCACCTGGGTGTACGGTCTGATCCGCGACAAGCTTCCCCACTGAGTAATCGTTCATGAGCCACCGGCGGGACTTTCTCAAGGCCGGCGCCGCCGGGATCGGTCTCTGGCTCCCGGAGCTGATGCGAGGCGCCGGGGGCCGCCGAGGCCAGGCCCAGCACCTCACCATCCTCCATACCGCCGATATCCACGGCCAGCTCGACATTCACGACGAGTTTTTCTGGGAGGACGACCGCGCGGTCTTCAAGCGCCGCGGGGGTTTCGCCACGCTGCGTACGATGATCAGGTCGATCCGCAAAGAAGCGCGGGGGGCCGTCCTGCTCGTGGATGGGGGCGACTGTCTCCAGGGAAGCGGCGTGGCCGCCTTGTCGGAGGGCCGGGCGATCGTGCCGCTCATCAACCGGCTCGGTTACGACCTCCTCCTCCCCGGGAACTGGGAGGTCGTCTACGGCAAGGCGGCGATGCTGCGCGACTTCCGGATGTACTCGGCCGCCGCGGTCTGTGCCAACATGTTCCACGCCGAATCCGGGAAGCTCCTGTTTCCACCCTATCGGATCTTCAACGTGGGCGGCACTCGCGTCGGCTTCATCGGCTACAACGACCCCTTCACGGCCACGCGCCAGTCGCCCGCCTATTCGCGGGGAATCCGCTTCACCCCGCCCGAGGCGAGCCTCGCCAGGTACGTCAAGCTCCTCCGGGAAGAGCGCGGCTGCGCGCTGGTCTGCGTCTTGTCCCACCTCGGCCTTGCCCAGCAGCTGCATCTGGCCAATCAGGTCTACGCCCGCGGCGTTGACTATGTGCTCGGCGGCGATACCCACGAGCGCACCCGCGAGCCGCTCCAGGGTCGCTTCGCCCGGGTTACGGAGCCGGGCGCCTTCGGCTCCTTCCTCGGCCGACTCGACCTGGTGCTCGAGAACGGACGGGTCAAGGAGGAGAGCTACCGGCTGCTGGAGGTCGACCCCGAGCAGTACCCCCCGGACGCCGAGCTGCGCGCGCTGGTGGCGGCGGCGAAGGCGCCGTACCAGCGGGAGCTCAGCCCGGTGGTCGGCCGGACGACCACTCCCCTGCTCCGCTATTTCGTCCTGGAGACGCCGCTGGACAACCTGATCACCGACGCGCTCTTCTGGCGGTTCAAGACCGACCTCGTCGTGTCCAACGGCTTCCGGTTCTGCCCGCCGCTCGTGCCGGGTCCGGACGGCAGCGCCGATATCACCAGGGAATACCTCTGGAGCGCGTTGCCCATCGACTCATACGTGAAGACCGCCAAGGTCACCGGAGCCCAACTCCGTGACTGGCTCGAGCGCGAGCTCGAAAACGTCTTTGCCAAGGACGCGGCCGACCGGTTTGGCGGCTGGTTCGTGCGGTTCAAGGGAATGACCGTCACCTTCCGGATCCAGGCGCCGATGGGGACGCGGTTGCAGCAGGTGGCGATCGGCGGCCGGCCGCTCGAGCCCGAGGCGGTCTATTCGATGCTCGCGTGCGAGCGGGAGGGAGACCCCGACAACGTGCTGTGCCGGATGCAAGGGGTGGCCAGTCCGCGGCGGCTCGATGTCAGGCTGCACGACGTGCTGGTCGAGTATCTTGCCAAGTTCTCGCCGGTTTCGCCCCGCATCGAAGGGCGGGCGGTGGCCCTGGACGCACCGGCCCGGTTGCTCTCTCAGGTCGAAGGCACCGGTTACCGCTTTCGGTGAGGTTCCCTAACCCTGATGCAGAAGATCATCCCCTAGTGCACTTCCTCGTCATCGAGCATTTCCGCGATCGGGACCCGGTCCCGGTCTATCGGCGCTTCAGGGCACAGGGCCGCCTCATGCCCGACGGCCTCAGCTACGTCTCGAGCTGGATTACCGACGATCTCACGCGGTGCTATCAGGTAATGGAGACCGCTGATCGTGGCTTGCTCGAGCAGTGGATGGCCCAGTGGTCCGACCTCGTGGACTTCGAGGTGGTAGCGGTGCTCTCCTCGGCCGCCGTCCAGGAGCGCCTCGGGCCCCGCTTGGCCTGAGGAGAGCCGGCCATCAGACATTTGGAGCTCGCGGATCTAGCACCCCAGCCGGCCGAAGTCCGGGATCAGGCAGCCGGTCTGCTGCACCAGGGCTTCGACCATCCCGCCGGCTGGCCCACCCTCTCGGCGGCTCGTGAAGAAGTCGCCCACATCCTCCAGCGTGGTTTTGCCCGCGCCCTGCTTGAGGACACCAAGCTGCTCGGCTGGGTCGGCGGACTGCCGGAGTACAACGGGAGGGTCTGGGAGCTCCACCCGATCGTGGTGCGCCCGGAGCTGCGGAGACGCGGGTTTGGCAGAGCGTTGGTCGCAGCATTCGAGGCCGAGGCGAAAGCCCGCGGGGCATGCACGGTGACGCTCGGAACCGACGACGACGCTGGAATCACCTCCTTGGCGGACATCGATCTCTACAGCGACATCCCGAAGCATATCGCCGAGCTGAGGGACCTCGGGAGCAACCATCCCTTTCTGTTCTACCGCAAGCTTGGCTTTGTGGTCACCGGGGTCATGCCCGACGCCAACGGTCCCGGCCGGCCCGACATCTACATGTCCAAGTCCGTCCATGGATGAGCTCCGTCGCGCCTTGCTGACCGAGGTGCCGGCCCTCAATGCGCTGATTCGAGCCTCGGCGACGACGCTCAGCGATGGGTACTACACCCCGGCACAGGTAGCGGCGCTCATCACCCACGTCTTCGGCGTGGATACGCAGCTCCTGCGCGACGGCACCTATTTCGTGATCCAGCGCGAGGGCGTTCTGGCGGCCTGTGGAGGATGGAGCGGGCGTCGCACGCTGTTCGGCGGAGACCAAGCGAAGGACGCCGATGATCCCGCCTTGGACCCCGCGTCGGAGGCGGCTCGGATTCGCGCCTTTTTTGTGCATCCGGCCTGCGCCCGGCAGGGCCTCGGACGCCGGCTGCTGGCGCACTGCGAAGCGGCGGCAAGGGAGGCAGGATTCCACCGAGCCGAGTTGATGGCGACGCTGCCGGGAGTGCCGCTCTATCGGGCGTTGGGCTACCAGGCGCTCGAATCGGTCGTACACCAACTGCCGGGCGGGCAGTCGGTGCCCTTCGTGCGAATGGGACGGGGCCTGACAACGCTGGTCGGCTGATCGCAACTGGCGACGCCTCGGTGCCTTGCCTACCTTCCGGATCATTGGAGGTCCCGTGCGCGGTTCGCTGGTCCGGCCTGGCCGGCTTGTTTCCCGCCTGCTCGCAGTGCTTCTGGCCGTCACTTCGATCGGCACCGCTGCCTGCGGCTCCCCTTTGGCATCCGAGGGTGCGCTGGCAGGCGACTGGCGCACGGGGCCAATTCCGAGCGGCGGCAGCATCGCGGTAACCCTGTCCACGGCGGGCGCCAGCGTTACGGGCAGCGGTGAATCACGCGCGGTGGGTCCGAACGGCGCGATCAGCCTGCTCACCGTCACCGGCTCGCAGTCCGACCATCACTTCCTGCTCACCTTCACTTTCGACTCCGGTATCGTGGCGACCTACGCCGGCAGCTTCGTGGGCTCGAACGAGCTGGCCGGACCTTGGTCGGTCGCCGGGCAGCCCTCCGGTTTCCTGACGCTCTATCGTCAATAGCAGCTAGAGTTCCCGGCCTCGCGTCCGCTTCAGGATCCTGGCGTCTTCCGGTACCAGCCATCGAAGCCCACCTGCCAGCTCTTGCCGCCATCGGCCGAGGTGCTCCACCGTTGGCGCACGCGGCCATCGGGTTGTGGCGTCCAGACGATCCGGTTCTTGATGGCGGCGCCGTTGGGGCCAACTCCGTCTCCCTCCAGCACCATGCTGGTCCCGTCGAGCTGGCCGCTCAGCCGAAGCACGTTGCCCCCGCTGGCCACCCAGACTTGCTCCCAATGCCTGCGCTGCCGGTCATAGAAGTTGAGGCTCTGCCCGGTGCCGCCCCGACTGGCCCGCCAATGCTCGTGCAGCACACACCCCGACTCCTCGCTGGTAAGCAGGTTGGTGCCGTAGGGCGTGGTACCGGCGCTGTCCGTCACGGTCCAGTCCCCGATCCAGAAATCGAACTGCCGGTGCTCGGGCGCAGTACAGCCCGGTGGGGTTTGCTGAGCGGCGGCCGTGCTGACGAGCAGCGTAGCGGCTGCCGCCAGAAGCGAGCGGATCATTGCGCACCTCGCGGAAAAGAGCTTCACTCCATGTTACTGGTCCTACGCAGCGACCGAACCGAGGGGTTTCAAGCCATGTTCCGATTCGCGGCCATCGCGCTGTTGCCCGCAATCCTCCCGAGCGCTGCGATTCGGGCACAGTCCCTCGCCAGCCCCTTCGGGACCGTATCGCAGCGGGTGGACAGCACCACCATCACGGTCGAATACTATCGCCCTTCCGCCCGCGGCCGCACGATCTTCGGGGGGATTGTGCGCTGGGGAGCCTTGTGGACGCCGGGAGCGAACTGGGCCACGACCCTCGAGGTGAGTCGCGACGTGCGGATCGAAGGCAAACCATTGCCGCGCGGCAAGTATTCGGTCTGGATGATCCCCGCCGTGAGGCCGGACTCGTGGACGGTGATCCTGAGCCGCGCGGCCCGGCGCTTCCACGTCGTCCACCCGGATCCCAAGGATGAGGAGCTCCGATTCCGGGTCGCCGCGGATTCCGTGCCCCCTCTCGAGATGCTCACCTTCTCCTTCCCGGTGGTAACCCGCACCGGAGCGACGCTCGCCTTCCAGTGGGCCGGAACTCTGGCGGTGGTGCGGCTGGAGATCCAGTCGTCGCGGCCGCCGATCGTCGCGGCCCATGCCTGGTCCGGCTACGCCGGCACCTACGAGGTCCGCCCCGGCAACGACTCGACCGCGCCCCCCGTCCGCTACGAGGTCATCGAGCGGGGAAACGGCCTCTGGGTGCGCACCACGGCGGAAGCCGTCGAAGAGGGACTGGATCCGGAATTCGACCTCCTCCCGGCTGGCGGCGACGACTTTCACCCGCGCCAGTACAAGAACGGCAAGCTGGTCGGCGATGAGCTCGACGAGCTGATCGTCTTCCACTTCGACGGTGCGCGGGCCACCTGGTTCGAGATCCGTGGCATCGCCGAGGACAAGGTGCTCGCGCGCGGGACCCGTCCACGCTCCCCCTAGCGCCAGTCCAGGTTCTCCGTCAGCCGCGTTCCATTCCTCCCGAACGCCTCCGTCAGCCGCCGGATCCGTCGCTTCGCCTCGCCGAGCTCGCGGACTCCCAGCATGAGATTCAGCAGATCGATGTACCAGGGCAGTTTCTGCGGATCGGACAGGTAGCTCGCCACAATCTCCCGGGCGATGGGCAGCGTGGTGTCTTTGGAAACCTCGTGCACATCCCGGTCTCCCGCTCGCCGCAGCTTTTCGTATTCCTCGTCCAGCAGCCGCGAGCACAGCTCGGCGGTGAAGCGCTCCCCCGCCGTCAGTTTCGCCTGTTTGTGCAGCCATTCCCACAGGATGCTCAGCCGGATTTCCCCGGTCGCCATGTCTTCCATCAGGTACAGCACGTCGTCGTTTCCGAACGAGTCCGCCGGCTTGAGCGCGACCGCCTGCAGACCCTGCCCGAACGCATTGCCGTATTGCAGCGCCACGCTCAGCAGGTCCCGCGCCCCGCGCACCGTTCGGGGCGCGGGCTCCAGCAGCTGCAGGCCGGCGGCAGCCTCCGGGGTATACGCGAGCGGCGGGAACGAGCGCCCCAGTTGATTGTCCTGACCGGCGCGCTCCCACACCGGTCGAACTATGTGCACCATCTTCCAGTGCGCCACCCACTTGCCGCTCGCCCCTTCGCGTTGCTCCCGCTCCGCTCCCGCGACCGCGCGCTCCATCCCGCTCTTGACCCCGGCCTCCGATCCAACCGGGATATTCGGTTCCATGCCGCCCTGCCACAGCGCGAACCGCCCTGCCTGATCCGCCGTGTTCACCGCCCGCCGCACCCGGTCCTCGTAGTGCCGCATGTACCCGTACGTCATGGTGATCGCGTCGATGTCCGGATTCACGAACTCGGGATCCCACGCCAGCGCATCCGACACACTGTTGATGTAGTCCCATCGTCCCGTATTGAATCCGATGAAGCGCGGCGCAAGGACGCCCCGGATTTCCATCAGCTGGAAGCAGGCTTCGAGCTGCTCCACCAGGACGTAGACCTTGACCGCGCCGAGCGGCAATCCCAGTGCCGCCTCGATGGCGCCGAGCATGTCGTGCCACAGGGCCGCTTCTTCGGCGGTCTGGATCTTGGGGAGGTAGAGCACCAGCGACGCGCCGGCCTCGGCCAGCCGGCGATGGTTGTTTGCCAGGTAGAGCGTGGCATCGACCAGGGAGGCCGCGTAACCTCGGCCGTCGCGATGGCGCACCTGCCGGTCATCGAGGTGCAGCCCCCGCGGCCGGAACAGCTTGGTCGTGACCTGGAGCTGCTGCCGCCAGTCCACGACGATCGGCCGCCCCAGAAACCCCCGTGCCCAGCGGTTCATTTCCTCCGCGACCTGCTCCGCCACCCGCAGGAATAGCGCGTCCCCTGCGATCGCCAGCTGGAGATTCCGCTGGTTGTCGAGCGACATCGTCCCCAGCTGCCCCAGCGCGTCCTCGCCGTCGAACATCCACCCATCGGCGCCCGACAGCAGCGCGTAAGCCACGTTGCGCAGGCTCTGTTCCACCGGGACGCCCGGCCGCGTGGCCGGCCCGGTGCCCTGAATCCACTGCCGGGTGAGATCGTGGGGGATGCTGCTGCCGATGAACTTGCCCTCGCGGGCGTCCTGCACGCGAAGGTCGGTTCGCGGGATGCGCTGCTTGGGGTCGAGGAACTCGATGCGCCGCTTGTTGCGGAAGCGCGCCGCGCGCCGCTCGATCCGCGCGGCCATCACCACCTTGCGCTCCGCGTCGAGATCCCCCAGCTCCTCGAGCACCCGCATCGCCTCGGCAGTGAGCACGTCCGGATATTGCTGCTCCAGACCGCCGCGGATTTCGAGTCTCGCCCGCCCCATCGTGGCGCTCAGGGAGTAGTGTGCAGGGTCAGCTCCGCCACGCCGAGCCCATCCAGGACGGCGGTCCAGCTCTCTCCGGGGGCGATGAACTGGTTGTCGGTCAGTGCGCCCGTGGCGATCAGCTCCCCCGCGGCAAGCGGCTCTGCGCCGTGCTGTCGTGCGAGGCCCGCCGCCAGCTCGCCGAGGCTCAACGCCGGATTGCCGAGCACATTCCGTCCCGAGCCCTCCGCGACCACCCGCCCGCTCTTGAGCAACCCGACCCTCACCGCGGCCAGTTGTTCGGCCAGCGCGGGAATGGCTGCGGTGCTGAAGCGGAGCGGCGGACCCACGATCAGCCCGGCATGCAGCCCGAACGCCGCCACGAAGTCCGGGGGGGTGAATTTCCACCCCGGATATGGGCAATCCACGATCTCGAATCCCGCCGCCAGCCACTCCACTGCCGCGAGTACCACGGCCGGGTTGTCCAGCTCACCGCTCGGGGGGTGCCTCAGCTTGAAGATGATTTCCGGCTCGATCTTGGGAGCGCTCATCCCGCCGAGGGCGAGGGAGGCGATTCCATCCGGAGCCCAATGCACCGTGTCGTCGTACATGTGCGCCCAGGCGACCGTCTCCAGCTTGAACACGCGCCAGAGCGCCCGGTTCGCGTAGCCCACCTTTCGCCCCACCGTACGATGGCCGGCGGCCCCCCGCATCCGCACCAGCTCCGCTTCGACCGCATAGCCGCCCGCGAGGTCGAACCCCGGCTCCCGCTCCGACGGAGGGGAAACGGTCTCCCGCCGGGCATGCGCCCCCATCAATTCGGTCGCCAGCCGTTCCGGGAGCATCACGCGGAGCGCTCCGTTTCATCCGCGGCAGCGTCGCCAATGAGGCAGCTCATTTTGCCGGAGCAGGCACGCCGACGGGCACGCTGCGCTGCGGACTCGACGCCCGCAATCGCAAGGCGAGGACCGCGGCGGTCAGCGCCATCAGCGCGCTACCGTAGAAGCCGACCGACCAGCCGCCGGTCCGCTCGAACAGGAAGGCCCCGAACCAGCCTCCGATGATGGAAGCCACGCCTTTGGCCGTGTAGAGCACGCTGTAGTTCGAGGTGGCGTGCCGCGAGCCGAAATAGTCGCCCGTCGCCGAAGGGAAAAGCGCATAGATCTCGCCCCAGGTGAAATAGACCAGCACCAGCGTCAGCGCGAACCAGCTCCCCGAGCGTTGGCCCAGCAGGACCACCAGGCAGAGACAGATGGCCTGCAGCACGAACGCCACCGCCATCGCGGTTTCGCGTCCGACACGGTCCGAGGCCCAGCCCCAGAAGATCCGGCTGGCGCCGTTGGCCAACGGGCCGAGCGTCGTCGCCAGGGTCAGCGCCGCCGCGCTCAGGCCCCAGGAGCGCGCCATGGGCCCCGCGCTGGCCGTGACCAGCAGGCCGCCGGTGGCCATCAGCACGAACATCACGTACATCGCGTAGAAGCGCGGGGTGCGGAGCATCTCCAGCGTGGTCAGTTGCGGTCCCGCGGAAACCGGGGCGCTCCCCTGCTCCGGGGGTCCGCTGGCTTCCCGCGCCGGGTGCCGGAGAAACTGCGCCACGATGAGGATCACCAGCCCCTGCACCAGGCCGGTGGCGATGAACGTCGTCTGATAACCCCGGGTGCCGATCAGCTTCGCGATCAGCGGGATGAAGAGGGCGGTGCCGCCGCCGAATCCGGCCGCCATAATGCCGGAGGCCAACCCGCGCCGGCCCTTGAACCACTTGAGCGCCGATCCCATCGAGGCGCTGTACACGAAGGCCGCGCCCATGCCCGCCACACAATACAAGCCATACAGCGCCGGCAGGGTGGTGGCGTAGCCCATCCCTGCCCAGCCCAGGCCGCACATCAGTCCCGCCGCGCTGATGAAGCCGCGCGGCCCCAGCCGGTCGATCAGCCAGCCGTCGAAAGGTTGCACCCAGGTCTGGAACAGGATGAAGAGCGTGAACGCGAATTGAATGTCCGAGAGTTTCCATCCAGTGCTCGCCTGCAACGGCTTCACGAACAGCGTCCAGGCGTACTGCAGGTTCGCGATCATGATCATCGCGAGGAGCGAGGCCACCAGCTGGAACCACTTGTTGTGCAGCTTCATCCCCCCCTCCCCGCTTCCCGGGTCCGCGAGTTCGCGCCCAGCAGCTTCACCAATGCGTAGACCGTGCGCGTCGCCGGCATCGCCACGTCGAGCCGTTCTCCCAGCTCGACCACGGCGCCCACGACCGCTTCGAGCTCCAGGGGCCGGCCGGCCTCGAGATCCTGCAGCATCGACGTCTTGTGGGCGCCGACTTTCCCGGCCCCCGCCATCCGCTGCTCGATCGAGATCGGAAGCTCGATGCCCAGCTTCCCGGCCACGGCCTCCGCCTCGCCCATCACCTCGCGCACGACGCGCGCTACCTCCGGATCCTGCACCATGGCTTCCAGCGTACCGCGGGTGAGCGCGCTGATCGGGTTGAACGCGACATTGCCCAGCAGCTTGACCCAGATCTCGTGGCGGATCCGCGTCGTCGCCGGGGCCCGCAGGCCCGCGGCGATCAGGGCTTCGGCCAGCCGCTTGACCCGCTCCGTGCGCTCTCCGCTCGGCTCGCCCAGGCTGATCCGATTGCCCTCGACGTGATGGATGACGCCCGGCGCCGCCAGGTCGGTGGAGAAATACGCCAGGGAAGCCACGATCCGGCGGGGCTCGATGCTCCGCGCGATCACTCCGCCGGGATCGACCCGCTCGAGGGAGAGCCCGTCCAGCTCGCCGCCCGCGCCCTGGAAATACCACCAGGGAATGCCGTTTTGCGTGCTGACCACGACGGTATCGTGATGGAAGAGCGAGCGCAGCGCGGGAGCCAGCCCGGTGAGGCTGTGCGCCTTCACCCCGAGAAACACAACGTCGGCCGGCCCGATCGAGGCGAGCTCGCCGGTGACCGCGGGCTTCACGTCGAAGTCGCCCTCGGGGCTGATCACCCGTAACCCGCGCTCCTGCATCGCCTGCAAATGCGGGCCCCGGGCGAACAGCACCACATCGGCCCCCGCCCGCGCGAGCTTGGCACCCAGGTAACCGCCGATCGCGCCGGCCCCCGCGACGACGATCTTCACGACGCCTTGGGTGCGAACGCCTCCGCCACCACTCGCCGCTGGATCTTGCCCGTCGCCGTGCGGGGAATCGCGTCCGCAATGTGGATCTGCTTGGGACGCTTGTAGTCGGCCAATCGTTCCCGGCAATAGGCCAGGAGGTCGGACTCGCTCGTGTCGGCGCGGAGCACCACCACCGCCGCGACTTCCTCGCCCCACGTGGCATGGGGGACCCCGAAGCACACCGCTTCGGCGATCGCGGGGTGCCCCAGTAACACCTCATCGATCTCCCGCGGGGAGATCTTCTCGCCGCCGCGGTTGATCAGCTCCTTGAGCCGGCCCACCAGCGTGAGGTAGCCGTTCGCGTCCAGGAACCCCTGATCGCCGGTGCGGAACCAGCCGTCCACGAACGACGCCGCATTCGCCTCCGGATTGCTTTCGTAGCCGGCGGTCACGTTGGGGCCTTTGATCACCACCTCGCCCCGCTCGCCGGTACCCAGATGCTGGCCCCGCTCATCCATGATGCTAATCATGACCTCGGTGCCCTTCCCCACGGATCCTGGCAAACGTTGTCCGGGGGGCAGTGGATTGGAAGCCATCTGGTGGGCGGCCTCCGTCATGCCGTACGCCTCCAGCACCGGCGCCCCGAAGCGGGCCTCCAGCTCGGCCATGACCGGGGGCGGGAGCGCCGCGCTGCAGGAGCGGATGAAGCGCAGCTTCTCCGCGCCGGCGGGGCGGGCGGTTTCCGACCCGGCGCGTGCCAGCAGGAGCTGGTGCAGCGTCGGCACGGCCGAATACCAGGTCACGCCGTACTCGCGCGCCACGCGCCAGAAGGAAAGCGGATTGAATTTCGCCGGCACCACCACCGTTCCCCCCGTGGCAAGCGTGGCCAGCGTGGAAGCCACCAGCCCGTGCACGTGGAACAGGGGCATCACACACAGCGAAACGTCCGTGCTGCCGAGGTCGTAGCTCCGGGCCACGTTGCGCGCCGAGATCGAGAGGTTGGCATGGCTCAGTGGGACCCGCTTGGGGCGTCCGGTGCTGCCGCTGGTGTGCAGGATCAGCGCCACGTCGTCCAGCGCGGGAGGCTGCCACGCCCGCGTCCCCGTCGTCCCGGAAAGCGTGACGTCACCGGCGGCGTCCATCTCCACGCTCAGGATGGGCACCCGCCCGCCGGCGGCGCGGCGCGCCGCCTCGGCTCCTTCGGGCGGGAGCAGCAGCACGCGCGCATTGGTGTCTTCCAGATAAAAGCGAAACTCCTCCTCCTTATATGCCGGATTGAGCGGCGCCGCCGTGCCCGCCATCGACGCGGCGAGGAACGCCACGATCTGGGGCAGCCCGTTGGGGAGGGCCATGCCCACCCGGTCGCCCCGGCCAATGCCGGCCGCGGCCAAAGCCCCAGCGAGCGACTCCACCTGCCGGCGCAGCGCGCCATAGCTCACCCGGAGATTCTGTTCCGGCACGATGATGGCGATCTGTTCGGCGGGAATCGGCTGCAGCAGGTCGAGCAACGTGGCGGGCGCGCTCACGGAAGCAGTCATGTTCGAGAATCTCGCCCGGCGCCGGGGGGGGCGTCAACCGGTGGCTTCGGCGCGACGGCGGAAGTCACCCGGGCTGTCGAGCCGGCCGCGCGAACACGATGAGGTTGTCGCCCCATGCTCCGCCGGGTGATAGCAGGTGAAGCATTCGCATGCCACCGAGGTTGACGACGTTGAGGCCGACTCTCAGGATGCTGCGCAGGCGGCGGATCTTCCAGTCGAAGTCATGAATCGGCAGGCCGTAGTACTGGGAGTCGCTGAACTGCCCGAAGCTCGCGATGACGGTCAGGCCGCTGCGATCCAGCAGCCGCGCCAGGCTCTTGCGGTTGAAGGCATGCAGGTGGCGGGGCGGGTCGCAGCAAACCCAGGGCGTCCGCAGGAAATGAGCGAGGGCCATCGGAAGCTGCCAGGTGGATCGGGCCACCCTCCGCAGGTAATACGAAAACCATTGGGGCCGAAACAGCCATTCCTTGCATTGCTGATTGGGCGTGGTGATGATGGCGATTCCGCCCGGTCGTACGGCGCGCCGGATCGCGTCGACCAGTCCGACCAGGTCGGGGCAGTGCTCGATGACCTGATTGCAGAACACCAGGTCGTACTGCTCGGCCAGGGGATGGCGCGCCGGATCGGCGTTGATGACTTCAAACGCCCCCGCGAACGTTTCGCGCGCGTACTGGCACGCCTTCGCATCGATGTCGATCAGCGTACAGCGGCATCCCGCCTTCGCGAAGGCATTGGCATAGTATCCGACACCGCCCCCCCAATCGAGCACCGAGAAGGGCACGACCAGCCCGCCCCGTTCCCGGCAGTCCTGGAGAATCTTCCGGACATTCCGCTGGATGCCGAGCTGATTCAGCTCATGCTCTCTTGGATCGGGCGCGCCGAACAGGAAGCCGTCGTAGAACGCTTGCAGCTCCTCGGACGACGGCATTGGCAGGCTCGTCACCAGGCTGCAGTCGGTGCAACGGTAGTACGCGTAGCGACCGACGCATCGCACCATGAGCACGAGGGGGCCGTCGCAGGCCGGGCACGGCGTAAGGCTCACGGCCGGAGGCCTATGCCTTCAGGATTTCCAGTGCAAAGGCCGCGACGCGGTCCTCCGACCGGCCATCGAGGGCTCCGAGCAAAGCCAGCGCCGCTTCCGGGGCGTCGTCCGGGGGCCCCCGCCCGTCGATGGCGTCGAGGCACCGCAACACCAGGTCCTCCGTGTTGCCGGCGCTCTGCGCCACGCCGCAGGCGGACAGGTCGAGGGTGACGGGCGCGGGCGCGGGGTGAAAGCTCACCACCGGAATCCCGCGCGCGGCCGCTTCGGCCAGCATCGTGGAATACTGTCCGACCACGATAGTCGCCTGCTCCAGCGCTTCCATGGCCGGAGTCGTCGAGTCGACCACCCAGCGCTGGGAGGACTTGGCATCGGGCGGGAGCCATTCCGCCGACTCGACGTTGCTCGACGGATGCGGCCGGACGATGATGTTCACCGGACGCAGCTCGGCCAGAATGGCGATGCCGTACAGCAGTTCGCGCACGAACGACACATCATGCTTGTCCTGCAGCGCCACCAGGACGACGGGCGGCGACCCCCTGCGCGGCAGCGCCGCCCGTTCCCGTTGCCGCTCGGCCCGCCGGGAGCTCGCGCTCTTCTCGAGCGGACCGTAGCGGGGTTGCCCCGTGATTCGGATGTTGGCCCCGGGAGCCCCTCGCGCCACCAGCAGGTCGCGCAGCTGCGTCCCGTTACTCGCGGTCCATTCGGCGTGCCGGATCCACCAGAGCGGCTCGTCCGCCGCGACGCCATCCTGCACCGAGAGCGTCCGGATCCCCAGACTCCGTGCGGCGCACACCAGCGCCGCCCCCGGCCCCACGCGATCGTTCCCGACGATGATCAGGGAGGGCGGGCTCTGTCGCAGCCATTCCTTGAGCGCCATCACCTGGTCCCGCATGCCATGGCCGCTCCGCAGCAGCTCCTTCCCCGCCGCCAGCGCCGTGCGGGCCATTAGCCGCTTCGTCGCGGACCATTCGACCGGCTCGTTCCCCACGACTTCCATCTCCAGCCGGGGCGAGCTGCCGGGACTCCGCTCGGGCAGCTCGTCGGTAGACATGCGATGCACCGGGTGCGTCGAGAGGTCGCGCAGCCGGGCGGCCACGGGATCGAGAGAGCCCGCCATCGCGTTCGACCCGGCCACGACCAGAATGCTCCCGCCGACGTCGGCAGGGGGAGTCACCACCTCGCCTCCGGCTTCCCGCGGCCGGGGCGGCTGGCCCCAGGGACCGATCACCCCGATGCGCGAGGAATTGCCCCGCAGCGCGGTGCGCATCATCCGCCCGCGCACCCCGGTTCCCGTGAAGATCCAGGAGCGCTGCCCGAGCGCGGCGGCTTGCTCGGCCACTAGGAGTGGGACGCCGAGCGACATCGAGGCCTCGGTGAGCGAGGCCTCGTCGGCGACGGAGAGCGAGGGAACCGCCTCGATCGCCCACCCGACGGCGTCCGGCACCGTGTTGCGAACCGCCTCGTGCGCCTCTTCGATGGCCGCGCGCAAGCGCTCCGTCCAGCCTTCCCCGCGCGGCCGGTAGCCGGACTCGCAGGGCGTCAACGGCACCACCTGCAGGCCGAGGCTCCGGATCAGCCGCAGCCGGTCGACCGCCCACAGCAGCGACGAGGCGCCGCGCCCGATCTCCATCGCATCCACGATCAGCAGCCGCGTCATCACGCCGGATCTGTCACGTCGTCGAATTGTTTCTGAGCGGAGACCGCCCAGAACTGTGGCGATTGCAGCACCGCGAGGAAACGCGCCGCGCTGCGCCCATCACCGAAATGGTGACTGGCCTCGTAGCGCTTGCCCATGCCGGCCAGCGCCGCGGGCAAGCCGGGATCGGACTCCTCGAGATCGAGGATCGAGGAATGATTGAACCGGTTCTTTTGCCGGGTGCCGAGATTGATCGTCTGGATCCCGTAGACCGGCGCCTCCCGGATCCCCGCGGAAGAGTTCCCCACGATCGCCCGCGCCTCGCGCAGCAGCACCAGGAACGCCTCGAAGCGGAGGCTCGGCAGGTGCCGGAAGCGGCTGGCGTCGTCGAGCCGGCGGAGCGCGCGCACGACGTCTTCGGCACCGTGGTCGTTGTTGGGCGCGATCACCACGAATTGCCTCCCCGAAGCCAGCACCGCGTCGACCAGCCGGTTCGCCCGGGCAGGCACATCGCCCAGATTCGTGGTGACCGGATGGTAGAGCAGGATGCCGTAGTCCGTGAAGGGAATCGCGTAGTGCTCCAGCACCTCGCGGAGCGGAGGGAGCTCCGGAGATATCATGACGTCGATGTCCGGCGAGCCGATGACATGCACGCAATCGGCACGCTCCCCCATCCGCCGCAGCCGCCGCGATGCCTCCTCGTTGGCGACGAAGTGAACGTGGGACATCTTGCTGACGGCGTGGCGGATCAGCTCGTCCACCGTGCCGGACAGCTCGCCGCCCTCGATGTGCGCCACCAGCACGTTGTTCAGAGCGCCCACGATGGCCCCCGCGAGCGCCTCCACCCGGTCCCCGTGCACCACCAGCAGGTCGGGCGCCCGTTCGCGCACGAAGTGCGACAAGCCCTGGACCGTGGTGGCCAGGGCGCCTTCCATCGTCGTCCCGGCCGCGCCACCCTGGTTGACGAACGGAAACACCTCGGCCAGCCCCGACTTGATCACCTCGTTGACCGTCATACCATGCCGGGCCAGCATGTGCATCCCGGTTGTGAACGCGGTCAGCTGGAACCCGCCGCTTCCGGCCAGCACCCGCATGAGCGGCTTGAGCTTGCCGAAATCGGCGCGCGTGCCGGTGACGAAGACCACGCGGCGCGGATTCATGCCGGGGCCAGATCCGCGCTCTCGACCTGCTTGTCGGCCGGGAGATCGCGCGCCGCGCGGCGACCCAGCAGGCGCTCGTAGTCCCGCGCCAGGAACTCGCCGGTGCCCGGACGCTTGACCCACAGATTGTCGGGCGTGAACGCTTCGCCGGCGATCACCGGCCGGGTGGTCACCACGCAGGAGTACGCGAAGGCGATGGTCGGCTGCTCCTCGGGCAGCACGTCCTTGGTTCCTCCCAGCGCCAACTGAATCGCGCGGCTTCCGCGCACCAGGTCTGCCAGGCCCGCGGGGTCGATGGAGATCGGAATGTCCGGCCCCGGCCAGCCCGGATCCGAGGTGAAATGCTTCTCGAGAATGCTGGCCCCCAGCGCCACGGCGGCGAAGCTGGTGTAATTGCCGAGGGAATGGTCGCTGAGGCCGAGCACGGCATCCGGAAACGCCCGCCCGAGCTCGGCCAGGCCTCCGAGGCGCACCTTCGCGTACGGGGTGGGATACATGCTGGTGCAATGCAGCAGCGCGAAAGGCACCTTCGCCGCGCGCAGGATCTCGACGCTTGGCGTGATGCTGGCCAGATCGTTCATCCCCGTGCTGAGAATCACCGGCTTCCCGAACCCCGCGATATGGCGGATCAGGGGATAGTTGTTGCACTCCCCCGATCCGATCTTGAAGGCGGGAACTCCCAGCCGAGCCAGCCGGTCCGCGGCCGCGCGAGAGAAGGGCGTGGAAAGGAAGAGCAGACCCTGGGCCTCGGCGTGCGCCTTCAAGCGGGCCTCTTCCGCTTCGCTCAGGGCACAACGGGACATGATGTCCCAGATGCTCTCCGACGCATTCCCGGGCACCACGCGGTTGGGGATCATCTCGTCGCTGATGACGTGCGACTGGATCTTGACGCACTCGCATCCGGCCGCGGCGGCATCGTCGATCATCCGCACCGCCTTGGCCACACTCCCTTCGTGGTTGATCCCGATCTCCGCGATCACCAGCGGCGGGGATCCTGGCCCGATCGGGCGGCCGGAGATTTCGAACCAAGGCAGCGTGCTCACGACAGACTCCACCTCAACAGGGGGCCGACATGCGGAGGAGCGCTCGCACCTGCTCGCTCACGCCGGCGGGTGCGAGGATGACGTCCGGAACATATAACTGCTCCCGGTACCGATTCAGCACTGGTCCGTCCCCGATGGCCAGGGTCAGGGGATCCGCCCCCAGACAGCGCCAGACACTCAGGGCGGGGCTGCTCGCGTCCGCCGGTCCCGGCGTTCCTTCGATCACCACCCCCTGCGACTCTCCCGGACCCCGGCCCACCCAGTCCCGCGGACCCTCGGCATCGCGCAGCCAGGCTTCGCCCGCCCGAGCGCTCCGCTCGCGGGCCTCCTGCAGCGAGGCCACTGCTTCGATCCGGGGAGGTCGCCCGGAACCCAGCCGCGCGAGAGCGTTGGCCAGCAGCAGATCGCTCTCCGTATCGATATCGATCGAGGTGAAGCTCGGAGTTACCACCCCGTGGCTCGCACCCGCCACGATAAAGGCCTGGTGGTTACGCAGAAACGCCGTCTGCTCCACGTACACGCCTCCATTGGGATAGTATGCCACCGGAAAGTCCTGCCGGCGCGCGTTCGACGGCGGTGCCTCACCGTCCCAGCGCAGTGCGCCCGACCCGTCCAGACGCATGGCCAGGCGGGGAGATTTGGCGGCTTCACTCACCGAGATGACCGAAGGGACCTGCGGGGGATCATAGCGCTCCCAGCAGCGGCGCACGTCCGCGATGGAGCGCAGCGGGGAGGTCGGCTGGAGCAGCAGGACGGTCTGGACCTCGAATCCATCGCGCTGGAGCCGCTCCAGAAGATAGGCGGTCGAGGCATAGGTCGAGACTTCGGGTCCGGCCAGCTCCGCGGGCCGCTGGTAAGGCGCTTCGGCGCCCCAGGCCAATCCTTCGTCGAGGATGGCGGGGTCATCGGAGTCTACGAGGACCCGAACCTGCAGCCGAGGATGCAACGCGGCAAAGCGGCGGCCCAGCAGCGCCGCTCGCCCGACCAGCGAGATCCCGTCCACCCGGGTCAGGTTCTTGTGGCGGATCCCTTGCGATCCTCCGCGCGCCGGGATCAGCGCGAGGACGCGCTCCCGCTCGGTCATCTCGCTCGCTCCTCCCCGACACGATTTCCCTGGGCCGTCACGTCACCGCCACTTGCGACCGCCGCCGCAACAGAGCGCGCAGCAGCTCGCGTGCCCGGGCCCGATCCGACTCGGCCACCACGTTGGAAATCCACAGCCACGCGATGAAGCCGGCATAAATAAGGGCGTGAGCGAGCAGGGACAACGCTCGCGCTGGGGTGTGCACCAGCGCGCCGAGCGCCACCGCGACGACGCTGCCCGCGGCCATGCGCCACACCGGAGCCCATTGATACCGGATCGGCGTCAAGCGCTGGGCGCTCCAGTACACCGTCAGAAAGCGAACCCCGAAAGCGAGCAGCAGGGTGATGGCGGCGCCGAGGGTCTTCCACTCCGGCACCAGGGTGACGAACCCGGCCAGCGAGACCAGGGCCGCGAGCCAGTTGCTCCGCGCGATGGCGGAGGTCTTGTCCGCCAGCAGGACTCCGGTATCGACGATCATGGTCCAGCACTGCATCAGGTAGGCGGCGAGGGTCAGCGGCACCAGCTGAGCGACCGGCCCGTAGGCGGGAGCAGCGGCGATCGCGAGGTAATCGTGCACGAAGATGGCGATGGCGGTCGCGACCAGGAAGAGCGAGACGTTCAGCAGGATGAACGCCCGCGCGTAGAGCGCATCACGATCCGGCCGCTGCGCAATGCGGAAGCGCGCCGCTTCCCACACCTGCATGAAGGGAGCGTTGCCGAGATTCACCAGCACGATGCCGAAAGTCGTCGCCAGGGCGAACAAGCCCACGTCCGTCAGCGTGCCGAATTGCTCCAGGGCATAGCGCCCCCCCGTCGTCATGAGCAGCACCGCGCCCGACGTGGCGACGAGTGGCAGCCCGAACCGCAGCAATTCGTAGGCGGCCGGC
>DATCWE010000422.1:0-24647 GCA_036566495.1 Gemmatimonadales bacterium | reverse complement strand
GAGATACGGTTCCCACCGCGCATCGAGTCCCGTGGTATCCGCGCCGAGCCCGGCGAGGATAACCGCCGGCTGGGCGGCCAGTGGATCCTTGAGCCCGCGGAAGCGCCAGGTCCCCAGGCTCCGCCTCGCTTGGACGATCTGGATGCCCGGCTCTGCCTCGAGGCGAGCGACCGCATTGGCCCAGCGGCGCTGCGACCGCCAGGCCAGCCCGGCCAGGGCTCCACCCAGGAGCACCAGTGGCACGGCCCAGCGAAGCCAGGCCAGGCGGGGACGGGCGGCCCGGGGACGATCATGACTCAGCACCGTCTCCAGACATTCTTCCAGCAGCGGCCGCGCCGCCTCGAAGGGCGCCGGGTCTCCCGAGAAGTCCGCAAAGGCGGCGGCGAACTGGAGATGGATGGTCTCGAGCCGGTCCTGCAGCTTGCGCAGCAGCGTGTCCGGGGGCTGTCCCCTGACCACCGCTGCGAGCACGGCCTGGGGCCCCGCCTCCACCAGGACGGTGAGCTCGCCCACGCTGAAGGTCCGCAGCCGGCCGTCTTCCTGCTGACGGAAGGAATCGCTGACGAAGTCCTGAATGGCGGTCAGCATGCCCGAGATCAAGTCGGCGTTGGACGACTTGAGATCGGGGGACGCGGCGTGCCCCAGCGGGAGGCCGGTTTCCGCGTGGATCAGGAATACCTGCTCGACGCGATAGACCAGCGCGTGCTTGAGGACGATCTGGGCGTAGGGGGTGCCGGTCCGCCACGCCTCGAGGCGCCATGCCAGGCCGCGAAACGAGAAGGTGTGCTCGACCGCGCGATTGATCGATTCGACCAGCGCGGCCATCGTCTCCGCGAGCGCCTTGCGGATCGCGGGCCCCAGCACCGGGAAGATCGCGGTCGCGATCTCGCGCGGATTGCGGCGCACCGACTCGCTGATCGCGCTCTCCATCGTGGGCGCGAGCGCGCGGGCCAGCTGGCGGTCCCGGCCCGAGCGCAACGCGATGGCCTCGGGAAGCAGCTCGGCGACCTCTTCGGCGTTCTTGCTCTGCGCCTCGACGCGCTGCTGCAGCGCCGCGAGCTGACGGCGCTCCTCGCCCAGCAGCAGCTCGCGCAACTCGGCGAACTCCGCCGAGGTCGGGTCATACTCCCCGGCCAGACCAAGGTAGTCGGGCGGGGTCGTTCGACCGTCGGGCACCGCTCAGTCCCGCGTCGGCCCGTTGAGTCGCGACGCCATATCCGAGAACAGGGAGGCCAGCGCGGACAGACTCGCTTTTTCCGCCTTGAGCTCCTGCACCGACCGGGTGAGCTCGGAGGTGAGTCGCTCTGCCAGCCGGGCGATGTCCGCGGAGACCGCCTTGCTGTGCTGCAGAATCCCCTCCCGCAGATCCGCATCGGCCGTGCCGCTGCTCACTTCGAGCTGGAGGTGCCGTTGCTCGAGATTCTTCAGCGATTCCCTGAGGTCGGCGGCCAGCGCCTTGAGCTCCTCGGTGCGCTTGGCGCGCTCGGTGCCGAGCCGCTCCGCGAGGGACTGGACCTCTTTCTGCAGCGTCCCGTCGAGCGCATCAAGCTGTTTGGTGAACTCCGCCTTCAGGCTGTCCTGGGCCTGGAGCAGGCGTGATTCCAGTCCCTGAATACGGGATTCGACGGCGCGCATCTGCCCGCCGAAGAGGATGTCGCGGACCTTATCGAGGCTTTCCGGGGGGGGCTCGACTGTCGGCGCCTCGTTGTCCAGCCGGCTGTCGGCGATCGTGGCATTGGTCATCGCAAGGCTCACTGGGCCGGGGTGTTCCTCCAAGCTACTGCAAGGGTTCCAGGCAGCTAGGGGCGCTCCCTCAGGGCACCGCCGCCGAACCACAGCTCCCGTCCGCCGCGCGCACCGTCGGGTATTTGATCCCCAGCTGCTCGAGGTAGCTCTTGTATTTCTTGGAGTCGTAGTACAAGGGCCGCATCTGTTCGCGGTACCTCTCCAGAATCCCCTTATTGAGGTCGATCGCCGGCCGGTCTTCGGGCCGGATCAGCGGCTCATACTTCGTGGTCTTGGTCTGCACGTTGCGGAAGAAGTCCCAGGCATCGCTCACCAGCTTCGGGGTGAGCACGATGTCGAGCATCGTCATCGCCATCGCTTTGGCCCCCGCCGTCGCGCCCTTGTGGGCCACCGGCGTCGCCATCGCGATCGCGTCGGTCCAGTTGTGCCCCGGCAGGCCGGGAATATTCGAGGGAAACCGCAGCGTGACCGTCGGAACGGTCCAGGTCACGTCCCCGATGTCGTCCGAGCCGCCGCCCCGCTTCTGTTCCTCCGGCACCGGCCCCTGGAGCGCGCGAAGCCCGGTGTCGAGGCCCGCGCTGCGCGGATTCTTGAGCTCCTCCTGCAGGGCCCTGGCAAAGCGCTGGTCTTCCTCGCTCCACTTGGGCATGCCCACCTTCTGGATATTCGCCGCCATGGCCTCGGCGATCGGCTTGCTGAAATACTGCGGCCACGCGCTGCCGAGCATCCGCACCGGCTCGAGCGTAGTCCCCGTCATCAGGGCGGCGCCGGCGGCGATGGAGTCGCCCATGGCCCACAGCTCGCGGATGTGCGGGTAGTCGAGCTCGCGGAAGTAGTACCAGACCGAGGCGTTCTGGGGGACCACGTTGGGCTGGTCACCGCCATTGGTGATCACGTAGTGCGAGCGCTGCTGCAAGCGGAGGTGCTCCCGGCGATAATTCCACCCGATGTTCATCAGCTCGACCGCATCGAGGGCGCTGCGTCCCCGCCAGGGCGCGCCGGCTGCGTGAGCCGATTGGCCCTTGAAGGTGTACTGCACCGACACCAGCCCCGTCCCGTCGCTCGAGCCCCACTGGACGCCGAAGCCGCTGCTGACGTGGCTGAAGAGATTGATGTCCACGTCCTTGAACAGGCCCCCCCGCACGTAGTAGGCCTTGGTGCCGATCTGCTCTTCGGCCACCCCGGGCCAGACCTTGATGGTGCCGGGGAGGTGATCCCGCTCCATGATCTTCTTGAGCGCGAGTGCGGCGGTGATGTTGACCGCCATGCCGCTGTTGTGCCCTTCGCCGTGACCGGGGGCGCCGGGAATCAACGGCGCCCGGCAGGCGACGCCGGGCTTCTGGGACGCCTGAGGAATCCCGTCGATGTCGGTGCCCAGCCCGATGACCGGCTTGCCGGATCCCCACGTCGCCACAAAGGAGGTCGGGATCCCGAGGTAGTTCTCCTGGACCGTAAAGCCTTCTTTGCGCAGGATCCCGACCAAGTACTTCGAGGTCTCGAACTCCTGGAAGCCGAGCTCGCCGAACGAGAAAATCTGGTCGACCATTTCCTGGGTGAACTTGGCGCGGGAGTCGATGTCCGCGATCAGCTCGCGCTTGAGCGCCTCGAGGCGCGGATCGGCGGGAGCGGGCGGCGGGGCGGGCTGCTGGGCGGCGAGCGGCAGGGTGACGAAGGCGAGCAAAGCGACGGAGATCACGCGGCGCATAGGAGTCTCTCGGACGGAAAGGACGCGCAGGCGGACGGGCCGGAGATTACTCAGGCGGGGTCGAGGCGTCCAGCCGATACCTTGACATCCGACAACAAGAACGCGAGCTTGTTGTCGACACTCTAGGCATTGGACCATGGCCGACCGCGCCGATCTGCTGCAGGGCACCCTCGATCTCCTCATCCTCAAGACCCTCCGGCTGGGGCCGCTGCACGGCTGGGGGATCTCCAAGCGGGTGCAGCAGCTCTCCCAGGAAGTGCTCCAGATCCACCAAGGCTCGCTCTACCCGGCGCTCTACCGGCTGGAGGAGCGGCGGCTGATCGAGGCGGCCTGGGGCATTTCCCCGGAAGGCCGCCGGGCCAAGTTCTACACCCTCACCGCGGCGGGCCGCGCGCGGCTGCTCGAGGAGCGCGCCAACTGGCGGCTCTTCGCCGGCGCGGTCGAAGCGGTGCTCAAGGCCACCTGAGGGGTCTCCATGAGGTTCTTCCGCAGCAGGGTCCACGACCGCGAGATGGACGCCGAGATGCGCTTTCACGTCGACATGGAGGCCGCCGAGCTCGAGCGCATGGGGGTCGCGCCGGACGAGGCGCGCCGCCGAGCGCTGGCCAGCTTCGGCGGAGTGCAGCGTTTCAAGGAGGAGGGCCACGAAGCCCGGGGCGGCTCCTGGCTCGAGGACTTGCTGCGCGACGCGCGCTACAGCATCCGCTCCCTGGCGCGGAGCCCCGGGTACGTCGTGACGGTCGTGCTGACCCTGGCGCTGGGCATCGCCGCGAACACCTCCATCTTCAGCGTGGCCAACGGCATCCTCTTCAAGCCGCTGCCCTATCGGGATCCGGCGCGCCTGATGGTGCTGTGGGACGGCCTCGACTGGATCGGCGTGCCCGAGGCGTGGATCACCGGTCCCGAAGTCGTCCGGCTGCGGCGCGAGTCCCGCTCCTTCGAGGGGTTCGCGGCACTGCGCAACGGCAGCGCGACGCTGGGCGGCAGCGACGGGAGCGAGCCGCAGCAGGTGCGGGTGTCGGCGGTGTCCGCCAACTTCTTCCAGGTGCTCGGCAGCGGCCCCGAGCGCGGCCGCGGCTTCGGCCCGGGCGAAGATCAGCCGGGCGCCCCGCCCGTCGCGGTGCTGAGCCGCAAGCTTTGGATCCAGCGCTTCGGCGGCGACAGTGCACTGCTCGGCAAGCCGATCCTGCTCGACGGCAAGCTCACCACCGTGGTGGGCATTCTGCCGGCCAGCTTCCGGTTTTCCGCCCAGAGCAGCCTCGGCTCGCCGTCCGACGCCGACGTCTACCGGCCCATCGTGGACACGCTCGCGGCCATGAGCCCGGTCAACCATTCCCTGGGCCTGCTGGCGCGGGTCCGGGCGGACGTGACCGTACCCGCGGCCCGGGCGGAGCTGCAGTCCCTGTCGCGCCGGCTCGACGCGGAGGTGTACGGCAAGCAGGGCTTCAAGTTCGTGCCGGTGCTCCTGCAGGAGCGCATGGTGCGTGCAGTGCGGCCGGCGCTTCTCGCGCTGCTCGCCGCGGTGGCGCTGCTGATCCTGATCATGTGCGCCAACCTCGCAGTGCTGGCGCTGGTGCGGGCCGCTCGGCGCGAGCGCGAGCTGGTGGTACGCCGCGCCATCGGCGCGGGCCAGGGCCGCATCACCCGGCAGCTGCTGACCGAAACGATCCTGCTCGCGGCCGCGAGCGGGGCGATGGGAGCCGGCCTGGGCAGCCTGGCGCTGCGCGGACTGCTGGCCCTGGCGCCCGCCGGGTTGCCGCGCCGGAGCGAGATCGGTATCGACCTGGGCGTGCTGGCGGTGACCCTGGGAATCGCGGTCCTGGTCGGCCTGGGCATGGGCGTCGCGCCGGTCTTCCATTCGCGGCGGAGTGACATCTCGACCGTATTGCGCGAGAAGTCGCCGTCGCGGTCCGGTGTGCGGCTGCGGCAGGGTCTCGTCCTGGCCCAGCTCGCCCTCTCGATGATTCTCCTCGCGGGCACCGGGCTGCTGCTGGGCAGCTTCGTGAAGCTGTTGCGGGTGGATCCCGGGTACACTGCGCAGGAGGCGCTCACGATCGACCTGATGGCGAGCCGGGCCAAGTACGCCACGGGGCAACCGGTCGCCGACGTCTTCACGCGCTACCAGGACGCGCTGCGCGCGCTGCCCGGCGTCACGGCGGTCGGCGCCTCGACCATGCTGCCCTTCTCGGGTGGGGCGGACCAGAGCGGCGTGTTCTTCCCGGCATCGCCCGCCAACACCGGCAACCGCGAGCACGATGTCATGCTCGGCGACACGGGTCCGGCGACCGCGGGCTACTTCGCGGCCCTGGGTGTCCCCATCATCGCCGGGAGGGAATTCGACGCGACCGACCGCGACAGCACGGCCCGGGTGGCGCTGATCGACGAGCTGGTCGCCAAGCGCTACTTCCCGGGCGGCAACGCCGTCGGCCAGGTGGTCACCATCGACGGCGACTCGCTCCAGGTCGTGGGGGTGGTGGGCCATGTGCGGCTGTACAGCCTGCAGGAGGAAGGGCGCGGGCAGCTCTACGTGCCGCACGGCTACCTGCCCTACCGCGGGCTCACCATCGTGGTGCAGACGGAACGCAACGCGATCGGCCTGGCCGGCGAGGCGCGCCGGGCGCTCCGCGAGGTAGATCCCGAGCAGCCGATCATCGCCATGGCGACCATGCGCGACGCCCTGCGCGGCTCTTTGGCGGAGCGTCGCCTGGTGCTCATCCTGGTCGGCAGCTTTGCGGCCGCGGCGCTGCTGCTGGTGGCGCTGGGGGTCTACGGTGTGACGTCCAGTACGGTGACACAACGCACCCGCGAGTTCGGCATTCGCATGGCCCTCGGCGCCGACCGCCGCAAAGTGGTGCTTTCGGTGCTCGCGGGGCCCGTGCGGCTGGTCACGCTGGGCCTGGCGATCGGGCTGGCGGGAACCTTCGCCGGGGGGCGAGTGGTGCGGAAGCTGCTCTACGGCGTTAGTCCGTCGGATCCGCTCACGCTCGGCGCGGTCGCGCTGACGCTGCTGCTGGTCGCGCTGCTCGCCAGCTACTTCCCGGCCCGCCGCGCCACGCGGGTGGACCCCATGGTCGCGTTGCGGAGCGACTAGCCTTCGCGGCGCCGGACCAGGGTGAGGATGGTGTAGACCGCCACGGTCTCCTCATGCTGGTTGGTCACCTCGACGTCCCAGGCGATCACGCCCTGCGGGACGCCGTCCGGCGGGGTTTCTTTCGCGGTCTTCTGCTTGCAGGTAAGGCGGACCTTGATGGTGTCGCCCGGATAGACCGGCTTGATGAAACGCAGCGACTCGAGCCCGTAGTTGGCCAGCACGGGCCCTTCACCCGGGTCGACGAAGAGCCCCGCGGCCGCGCTGAGCACGAAATACCCGTGGGCCACCCGTTTCCCGAAGATCGAGCGTGCCGCTGCCGCCTCGTCCATGTGGGCGTAGAAGTGGTCCCCGGAAATCCCGGCGAAATTGACCACGTCCGCCTCGGTGACGGTGCGGCCGGCGGTGAACAGCGTGTCGCCGATGTGCAGCTCTTCGAAGTGCTTGCGGAACGGGTGGATCACATCGGTGGGCGTCGCGGCGCCTTTGACCCACACGCCGGTGAGGTGGGTCAGCGTGGTGGGATGCGCCTGCACCGCACAGCGCTGCATATAGTGGAGTACGCCGCGCGCGCCGCCCATCTCCTCGCCGCCGCCCGCCCGGCCCGGTCCCCCGTGGATAAGGTGGGGCAGCGGCGACCCATGGCCGGTCGATTCCTTGGCGGCGTGCCGGTTCATGAGCAGAATCCGCCCGTGCCACGCAGCCGTGCCGAGCACGACCTCGCGCGCGACGGCGTCATCGGCCGTGAAGACCGAGCCGCAGAGCGACCCTCTGCCGCGCTTGGCAAGTTCCACGGCTTCGTCCACCGAAGCGTAGGGCATTACGGTATTCACCGGTCCGAACGCTTCGACGTCGTGCGGCTCGCTGCGATCGAGCGGCCGCCCGCAGTGGAGCAGCACAGCGGGGAAGAAGGCCCCTTTCGCCGGATCGGCCCCGCTCACCGTGAAATGATCGGGATCGCCGTAAACCACTTCGGCGGCCGTCTCGAGGCGCGCGAGGCTCTTGCGGACCTCGCCGACCTGGTCCTTGCTGACCAGCGGCCCCCAGCGCACGCCGTCAACCGCGGGGTCACCGAGCGTCGTGGTGGCAAGCCGCTTCGAGAGGGCGCGAATCACATCTTCGACCATGATGGCGGGAACCAGAGTGCGCCGGATCGCGGTGCATTTCTGGCCGGCCTTGATGGTCATTTCGCGGACCACTTCCTTGATGAAGAGATCGTACTCCTCCGTGCCGGGCGCCGCGTCGGGCCCGAGCATCGAGAAGTTGAGCGAGTCCGCCTCCATGTTGAACCGGACGGACTCCGCGATAATGCGCGGATGGACCTTGAGCTTGCGCCCGGTGACGGCGGAGCCGGTGAAGGTCACCACGTCCTGGCACATCACGTGATCGAGCGCGTCCCCGGCGCTGCCGGCAATGAGCTGGAGCGCTCCCGCGGGCAGGATCTCCGAGGCGACGATCTCGCGCACCATGGCTTCGGTCAGGAAGGCGGTAGCCGTGGCGGGTTTGATGATGGCCGGCATGCCCGCGAGCAGGGTCGGCGCCAGCTTCTCCAGCATTCCCCAACAGGGGAAGTTGAAGGCGTTGATGTGCAGGGCGACACCCTCGAGCGGGACGCAGATATGGCGGCCGACGAAGCTGCCGCCCTTGGAGAGCGGCTCGACTTCTCCGTCGAGGTAAAACGGCTGGTTGGGGAATTCGCGGCGGCCGCGGCTGGCGTAGACGAACAGGGTGCCGATGCCACCCTCGATGTCGATCCAGGAATCGGTCTTCGTGGCACCGGTAGCGGCGGAGAGCTCGTAGAAGCGGTCCTTTCGCTCCATGAGGTGGCTCGCGAGGGCTTTCAGCATCCGGGCGCGCTCGTGGAAAGTCTTGACCCGGAGCGCCGGACCGCCGGTGCGCCGCGCGAATTCCAGCATCCCCTTGAAATCGAGGCCGTCGGTCGACGCCTGGGCGACCGGCTCGCCGGTGACGGCGTGATACAGCGTGACCGGTGCTCCCTTCCCTTCGACCCAGTTCCCCTGGGCGTAACTGCTCAGCGTTCTCACTTCATGCTCCCGAATCGGGGCGCCGGGACTGCCGCCAGGTCTGATACCGCTGCGGTTGTGCGGGGCGGCCGGGGGGGACCTCGCGCAGCGGCTCGCACGCGCTGAGCGTCGCATGCAGCTGGGCGGGGAGCTGCTGGTAGAGCCGGGTTCCGGCGGACTTCCACGCCAGCATCTCGTCGCTCACCGGCTTGACGACCCGCGCCGGACTGCCGACCGCCAGCATGCGATCGGGAATCTGCATCCCTTCGGGGACGAAGGAGAGGGCGCCGACGATCGCTCCCGCGCCCACGACCGCGTTATCCATGATGACGGCGTTCATGCCGATCAAGGCATTCTGTCCGATGCGCGCGCCGTGGATGATCGCGCCGTGCCCGACGTGCGCCGCCGCCTCCAGCACCACGGTCACCCCGGGAAAGGCGTGGATCACACAGTTCTCCTGCACGTTGCAGCCGTCCGCGATCTCGATGGCTCCCCAGTCGCCCCGGAGCGCGGCGCCGGGGCCGATGTAGACATCGCGGCCGATGGTGACGTACCCGGTCACGGTGGCATTGGGGTGGATGAAGGCCGATGGGTGAACCACGGGGCACACGCCGTCGAACTCGAACACGTTGGGCATAGCGTTCCTCCGGCCGTGTACGATAATCGGGAGCGCAGCGCGTCGCTGTTGCAATCCGCTTGTCGTCAGCGGACCCGCGGCCTAGCTTTCGGAATCTCGCTTGGAATCCCGGCATGCCCCGCCTGCTTGCGCTCCTGAGTATTGCCCTGATCTTCCCGGGCGCCACCTCGGCCCAGCGCCTCGTCGAGCACACCAAAGTGCGGATGTTTCTGAACGAGGAGGTGGTCGTCGAAGGTCCGCTGGTCAAGTCCGATCGGGGTCCGGGCGGCGCGATCTGGTTCAGTCTCGGCAAGCCGCACCCGAGCGCCACGGTGGTCGTCGTGGTGCCGTCCCACCTGGTAGCCGCTTTCGGCAACCCGCGCGACTATGAGGGAAAGACGGTCCGGGTCACCGGTAGGCCGACCACCGGCGAATCGGACGGTATCAACCCCGGCGCCAGGGGCTCCATGGCGCTGCCGCGAAATCCGTTCATCATCCTCGAGGATCCCAGCAAGCTGAAGGTCGTCGCTCCGCCCGTGCCCAAGGTGCCCTGAGCCGCAAGCGAGCGCCGGGTAGGCGGCCTCAGTGGTCGAGCGGCACGAAGGTCCCGTCGTCGATCCTCCCCGCCTTCACCCGATAGACGGTGACTCCCGATGGCAGCGCCAAACCGCTGCCGTCGCTGGGTCCGATCACCGCGGCGGCCTGATGGAAGCGGGTCGGCACGCCGGCGTATGCCAGACTTTCCCGCGTGTGCATGTGCCCGCCCAGCGCCAGCGGATACGGGTGTCCCGCCGAGATGAGCCCGATAACCGCTCCCGCATTCGACACCGCATGACGGAATTGCGTCCGGCCGCCAACCGTGATGGCCGTGGGGGCCGGTGGCCCGTCCATGTAACCGTTGATGGTCTCCACCGCGGTAAAGAACGGGATGTGATTGAAGGTGATCACCGGCATTTCAGGCGGCACCTGCGCCAGGTCGCGCCGCAGCCATTCCACCTGGGTGCTGTCGACGTGGCCGTAGTACCAGAGGTCGTCGATGTCCACTGTGTTGAGGCCGATGAAGTGGATTCCGCCCGTGGTGAAGGAGTAGTAATCGGGGCCGAGCAGATGCCGGTACATGCCTCTGCCGTACAGGGGATGCTTGGGGCTTACGAGGGAGCGGTGCCGCTCGATGCCGAAGGTGTCGTGGTTGCCCGGGCTGGTCCAGAGCGGCACGTGGAACTGGGCGGCCTCTTGCTGGAACAGCTTGAAGTAGGCCAGGGCTTCTTCCTCGGGAACCCGTAACGCGTCGCGCACCAGATCGCCGGTGATCAAAACAAAGGCCGGCTTGAGCGAATCCACCAGCGAGCGCAGCAACTGGGTTCGCACCACGCTCTGCTCGCTGACATGGGTATCGGAAGCGTGGATAAAGAGGAACTCGGCAGGTGTGGGCGCAGGCGCGAGGGCAAACTCGATCGGGGTATTGGCCGCCGCAAAGCGGGTTTCCCGCCAGAAGGGGCCCACCGAACGGTAGCCGTCGGGCACGCTCACGAAGATCATGCCCCAGCCCGAGGAAGCGGAGATCCGAAAGCTGCCTTCGGCGCCCGTCCTCACGACCTGGATCTGATCGGACACCACGACATTCGGAATCCCGGCTTCACCCCGGTCGCGGACGCCATTCCCGTCTCGATCCAGGAAAACGACTCCCGTCACGTCGAGCGTGGCGCCTTGGGCGCGCAGCCGGGCCGCGAGCGCGAGCACGGTGAGGACCACCATCGGAAGCAGCCGCCGCATCGTTCAGACCCTCTCGATAATCGTCGCCATGCCCTGACCCACTCCGACGCACATCGTGCAGAGCGCGTACCTGCCGCCGTTCGCTTCCAGCTCCCGCATCGCCGTCAGCAGCAGTCGGGCGCCGCTCATGCCCAGCGGATGGCCCAGCGCGATCGCGCCGCCGTTGGGGTTGACCCGCGGATCATCGTCGGCCAGTCCGAGCTCGCGCGTGCAGGCCAGCACTTGGGCAGCGAACGCTTCGTTGAGCTCGATCACGTCCATCTGATTCAGGGTGAGCCCCGCCCGCCCGAGTGCCTTCCGGGTGGCGGGCACTGGACCGATCCCCATGGTTCTGGGCTCGACCCCCGCCACCGCGCTCGCCACCAAGCGAGCCTTCGGCACCAGCCCGTGCGCTTTCACGCCGGCCTCCGACGCGAGCAGCAGCGCCGCGGCACCATCATTCAGCCCGCTGGAATTCCCCGCGGTCACCGAGCCCTTCCCATCAATCCGGAAGGCGGGCTTGAGCTTGGCCAGCACCTCGGGCGTCGTGTCGGGCCGGATGAATTCGTCCAGCGCGAACAGCCCGGGCGCCTGGCCCTTGCCGGCGGGAGGCAGCGGCACCGGCGCGATCTCCTGAGCGAAGCGTCCCCGGGCGCTGGCCGCGACCGCCTTCTGCTGGGAGGCAGCGGCAAAGCGGTCCTGATCCACGCGGGAGACCTTCCACTCTTCGGCCACATTCTCCGCGGTCTGGCCCATCGCCTCGATGCCGTACTTCTCCTTCATCTTCGGGTTCACGAAGCGCCAGCCGAGGCTGGTGTCGAAGAGCTCCTGGCTGCGCCCAAAGGGCTGTGCGGCCTTGGAGAGCGCGTAGGGTGCCCGGGTCATGTGCTCCACGCCACCGGCGATGTAGAGATCTCCTTCGCCCAGCCGCGCAGCGCGGGCAGCGCTTGCCACCGCGCTCATGCCCGAAGCGCAGAGCCGGTTTACCGTCTCACCCGGAACGCTCGGCGGCAGGCCTGCGAGGAGCAGCGCCATCCGCGCCACGTTGCGGTTATCCTCGCCCGCTTGATTGGCACAGCCCAGGATCACATCGGTGATGGCCGCGGGATCGAGCCCGCCGTGGCGGGCAAGGAGTCCGGCGACCACGTGCGCGGCCAGGTCGTCCGCCCGCACGCCTGAGAGCGAGCCCCCGAGGCTTGCAATCGGGCTGCGCACGCCGTCGATGAGAAACGCGTTGGGCATGGGATGGCTCGTGGTCGCTTTGGCCTAACTTCTGCTGCCGTGCTAATTTAGTACGCTTTCTCACGGACCGGCACTTCATGGCGCCAGCGAGCATCCTCTACGAGGCCCGGCAGGGCGTGGCTCGCATTACGCTCAACCGCCCGGATGTGCTCAACAGCTTCAACGCCGCAATGTCCCTCAGCCTGCAGCAAATACTGGCCGAAGTAGCCCGCGACCCGCAGCTTCGGGCGGTGTATCTCACCGGTTCCGGTCGGGCGTTTTGCGCCGGCCAGGATCTGGCCGAGGCGGCTCCGCAGGAAGGCGTCGGCATCAAGGACTTCGGCGCCCACGTCCGCAATCTCTATAACCCGCTGGTGCTCGCGCTGCGCCGCATGCCCAAGCCGGTCGTGTGCGGGGTCAACGGCGTGGCTGCGGGCGCGGGCGCCAACCTGGCGCTCGCGTGCGACATCGTGATCGCGGCGGAGGAAGCCAGCTTCCTGCAGGCCTTCATTAAGATCGGCCTGGTACCCGACACCGGCGGCACCTGGTTGCTGCCCCGGTTGGTCGGCAGTGCGCAGGCCGCGGCCCTGATGCTCCTGGGCGAGAAGCTGCCCGCAACGCGGGCGCAGGAGCTCGGGCTCATCTATCAGGTGTGCCCCGGGGCGGAGCTCGAAGCCACTGCCCTCGGGCTGGCGGCGCAGCTCGCCACCCAACCCACGTATGGGCTTTCCCTGATCAAGCAGCTGCTCGCCGTTTCGTCGCAGCATTCCCTGGAGCAGCAGCTCGAAATGGAAGCCGAGTACCAGGGCCTGGCGGGACGCAGTGAGGACTACGCCGAGGGCGTCAAGGCGTTTCTCGAGAAGCGAAAACCCTCATTTACCGGCAAGTGACGTGACTGCGCTCGGGCCGGACGCCGCAATCGGGGTGCTCGGCGCGGGTGCGATGGGCAGCGGCATCGCCCAGGTGGCCGCCGCGGCCGGCCACCAAGTGCTGGTGACCGACGCCAGCGCGGAGGCACTGGAGCAGGCGCGCACCCGGCTGAGCAGCGTGCTCGCCCGGGAAGTGGAGAAAGGCCGGCTGGAGGCCGCCGCGGCGCGCGCGCTCGAGGAGCGGGTCACCTGGGCCCCCGGCAGCGCCGGGGAGTACGCCATCTTCCGTCATTGTAACCTCGTCATCGAAGCGATCGTCGAGGAGCTGGCCGTGAAGCGCGAGGCATTTCAGCGGCTCGAGGCAGAGGTGGCCGCCGAGTGCGTGCTGGCCACCAACACCTCTTCGCTCTCGGTGACCGCGATTGCGGGCGGCTGCCGTCGCCCGGAACGGGTCGTCGGCCTGCACTTCTTCAACCCCGCGCCGCTGCTTCCGCTCGTCGAGCTCATTCCCGGCCTCGCGACGGGGTCCGAGCTCCTCGGCGCCGTGCGGTCGCTGGCGGAGCGCTGGGGCAAGACGGTCGTCCAGGCCTCCGACACGCCCGGATTCATCGTGAACCGCATCGCGCGGCCGTTCTACGGAGAGGCGCTCCGGCTCTTCGAGGAAGGCATCGCCGACAAGCCCACGATCGACTGGGCGATGCGCGACCTGGGCGGGTTTCGCATGGGCCCCTTCGAGCTGATGGACCTGATCGGGAACGACGTCAATCTGGCGGTGTCCCGCTCGGTGTTTGCCGCGCTCAATTACGATCCGCGCTACCAGCCGTCGGTCACCCAGCAACGCCTGGTCGAGGCGGGATGGCTGGGACGAAAGACCGGCCGGGGCCATTACGACTACGGCGACGGTGCGGCGCGGCCGGCGCCGAGCAACGACGCCTACATCGGGACCGTGGTGCTGGACCGGATCGTCGCGATGCTGATCAACGAGGCGATCGATGCGCTCTTCTGGCGTGTAGCGACCCGGGACGAGATCGATCTCGCCATGACAAAGGGCGTGAGCTACCCCAAGGGCTTGTTGCGCTGGGCCGACGAGCTCGGGCCGGCCGTGGTGCTGGCCGCCCTGGAGCATTTGCAGGAGGAGTACGGAGAGACCCGCTATCGCCCCAGTCCACTGCTCCGCCGCATGGTGCGAGAAGGGAGGCACTTCTACACGTGAACGACGCCGAGCAGCGCGCCCAGCGCGTGGTGGAAGGCATGCTGGCGCGCGACGAGTTCAGTCGCTGGCTGGGCCTCGAGGTGGTGGAGCTGGGCACCGCCCGGTGCCTGTGCCGCATGAACGTGCGGGAGGAAATGGTGAACGGCTTCGGCGTGGCGCACGGCGGCATCGCCTATTCGCTGGCGGACAGCGCGCTCGCCTTTGCCAGCAACGCGCACGGCCGCATCACGATGAGCATCGAGAACGGCATCAGTTATCCGGCCGCGGTGCACCCCGGCGACACGCTGAGCGCGCTGTGCCGCGAGGAAAGCGCCAGCTACCGGGTGGCGTTCTATCTGGTCCGCGTCACCAATCAGCGCGACGAGCTGGTCGCGTTGTTCCGCGGCACGGTGTATCGCACCTCCGAGGAGCACCCCGCATGATCGACTGGCAGCGTGTCCTCTACCTCTCGCTGGTCTCCCGCTTTCTCGACGACACCGAGGAGCAGCGGCTGGTGCCCGAGAAGAAGGTGCTCTACCAGTTCTCCGCGCGGGGCCACGAGGTCGCGGAGCTGATTCTGGGAGAGCACCTCACCCACCCGCACGACGCGGCCGGCGCCTATTATCGCTCCCGGCCGCTGCTGCTCTCGCTCGGCCTCAGCATCACCGACGCGTTCGCGGCCCCGATGGGCCGGTCGGGAGGGTTCAGCGACGGGCGCGACATCGGGGTGGTGTGCAATCTCCCCCGCGACCCGGGTCCGGTGGTGCTGCCGATGTCCGGCGACGTCGGCTCCCAGTACACCCCCGCCGCCGGCTGGGCGCAGGCCATCGCCTATCAGCGCGACGTGCTGGGAGAGTCCGCCTGGCGGGGAGCGATCGCTTGCGTGTTAGGAGGAGAAGCCTCGGTCGCGACCAACGGCTTCTGGTCGGCGCTCACCCTGGCGACCACGCTGCGGCTGCCCCTGGTGTTCTACATCGAAGACAACGGCTACGGCATCTCGGTCCCGGCTACGCTGCAGACGCCGGGGGGCGACATCGCCGCCAACCTGGGGTCGTTCCGCCAGCTGCTGGTGACCAGCGGCGACGGCACCAATCCCGCCGAAGCCGCCAACCGGATCGGGGAGTGCATCGCGCACGCTCGCGCCGGGCACGGGCCCGCCCTGGTCCGGCTCACCGTGCCACGCTTGTCGGGGCATTCCGGCCAGGACACCCAGTCCTACAAGAGCGCCGCGCTGCTCCAGCAGGAACAGGCCACCGACCCGCTGCCACGGCTGTACGAGTTCCTGCGGGGCGGCGGAGTCGACGAGGCCCGGCTCGCCGCGATCGCCGCCGAGGCCCGCCGCGACGCGGAAGCCGGATTGGCCGAGGCACTCGCGCGCGCCGAGCCCGATCCCCGCGGCGTTACCCGCTTCCGGTTCACGGAGCGCGATGCCGAAGGCCGCCCGGTGCTGCAACGGCGCGGCGGACTGGCTCCCGCTCACCACGCCTTTCCGCCCTCCAGCGAGGAGCCCGCCCCCGAGGGCCCGCGCATCAATCTGCTCACCGCGGTGCGCCGGACGCTGGAGGCCGAGCTGCGCAGCAACCCCAAGATGCTGGTCTTCGGCGAGGACGTCGGGCCCAAGGGTGGCGTGCATGCCGCGACGCTGGGCCTGCAGGAGAGCTTCGGCGAGGAGCGGGTCTTCGACACCTCGCTGTCCGAAGAGGGGATCATCGGGCGCGCGGTCGGCATGGCCCTCGCGGGCTTGCTCCCGGTCCCGGAAATCCAGTTCCGGAAGTATGCCGATCCCGCGACCGAACAGCTCAACAACTGCGGCACGCTGCGCTGGCGGACCAACAACCGCTGGGCCGCGCCGATCGTGGTGCGGATGCCCGGGGGGTACGCCCCGAAATGCGGCGATCCCTGGCACAGTGTCTGTGGCGAAGCACTCTGGGTCCACGCCACCGGCTGGCAGGTCGCCGTTCCCTCCAATGCCGAAGACGCCGTGGGACTCCTGCGGAGTGCGCTACGCGGCAACGACCCGGTGATCTTCTTCGAACACCGCGCGCTGCTCGACGGCACCTCGGCGCGGCGGCCCTATCCGGGCGACGGGTTCGTGGTGCCGTTCGGCAAGGCGCGCGCCGTCACCACCGGCGACCGGGTCACCGTGGTGACCTGGGGCGCCATGGTGGAGCGCTGCGAGGCAGCAGCGCGGGCGGCGGGGCCGGGCGTGGAGATCCTCGACCTGCGGACCATCGCTCCGTGGGACCGGGAGGCGGTGCTCACCTCCGTGAAGAAGACCCGCCGCTGCCTCATCGTGCACGAGGACACCCTCACCGCGGGCTTCGGAGCCGAAATAAGCGCCACGCTCGCCGAGCACGCCTTCCTTTCCCTCGACGCGCCGATCCAGCGCCTGGCCATCCCCGACGTCCCGACGCCCTACAACGTCGCCCTCATGAACGCGGTGCTGCCCCAGGTCGAGCAGATTGCCGAGCGGATCCGGGAGCTCCTCGAGTTCTAGCGCGGCCTGGCGCCGGTTAGGCAAGAGCGGGGGAGAACGCGGGGCGCTCTGGCTGATGACGGGAGGACGTCCCGCCCCGCTGAGCGGTGTTAGAATGGAGGATGGCCTCCTCTACCGACATCATCCTCCCCCCTGAGCAGTCCGAAGGCAACACCCACCAAATCGGGCAATGGCTCAAGCAGGTCGGCGACGCGGTCCGCAAGGACGAGCCCCTGCTGGAGATCACCACCGACAAGGTGACGGTGGAGATCGCCGCGCCCGCCGACGGGGTCCTGGCAGAGATCCTCAAGCAGCCCGGTGAGGAGATCGCAACCAGCGACGTGCTCGGACGCATCGAGTCCAGCGGGGCGGGAAGCGCCCGCACCGCGGAAGTCATGCCGGCGCAACCGGCGGAACGCCCGACGGCTCCTCCCCACGAGGCGTCCGAGCTCTCGCCCGCGGTTCGCCGCATGATTCAGGAGCGCGGGCTCGACGCGGCCCGAATCAAAGGCACCGGCCGGGGAGGGCGCATCACGGTCCAGGACGTGGAAGCGCACGCAACGAAGCCGCCGGAGTCGGCCGGCCACGCCGTGACAGGCCGCCTGGTGCCGCACTCTCCCATGCGGAAGAGCATCGCCGAGCACATGGTGCGGAGCATGCAGGCCGCACCGCACGTCACCGCGGTGTTCGAGGCGGACCTCTCGAGGGTGATCGCCCACAAGCAGGCCCAGCGGGGCGAGCGCATCACCTATACGGCGTATTTCGTCCGTGCCGCGGTCGCCGCGTTGCAGGCCGTGCCCGAAGCCAACAGTCGCTGGCACGCCAACGGGCTCGAGCTCTTCGAGGACTGCAATATCGGGGTTGCCGTGGCGCTCGAAGGCGGCGGCCTGATCGTGCCGGTGCTGCAGCGGGCGCAGGAGCTCGACCTGGCGAAAACGGCCCAGCGGGTCCAGGATCTGACCGGCCGCGCCCGGACCGGCAAGCTGGAGCCGCGCGAGGTCCAAGGCGGCACCTTCACCATCTCCAATCACGGGGTCAGCGGCTCGCTGCTGGCCGCCCCCATCGTGATCAATCAGCCGCAGTCCGCCATCCTTGGGGTCGGCAAGCTGGAACCGCGCGCCCGGGTGAGTGCGGCGGGGGCCATCGAAGCCCGGCCGATGCTCTACGTCACGCTCACCATCGATCACCGAGTGCTCGACGGATTTCAGGCCAACGTGTTCCTGTCGAAGTGGGTCGAGGTCATCGAGCAATGGACCTGAGCACGCCCGAAGTCGGCGGGCTCGATTCGATCCGCACGCCCGCGCTGCTGATCGATCTCGACGCAGTCCAGGACAACATTTCGGCCACGCTCCGCCTGCTCGGCAACGATCCCGGCCGCTGGCGACCCCACCTCAAGACGGCCAAGCTCGCCCTCACCATGGAGAGCATCAGGGAGCGCGGCGTCCGCACGGCCAAGTGCGCCACCACACTCGAGCTGGAAACCGCCTGCCAGGCGGGCTTCCACGACGTCCTGCTGTCGTACCCGCTCACCGGTCCTCATGTCGCGAGCGTGCTGCGGATCGCCGCCGAGTACCCGGCAACCGCCATCGCGGTGCTGGTGGAGGATCCCGCCATGCTGGCGCCCTGGCGGGGCTCGCGCATCGGGGCCTTCATCGATCTCAACCCGGGTATGGACCGCACCGGCATGCTGCTGGGCGCTCCCGAACGGATCGAAGCGCTCGCCCGCGCCATTCGCGACGCGGAGCTCCGGTTCGGCGGGCTGCATTACTACGATGGACACGCGGCGGATTTCCCGCCCGCGGAGGCGGAGCGCCGCGTGCACGCCGGATACGACCGGCTGCTCCAGCTGGTCGAACGGCTGGCGCTCGCCGGACTCAAGCCGCCGGAAGTCATTACCGCGGGCACGCCGGCATTCCCCCATGCGGCGAGCTATCGGCGCTTTGCGGAGGCGGGCGTGATCCATCGCGTCTCCCCCGGCACCGTGGTGTACAACGACCGTCGCAGCCTGTCGCAGCTCCCGCCCGACGCCGGCTATCGCACCGCGGTGCACGTGCTGAGCCTGGTGGTGAGCCACCCCGGACCCACGCGCTTCTGCTGCGATGCCGGCCACAAGGCGGTCTCCGCGGATTCCGGCGACCCTACCTGCGAAATCGTGGGTCACCCCGAATACACCCCGCGGCATCCGAGCGAAGAGCACCTGCCGGTGGATGTCCCGGCCGGCACGCCCTTGCCACCTCGCGGCCAGCTGCTTCACCTGCTGCCCAGTCACGTCTGCCCGACGGTGAACAACTTCGACCAGGCGGTGATCCTTTCCGGAGGAGCCATCCGCGGCGTCGAGCGGGTCACCGCGCGCGGACACCATCCCCCCTTGCCCCCGGCTTGATTCCCCTTCGCGCTTCGTTCCCTCGCCCACTTGACGGAGGAGCGTGAAACCTCCGAGTCTCCCGGCCCTGAGTCTGAGCGCCGGCTAAAACCCCTTGAAGTGCTCGAAGGGTTGCCGGCAGGCGTGACAGGTGTGGAGCGACTTGCAGGCCGTCGCGCCGAATTCGCTCTCGAGCGAGGTGTCGGATGACCCGCAGAAGGGACAGGGCACGCGGCGCACCAGCGGCGCCAGCTGCACCAGGGGTCCCGCCTCGGTCCGCTCCGGAGGCGCGATGCCGTAGGCGCGGAGCTTCTCCCGCGCCGGCGCTTCGATCCAGTCGGTCGTCCACGCCGGGGCATACACGGTCTTGATGAGCACCTTCGCAAAGCCCGCCCGCTCGAGCGCGACGACGATGCCTTCCTCGATGGTCCGCATTGCGGGGCAGCCGCTGTAGGTGGGGGTGACGGTGACGGTGACGGCGGCGCCTTCCACCGCCACGTCTCGGACGATTCCCAGCTCCACGATCGAAAGGACCGGGACTTCGGGGTCCATGACGGATTCGAGCGCCGCCCGCGCACGCAGCGCGGCCTCGGGCGCAAGCTCCCGGTCGCTGCTCACCACTTCGCTCCCGGATGGGACCTCGCCACGATTTGCAGCTCCGCCAGCAGGTGGCCCAGGTGCTCGGTATGCCGTCCGCAGCGCCCTCCCGTCATCCTGGGCGGTCCGTCCGGAATGCGCAACGTGGCGCGGCCGATCACCTCGCGGGTCAGCGCTTCCCAGGGCGGCCGCAGCAGCGCCAGATCGGGAACGACCGCGTCGGAGCGGAGCGCCTGGTCGACGTAATCCTGGTAGTCGAGCTCACCGGTCCAGGGCCACAGCTCATCGAGCGCGGCCTGCATCCGCGCGTGGCTCTCCTCGGTCCCATCGCCCAGCCGCTGCACCCACTCGCCGCTGTGGCGCAAATGGTAGCGGGTTTCCTTGAGCGCTTTGGCCGCGATCGCGCCCAGCTCGGCGTGGCTCGACCGCGTGAGCGCCTCGAGCCAGTGGAGGCTCCACGCGTCGAAGAGAAACTGCCGCAGGATGGTGAAGCCGAAATCGCCGTTCGGCAGCTCGCACAGCTGGAGGTTGCGGAACTCGTGCTCGTCGCGCCAGTAGGCCAACGCGTCCTCGTCGCGACCTTTGCCTTCCAGCTGCCCCGCCAGCCGCAGAAACATCGTCGCGTGACCCAGGAGGTCGAGGGCGATGTTGGTGGTGGCGATGTCCTCCTCGAGGATCGGTCCGTGCCCGCACCACTCGGAGAGACGATGGCCGAGCACCAGCCGGTCGTCGCCAAGGCGGAGCAGGTACTCGAATAACGGTCCGCTCACAGTCCCTTGGTCCCCCTGGGAACCTTGTAGAACTGCGGATGCCGGTACGGCTTGTCGTTGCCCGGCTCGAAGAACGGCCCGGCGTCTTCGGGGCTGGAGGCGGTGATCGCCGAGCTGGGCACCACCCAGATGCTCACCGCCTCACCCCGGCGGGAGTAGGTGTCCCGCGCGTTCTGCAGCGCGAGCTCCGCGTCGGGCGCGTGCAGGCTGCCGGCATGTTCGTGCGGCCCGCCGCCCGGGGGCTGCGTAAAGACTTCCCACAGCGGCCACTGTTCCGCGGCGGTCATGCCGCCGACCGCGCGCCAGCCGAGTGTTTGGCCGCGTAGGCTGCCGCCGCGGCGCGCACCCAGGCCCCCTCCGCGTGCGCTTTGCGTCTCGCGGCCAGGCGCTCGCGGTTGCAGGGGCCGTTGCCGGCTATCACCTGATAGAACTCGTCCCAGTTGATCGCGCCGAACTTCCAGTCGCCGGTGGACTGATCGAGCTTGAGATCCGGATCGGGGAGACTCAGCCCGATCGCGTGCGCCTGCGGTACGCTGAGATTCACGAAGCGCTGCCGGAGCTCGTCGTTGCCCTTCTGTTTGACCCGCCAGCGGAGCAGCTCCGCACTGTTGGGACTGTCCTTGTCGCTGGGCCCGAACATCATGAGCGACGGCCACCACCAGCGATTGACGGCATCCTGCGCCATGGCCTTCTGCGCCGGCGTGCCGGCCGAAAGGGTCGCCAGGATCTCATAGCCCTGCCGCTTGTGAAAATTCTCTTCCTTGCAGATCCGCACCATGGCGCGGGCATAGGGGCCATAGGATGCGCGCGCCAGCATGGTTTGATTCACGATCGCGGCGCCATCGACCAGCCACCCGATCGCGCCCATGTCGGCCCAGGTGAGGGTCGGATAGTTGAAGATGCTGGAGTATTTGGCCGTGCCCGCGAGCAGCTGATCCACCAGCTCGGCGCGCTCCACGCCCAAGGTCTCGGTGCCACAGTAGATGTAGAGGCCGTGCCCGGCCTCGTCCTGGACCTTGGCCAGCAGCGCCAGCTTGCGGCGCAGACACGGCGCGCGGGTGATCCAGTTGCCTTCGGGCAGCATGCCGACGACCTCGGAATGCGCGTGCTGCGACATCATCCGGATGAGCTGCTGCCGGTAGCGCTGCGGCATCCAGTCCTTGGGCTCGATGCTTTCGCCGCGGGCAATCCGTGCCTCGAAGGCGCCGAGCTTTACCGGATCCTCCGGTGCTGCCTGTTTTTGAGTACGTTCCATGGCGCTGCCTTCCTTGGCGAGCATCGGGATTACCTTCCCGATCCGCTTATTGGGCAAGGACTTACGAATGGAATATAACGCCTCCTCCAGCCTCCTTGCCGGAACGGTGCGCGCCGCGGTGGCCAACGGCATCGGGACGCTCAGCTTCGAGCACCCCAAGAGCAACTCGCTGCCCGGTCGATTGCTGGGCCAGCTTGCCGAGGCCATCACCCGGCTCGGCGAGGAGCCCGAGGCGCGGGTGATCGTGCTGCGCAGCGAAGGCACCGGAGCCTTCTGCGCCGGCGCGTCCTTCGACGAGTTCAGGGCGGTGCAGACGGAAGCGGAGGGCAAGCGATTCTTCTCGGGCTTCGGCCAGGTGGTGCTCGCCATGATCCGCGCGCCGAAGTTCGTGGTGACGCGGGTGCAGGGAAAGGCCGCTGGCGGCGGCGTCGGGCTCATCGCGGCTTCGGACTATGTGCTGGCTGTCGCGAGCGCGGAGCTCAAGCTGAGCGAGCTGGCCGTGGGGATCGGACCGTTCGTGGTGGGCCCGGTCATCGAGAGAAAGATCGGTCTCGCAGCCTTCAGCTCGCTCGCCGTGGATGCCGACTGGCGCAGCGCCGACTGGGCCGAGCGCCACGGATTGTACTCGGAGCTGCTGGAAACCCAGCCGGGCCTCGACGCCAGGCTCCGGGATTTCACCAAGAAGCTGGCGGGATTCAATCCCGAGGCAATGCGGCGGCTGAAGGAGACCTTCTGGGCAGACACGGGGCACTGGCCGGAGTTGCTGGCGGCACGGGCCGAGATCAGCGGACGGCTGGTGCTCTCGGATTTCACCAAACAGGCGATCGCGAAATGACCATGCTGCTCCGTGCCGGCCTGCCGTCGGCGGTGCTTTCCTTGTTGACGAGTTCGATCATGGCCCAATCCACTCCGCCTTGCGCGCAGCACGCCAGGGACTGCCCCACCCCGCCGGTCGTCCGGGTGGCTCCCTCCGGTGCTCCGGTACCGCCGCCTTCGGATGCCGTCGTGCTGTTCGATGGGCGTGACCTCTCCAAGTGGCTGGCGCGTGACGGCGGCCCGGCCAAGTGGGCGGTACGCGACGGATATATGGAGGTGGTGCCGGGAGCCGGAGCGATTCATACCGCCCAGGGCTTCGGCGACCTGCAGCTGCACGTCGAGTGGTCAGCGCCGAATCCTCCCAAGGGATCCGATCAGGACCGCGGGAACAGCGGAGTGTTCCTGATGGAGCGCTACGAGGTGCAGGTGCTGGACTCCTACGGTAACGAGACCTATCCGGACGGCCAGGCCGCCGCCGTATACGGGCAGTACCCCCCGCTGGCCAATGTCAGCCGTGCTCCCGGCGAGTGGCAGAGCTACGACATCGTCTTTCACCGGCCCCGCTTCCGGACAGACGGCACGCTGCTGCGCCCGGCCAGCCTCACGGTGCTCCACAATGGCGTACTGGTACAGGATGGCGTGACCCTCACCGGCCCCACTGCGCACCAACGGCGGCCGCCGTACGAGCTGCATCCGGATCGCTTGCCGCTTTCGTTGCAGGATCACGAGCACCCGGTGCGCTATCGCAACCTTTGGGTGCGAGAGCTCGAGCGCTGAGCTGGTACCCCTAACCAGGAGTCCCGACGCATGCGCAAGTATCTGACCGAATTCCTCGGCACGCTCTTCTTCGTCCTGACCATCGGCCTGGTCGTCACCCAGGGCAATCCCGCGGCTCCCCTGGCGATCGGGTCGGCGCTGATGGTCGTGGTCTACATGGGCGGACACGTTTCCGGCGGGCATTTCAACCCCGCGGTCACGCTTGGGCTCTTCCTGCGCCGGAAGCTGCCCCGGGGCGACGTGATCCCTTATATGGTGGCGCAGCTGCTCGGCGCGATCGTAGGGGCCTATCTCTCCTTCGTCTTCTTGGACCGCAGCTTCGCGCCCGCCCCGGCGCCGGGTGTGGGCGCCGGAACCGTCCTGCTGGTCGAAGCGCTCTATACCTGCCTGCTCGTGCTGGTCGTGCTCAACTGCGCGGCGCGGGAGGCCACCAAGGGCAATTCGTACTTCGGACTGGCCATCGGATTCACGATCGTGATTGCGGCGTACGCGGGTGGTCCGATTTCAGGAGGCGCCTTCAACCCCGCCGTCGGGACCGGGCCCACCATCATCAACGCCGTGTTCGGCGACGGGTCCTTCAAGGATCTCTGGCTTTACCTGGTGGGGCCTTTCGCGGGTGCCATCGTCGCCGCATGGTGCTTCAAGCTGCAGGGGGAGGACTAGCCGGCGATTCAGGGAGCGTCTCCAGCCACTCGGCCAGGATCCGGCTGGTTTCCCCGGGGGCCGATTGGGGAAACAGATGGCCGTGTCCCGGGATGGCGCGCTGAACCGCCCAGGGAACCTCCGCCGCGAAGCGCTCCGCGGCGTCCGGAAGGAAGGTGTCGGATCGCTCGCCGCGCACCACGAGCAGCGGAAGCGCCGCATCCAGCCGGCCGAGCTCGTTCCAGGACTCCGTATAAACCGATTCGTAGTAATGCGCCTCCCAGGCCGGCGGCCAGGCCAGCACGAAGCCGTCTTCCACCGGCCGGAGCATGGCGGCGGTGTAGCGCCGGAGCGCGGCGTCGGACCAGTCGGCAAAGAGGGAACGCCGCCGCCAGTACGCAAAGGCCTCCTGCTCGCTGGCGAAGCGGCTGCGCCGGGTTAGGGCACCCCGCACCAGCGGGCGCGACGACGCTTCGCCCCGCAGCCGCTCCTGCTCGAACTCGGCGAGTACCCCCGCCGGCAGGATCGTGGGATCGAGCAGGGCGAGCCCGCGGAAGTGCGTCGGCGCCCGCACGGCCGCCAGCAGCGCGGCGACGGCCCCGAAGGAGTGTCCGATCGCGATCGCGGGCGACAGCGCGTGGCGGCGCATGCCCTCCAGCAGGTCGGCCGCGAGGGTGAGCCAGGTGCCGGGCCCCTCGGGCGGCGCACCCACGTCGTCCCACAGCGCGCGAGGCGGCAG
>DATCWE010000184.1:0-6563 GCA_036566495.1 Gemmatimonadales bacterium | reverse complement strand
CCACGTCCCAACCGACGCCAGCCGATTTTGTGCGGGTCTTTCGCTCAGCCCTCGAAGAAGCTGACGAAGTGATCGCGGTGTTGCTCGGGTCGGCGCTGTCGGGAACCTATCAGGCCGCGCAGGCGGCCATCCGGGCGGCGGGGCTCTCGCGGGTCACCCTGGTGGACAGCCGGGCGGCATCGTTCAGTCTCGGCATGCTGGCCCTGCGCGCGGCGGAGCTGGCCGAATCGGGCTGGAAAGCGGAGGCGATCGCCACCGAGCTGGAGCGGGTCCGGAGTCAGTCGGGCCTGCTGCTTACCGTGGACACCTACGACAACCTGATCCGCTCGGGGCGGGTTTCCCGCGGCAAGGCCTGGCTCGCCGGCATGCTGGACGTGAAGCCCATCCTCGGGCTCGACCAGGCGGGCCGCGTGGTCCCGGTGGACCGGGTGCGAGGCAGCGAGGCGGTCATCAACCGGATGCTGGCGCTGGTCGAACGGCGGCTCACCCCCCGTCCCAAGGCGGTGCGGTTCGGGGTGACCCATGTCGAGGCCCCCGAGGTCGCGGAGCGGGTGCGGACCGCGTTGCTCGCGGCCTATCAGCCGCGCGACTGTTTCGTGGCGCTGGCGACGGGAGTGCTGGGCACCCACCTCGGGCGGGGCGCCTGGGGGATCTGCTGGCAGGTGGAGGACGGCACCCCGACGGGGCCCTCCGCGTGAGCCGGCGGCCCCCGAAGGCGTCACCTCTGGTGGACATGGTGTTGCAGGCTGCGGACAGTCTGAACGCGCGGGAGATGGTCGCCCTCGATCTGCGCGGCCTGAACGATGCCACGGACTGGTTTGTGATTGCGTCAGGCACCTCGGATGCGCACGTTCGCGGCATAGCCAATGCGGTGCTCCGAAGGCTCGAAGAGGCGGGCGCCCGGCCCCATCACGTGGAAGGGCTCCCCTCGGGACGTTGGGTCTTGCTGGATTTCGTGGATGTGGTAGTCCACCTGTTTCACCCCGAAGCGCGGGCGTTTTACCAACTCGAGCGGCTGTGGAACGACGCGCCGAGACTCGCAGCAGCGGTCGAAAGGAAGCCTTCATAATGCGCCGGCTCGTTCTCGTGGCTCTGCTCGCAGCGGCCGTCCCCTCCGCCCTCGCCGCCCAGTACTTCGGGCGCAACAAAGTCCAGTACGGGCGCTTCGACTTCAAGATCATCCAGACGGAACACTTCGACGTCTACTACTACCCGGCCGAACGGGAGGCCGCGCTCGACGTGGCGCGGATCGCCGAGCGCTCCTACGCCCGGCTCTCCAAGGTGCTGAACCACAACTTCGAGGAACGCAAGCCGATCATCGCGTACGCCTCGCATTCGGACTTTCAGCAGACCAACACGTCGGGCGGAGAGATCGACGAGAGCACCGGCGGCTTCACCGACTTCCTGCGGCACCGCAACATCTTTCCCCTGACCGGCTCCTACGAGGAAAATCAGCACGTCCTGCAGCACGAGATGACGCACCAGTTCCAGTTCGACATCTGGTCGCGCGGCAGGGTGACGGGCGGGGTGCAGGGCATCATCTCGGCCAACGCGCCGCTCTGGTTCGGCGAGGGCATGGCCGAGTACTTCTCTCTGGGCCCGATCGATCCCAATACGGCCATGTGGCTGCGCGATGCGGCCCTGGAAGGAAAGCTGCCAACCCCGGAGGATTTCTACCGGATCTTCCCGTACCGCTTCGGGCATGCCCTGATCGCCTACATCGGAGAGCGCTGGGGCGACGAGGCCATCGCCCAGATCACCAAGCTCGGCTCGGGCGGCGGCATCGAGAACGCGCTGCCCAGGGTGCTGGGGCTCTCCTTCGAGCAGCTGGTCGCCCAGTGGCACGATGCGGTGCAGAAGGAGTATCTCCCCGAGGTCGGCAACCGCACCAAGGGCCGCGCGGTGGCGCAGGAGCTGCTGACGCGCAAGAAGACCGGCGGCGGCTGGCACCTGGCGCCCGCGCTCTCGCCCGACGGCAACAAGATCGCCTACCTGAGCGAGCGGGACTTCTACTTCGTCGATCTCTGGCTGGCCGACGCGCACACCGGGAAGACCGAGAAGCGGCTGCTCAAGTCCACCTACAGCGGCAACTACGAGACCTTCCGCTTCATCAGCTCCACGGCGAGCTGGTCGCCCGACGGGAAGCTCCTGGCCCTCGCGGCGCAGCGCAGCGGCAAGGACGACATCGTGATCGTGGATGTGGCCCGCAACAAGCAGGTGCGGGCCATCCGGGTCCCCATTTCCGGCGTGACCACGCCGACCTGGAGCCCCGACGGCCGCAAGCTGGTATTCAGCGGGCTGGACGGCGGCATTTCGGACCTGTACACGGTCAACGCCGACGGCACGGACTTCACCCGGCTCACCCACGACAAGGACGCCGACCTGCACCCCGTCTGGTCACCGGACGGGAAGACCATCGCCTTCGCGACGGACCGAGGCCCCACCACGGATTTCAAGGCGCTGACCTGGGGCAAGCTGCGCATCGCGCTGTATCACGTGGAGACCGGCCAGGTCGAGCTGCCCGACGGACTGCAGTTCGGCCGCAACGTCGACCCGCAGTGGTCCCCCGACGGGCGCACCATCGCCTTCGTCTCGGACCGCAATGGGGTGGCCAACATCTATCTCTACGAGCTCGAGGACAAGCAGGTCTATCAGATCACCGATTTCTACACCGGAGTGCAGGGCATCACCCCGCTTTCTCCCGTGCTGACCTGGGCGCACAACGCCGACCGGCTGGGGTTCGTCTACTTCGAGCAGGGCCGCTACGACGTGTACACGCTCGACGCCCCGCGCTCGCTCAAGAAGCAGCCCTGGGACCGCAACCAGATCGCCCAGCGCAACCTGGCTGCAATCGCCCCGCCGGTCGAGACCAGCGGAGCGCGGGCGGCCGTGCAGCCGCCGGCCGGCCCACAGATCCTGGGCGGGGGAGCCATCTACCGGACTCCACGCGGATTCCGCCGCGCCGACTCGCTGCCGGCGCCCTCCGACAGTTCCCGCGCCGCCGAGCCGGTCTCCATCGCGCGGATTCTGGACTCGATGGCGTTTACGCCGCCGGACACCAGCGAGTTCACCTTCAAGTCCTATAAGGCCAAGCTGGAGCCCGAGTACGTCACCCGGCCGACCATCGGCTACACCCGGGATACCTTTGGCCAGGGGCTCACGGGCTCCACCGCCATCGTCCTGGGCGACATGCTGGGCAACCACCAGCTGGGCGTAGCGGCGTCGCTCAACGGCCGCATCAACGAGACGTTCTTCCTGGCGCAGTACGTCAATCTCGCGCGCCGGCTCAATTGGGCGGTGGGGATCACGCAGCAACCCTACTTCTACTACGAGGGCGCCAGCATCGAGCCGGGCACCGGTGGCGAAGGGCTCTACGTCGAGAACATCCGCCGCCTGGTGGTGCGCCAGGTCCAGGGGCTCGCGTCGTACCCCTTCAGCCGCTTCAGGCGGCTGGAGTTCGGGCTCAGCGCGGTCAACGTCGAGGATGATCTGCGGCGCTTCATCACGCCGTTCGACCCAGCGACCGGCCAGCAGATTTCGGACGCCTTCGTGGACAACCAGGACCTCGGCACGTTTTCGTTCGTCCAGCCGTCGGTCGCCCTGGTATTCGACAACAGCCTGTTCGGCGGGGTCGGGCCCCTGCTGGGCCGCCGTTCCCGATTCGAAGTGTCGCAGCGGCTGGGCCAGTGGCGCTTCACGACGCTCAACGCCGACTATCGCCGCTACGACCACTTGGCCGGTCCCTTCACGCTGGCCACGAGGCTGCAGTATTACGGGCAGCACGGACGGGACGAGCAGCAGTTCCGGCTCTTCGCCGGCATCCCCGAGTTCGTGCGCGGCTACACCTCGGGCTCGTTCCAGCGCAACGAATGCCTGACCGATTCCGGGAGCAGCGGACTGACGGGTTGTGCCGCGCTCGATCAGCTCATCGGCACGCGGATCGCGATGGGGAGCGCCGAGCTGCGCTGGCCGCTCTTCTTCGGACTCCGGGTCCTGCCCATGGGCTTCCCGGCCATCGAGGGTGTGGCCTTCTACGACGGCCTGGTCGCGTGGGAAAAGGGCATGAAGGTGAGGCTCAAGCGGGACGACAACGATCCCAATCAGAGCATCGACAAGGTGCGCACGCCGTTGACCTCGGTAGGCGTCGGGGTGCGGGCCAACGTGCTCAACTTCCTGATCCTGCGCGCCGATTACGCCTTCCCGCTGCAGCGGCCCGGCATCAAGGGGTATTGGACGCTCAGCCTGGGACCGACGTTCTGATCCGACGGGCGGCGGTCCTGCTCGCCGCCACGGCGTGCGGCAGGGGCAGCATAGCTCCTCCTCCCGATCTGCCCGCGGTCGGCGGGCAGGTCTCGCTGTTCCGGTTCCCGCGCAACGGCGGCCCGGTCCAGGCCTTCCACCCCGACAGCCTGCGTCCGGTCGGCTGGTCCTCGCTGCAAAAGGTTCCGCCGCTGCGCCGGCTGCTGGGCGCCGACACGGACGAGCGGGTGGTGTGGGCCCTCGACGGCGAGGGCAATCTCATCTCGGTCGACCTGGAAAGCCGGGCCGTCCGCAGCGTAATCCCGGGCGTGACGGCCGGCAGCCTGGGTCCCGACGGCTCCGTTTACGTCACCGATGCCGGGCAGCGCATCGTGCGGGTGGTGCGCCGCCAGCCGGTCCACTTTCACGATTCCCTGCCCGCCCAGCCGCGAGCCCTGTTCGGCACCGTCAACGAGCAGGTGGTGGCGCTCACGGCCGGCCCCAGCTCCCGGCTGGTCACCGTGAATGCCGATCAGACGCTCCACTCCGTCGCGATCCCGGCTGGCGAAACGGTGGCCACTGCATGGGGAGACCTGGTCGCGGTCGCCACCGACACCGCCGTGCTGCTCTACGAGACGGGCGGTCAGCGAGGCCACAGCTCGCTCGGCTCGGTCCAGCATGCGCGCCGGGTAGCATTCAGCCCCTCGGGCCATCGCCTGTTTGTCAGCGACGACGACCCGGAAATCCTGGTGTACGACCGATTCTCCCGAAAGAGCCTGGCCCCGATCAAGCTGCCGGGACTGCCCCACGAATTCCGGGTCGATCCCTCGGGGCGCTGGTTGCTGGCCCACCCGGCGGCCGGAGATTCGGTCTGGGTGGTGGACCTGGCGACCAGCAGCCTCGCCGCCAGCGTGGCGGGCGGCTGGTCGATGGATCTGCCGCTGATCGCCGGGGCGGCGACGCTGATCGTGCGCAGCGGGGACGACCTGGCGGCCTACGATCTCCGGCAGGTCCCGCCGGCCCGGATCGCCACTCTGGAAGGCGGCGGAAGCGACCTGTGGCTCACCGCGGCCTGGGTGCCCGCCGAGCGGCTGCCCGCTGCGGTGGCGGCGGCCGAGTCCGCGACGGTGGTGCAGGACAGCGCCCTGCAGGCCGATTCCACCCTGATCCGGGCCGATTCGACCGCCCTCTACCTGCAGGTGAGCCGCACCCAGAACCCCGAGTGGGCCGAGCTGCTCAACAAGCAGCTCAAGGGCGACGGGTATCCCGCACTGGTGCTCCAGCCGAAGGAGCCGGAAGACGGGTATCGCGTCCTGGTGGGGCCCTATTTGACCCGTGAGGAGGCGGAATCGACCGGGAAGCGGCTGGGCCGGGCGTACTTCATTCTCAAGTTGCCGGCGAAAAGCCCCTGACCCGCAGGGCCGAAGTGTTTATTTTGTGAGGGACCAGGGCGGCCAAGCCGCCCCGCCACCTCCCCTTCCCGTTCCTGGCCCACACAATGAAGCTGACCCGGCTGGAGCTTTCCGGCTTCAAGTCCTTCGCCGATACGGTCACCCTCGACTTCGGCGACGGCGTCACCGCCATCGTGGGACCCAACGGCTGCGGCAAGTCGAATGTCTCCGACGCGGTGCGCTGGGTGCTGGGCGAACAATCGGCCCGGCTGCTTCGCGGAGGGAAAATGGAGGACGTGATTTTCCAGGGGTCCTCCGGACGGCGGCCCGTCAACCTCACCGAAGTCTCGCTGTACCTCGACAACAGCGCGGGCACGCTCCCGATCGCGTACCGGGAAGTGGTCATCACCCGGCGGCTTTCCCGCTCGGGGCAGAGCGAGTACTTGCTGAATTCCACCCCGGTGCGCCTGCGCGACATCCAGGACCTGCTGCGCGGGACCGGCCTCGGCAGCGACGCCGGCGTCGTGATCGAAGCGAAGATGATCGACCTGCTGCTGTCCGACCGCGCAGAGGAGCGGCGCTCGCTCTTCGAGGAGGCGGCCGGGATCGGCCTCTATCGCGACCGCAAGCACAGCACCGAGCGGCGGCTGGAGGAGACCAGCGTGGATCTGCAGCGGCTGGAAGACCTGATCACCGAGGTGCAGTCGCAGATTCGCTCGCTGGCGCGCCAGAAGGGCAAGACCGAGCGCCACGCACGCCTGATGGAGGAGAAATTCGCCGTCACGCTGACCCTGGCCCGGCGACGGCTCGACGAATTGAGCGAGCGGGCGGCCGGCGCGGAGGTGCGCCACGGGGTGCTCGCGGAGCGCCTGCCCGCCCTGCGCGAGGAGCTGGCGCGGGCGGTATCGGGGCAGGAGGTCGCGGCGCGGGAGC
>DATCWE010000064.1:0-6349 GCA_036566495.1 Gemmatimonadales bacterium | reverse complement strand
GCGATCCGCTCCTCGGCCAGGCGGTCCGCGGCCTGAAACGATGGAATAGCGTCGCGCGCGGCGATGGCGAACACCTTGAGGATGGCGTCGTAGATTTCCTGCGCTTTGCGCTGGGCCCGTTCCTGGGGCCAGCGCTCCAGCTCACCGTAGACGTTGATCAGGCCGCCTGAATTGATGACGAAATCGGGCGCGTAGAGCAGCCCCTGTTTTTCCAGGGCGACCCCGTGGCGCTCCTCGGCGAGCTGGTTGTTGGCCGCGCCGGCGATAATTTCCACCTTGAGCCGCTTCAGGGTGTCGTCGTTGATGGTGGCGCCCAGCGCGCAAGGGGCGTAGATGTCCCCGGGCTGGTCGTAGATTGCCTCGACCGCGACGGGGCGGGCGCCGAATTCCTCGACGGCCGCCTTGAGCTTGGCGGCATCGATATCGGTGATCACCAGCTTGGCGCCTTCTCGATGGAGGCAGCGGCACAGGGCGACGGCGACTTTCCCCGCTCCCTGCACCAGCACCGTCCTCCCGGCCAAGCTGTCGTTGCCCCAACGCTGCTTCGCCGCGGCCTTCATGCCCACGTACACGCCATAACCGGTGACCGGAGACGGATCGCCGGAGAGGTTCTGCAGCCCGGCGACGTAGTCGGTTTCGCGCCGCACGAATTCCATGTCCGCGGGAGAAGTGCCGATGTCCTCCGCGGTGATGTAGCGTCCCCCCAGCGAATCCACGAAACGGCCATGCGCCCGGAACAGCGCTTCGCGGTCGCTGCGGCGGTTGTCGCCGATGATGACGGACTTGCCGCCGCCCAGGTTGAGCCCGGCCGCCGCGGCCTTGTAGGTCATGCCGCGGGCCAGTCGCAAGGCGTCGGTGACGGCTTCGTCGGTGCCGGCGTAATGCCAGAAGCGCGTTCCCCCGAGCGCCGGTCCCAGCGTGGTATCGTGAATTGCGATGATCCCGAAGTACCCGCACGAGGGCTCATGGCAGAACAGCAGCTGCTCGTAGCTCTCCGATTGCATCTCCGCGAAGACATCCATGGCGCTGGCTGATCTCCCCGTCTTGAGTCGATCGCTAGTAGCTGTAGAAGCCGCGTCCGGTCTTCCGCCCGAGCTGCCCCGCCGCCACCATCCGCTTGAGCAGCGGGCAGGGCCGGTACTTCGGATCGCCCAGCCCCTGGTGCATCACCTCCAGAATGGCGAGGCAGACGTCCAGCCCGATGAAGTCCGCGAGCGCCAGCGGGCCCATCGGGTGCGCCATGCCAAGCTTCATGACCGTGTCCACCGCTTCGGCTGTGGCCACACCCTCCATGACCGCGTAAATGGCCTCGTTGATCATCGGCAGCAGAATCCGGTTGGCCACGAAGCCCGGATAATCGTTGACCTCGACCGGGGTCTTTCCCAGCGCCCGCGCGATTTCGAGGGTGCGCTGCATGGTGGCGTCGCCGGTGGCCTGGCCACGGATTACCTCGACGAGCTGCATCACCGGCACCGGATTCATGAAGTGCATCCCGATCACCTGCTCGGGACAGCGCGTCTGGGCCGCAATGGCGGTGATGGAGATGGAGCTGGTGTTGCTCGCCAGGATGGTTCCGGATCCACAGGTACCGTCCAGGGTCTTGAAGATCTCGAACTTGAGCTTGGGGTCCTCGCTGGCCGCCTCGACCACGAATTCCGCGCCGGCGGCCGCTTCGAGCGCGGCGGCGGTCCGGATGCGTCCCAGGACCTGCTCCGGGGCCCCCGGCGCCAGCGTCCCCTTCTTGACCTGACGATCCAGGTTGGCGCGGATCGTGGCGAGGCCCTTGTCGAGCGCCGCCGCCGAGACGTCGATCAGGGTCACCTCCCAGCCGTGCTGGGCGAAGACGTGAGCGATTCCGTTGCCCATGGTGCCCGCACCGACCACCGCCGCCTTGTTCATGCCGAAATCTCCTTCCGCCGGCGCGACGCCAGCAGCGCCCCGCCCAGAATGGCCAGCGTCGCGAGCGCGCCACCCTCAGGGCCGAAGGGCCCGCCGGTGAGCCAGACCGGACCACCCGACGCGTAGTCGAGCCAGGGCATCGGCAGGGGGATCCCGCTGACCGGCGCGGCGAGTCCGACGATCGCCAGATTCCACCCCAGGTGGGCACCGGTGGAAGTCCACAGCCCGCCGGGAGTGAAAAAGGCCAGGCCAAGAAAGATGCCCGCCAGGCCGATGTTGACCAGCGCGAGCCCGGTAACGGCCGGGTTGTCGGAGTGCCCGAAGCTGAACAGGGCCGCGAGCGCGACCAGCGCCGGGATCCTTCCGAAGCTGCGAGACAACACGATGAGCGGCACGCCGCGAAAGGCCAGCTCCTCCGCAAAAGCGGCCGGCAGCATGACCGCGACGGTCAGTAACAATGTCCCTCCCCACTGCACCGGGTTACCGCCGTCCTCCCGCCATGCCGCGTGCCCGAGGGGAACCGCCACCAGCATGGCCAGACCCGCGAGCAGCGAGCCCACCACGATACCCCACCCGAACCCGCGAAGACCCGGGCGGAGCGGGACCAATCCGAAGTCGGCGGCCGAGAGCCGCAGGACACGCTTTCCGATGAGCCAGGTGAGCGCCGCATACCCCAGTACCAGCGCGGCGGTCTCGACGGCGGCGCCGAGCAGCGGACCCGGAGCCAAATGGGGGAGGAATCTGCCCGCGAGATAGAGGAGCAGTAAAGCCAGCAGATAACCGCCGAGCAGGAAGAGCAGCGACCAGCCGACCGCCCTGAGGCGCTGCTTCAAAGCGCCTCGACCGCGAGCGCCACGGCGTTGCCGCCGCCCAGGCAGAGCGTCGCGAGGCCGCTGCGGCCGTGGCGTTCCTTGAGGGCGTAGAGCAACGTCGTCAGCACGCGGGCTCCGCTGGCCCCGATCGGATGTCCCAGCGCGATGGCGCCGCCATTGACGTTGACGCGATCCCAGTCCCAGCCGAGTGCGCGGCCATCGGCGAGGGCCTGCACCGCAAAAGCCTCGTTGGCCTCGATGAGATCGAAATCGGCGATGCTGCCGTGAGTCAGCCGGAGCAGGTTCTGCACGGCGACGATCGGCGCGAAGAAGAGGTCCCGGGGCTCGCCGCCGCCGGTGGCGTACGCGGTGATCCGCGCGAGCGGCTGCAATCCGTGGGTCTTGGCAAACGCCAGCGAGGCGACCACCAGCGCGCTGGCGCCGTCGTTGAGGCCCGGCGCGTTCCCGGCGGTGACCGTACCATCCTTCTGAAATGCGGGCTTGAGGCGCGCTAGCGCCTCCGGCGTAGAGTCCTTGCGCGGTCCTTCGTCTTTCTCCAGCAGGCTCGGCCCGCTCTTTCCCGCGACCTCGACGGGAACGATCTCATCGCGGAAGCGGCAGGCCTCCATCGCCGCGAGCGCCTTCTGGTGACTCTGGTAGGCAAAGTCATCCTGCTCCTGGCGGGTGATCCCGGCTTTCTGCGCGGTGTACTCCGCATAACCGCCCATGTGTAAGGCGCCGAACGAGTCCCATAGCCCGTCGTGGATCATGCCGTCGATCAGCGTCTGGTTCCCTGCCTTGACGCCGGCGCGCAGGCCGAAGAGGTAGTGCGGCGCGGCCGACATTGCCTCCATGCCGCCGGCCACGACGCACTGGGCGTCGCCCGCCTTGATGGCCTGCGCGGCCAGCATCACCGCCTTGAGCCCGGAGCCGCACACCTTGTTGACGGTGAGCGACGGGATCGTCGCGGGGAGTCCGGCCTGAATCGCCGCCTGGCGAGCGGGCGCCTGCCCCGCCCCGCCCTGCAGCACGTGGCCCATGATCACCTCATCGATCGCCTCGGCCGCCACGCCGGAGCGCTGGACCGCCTCGCGGATGACCTTGGCGCCGAGCTGGGGCGCGGTGAAAGAGGAAAGGGCGCCAAGAAAGCGGCCGATGGGGGTGCGGCAGGCGGAGAGAATGACCGGGGTAATTGCGTCGGACACGGTAGGCTCGGATTGTGATTTGCGGGCAGAAAGGTAGTCGGGCGGTCGGGAAGTCGGAACGTCGGAGCGGTTCCTGTCCTGCCGAGTTCAGGCGGCTCCCGCCCGCCCGACCCCGAGGGTCCGCGACTTGATCTGCTCCCGTACCAGCGCCACGAATTCCGCGACCGGGACGACCTCCTGCTTGTTTCCGGCGCCGCGCACCCGGATGGCGACCGTGTCCCCGTCGACCTCCCGCTGACCGATCACCGCCATGTAGGGAACCTTGTGTACCTCGCCCTCGCGAATCCGGTAGTTGAGCGTCTGGCTCCCGGCATCGAGGTGGGCGCGGATGCCTGCCGCGCGCAATCGCCGCGTCACCGCTTCCGCCGCTTCGCGCTGCTGGTCGCTGATGGGGAGCACCCGCACCTGCTCGGGCGAGAGCCACACCGGGAAAACCCCCGCGAAGTGCTCGATCAGGATCGCCATGAACCGCTCGAACGACCCGCCGACGGCGCGATGGATCACCACCGGGCGGTGCTCGTGATTGTCCTCCCCCACGTAGTGCAGGTTGAAGCGCTCGGGCGCCTCGTAGTCGAGCTGGATGGTGCCGAGCTGCCATTTCCGACCGATGGAGTCGGCCACGTCGAAGTCGATCTTCGGGCCGTAGAATGCGCCGTCGCCCGGCTTCAGCTCATAGGGAAGGCCGGTGGCCTCGAGCGCGGAGCGCAGCCCCGATTCGGCCCGCTCCCAGGTCGCATCGCTGCCGATCCGCACCGGCGGCCGGGTGGCGAACTTGAGCGTCGCATTCAGGCCGAAGGTGGCGTAGAACCCCAGGATGAAGTCGGCGAGCCGCTTCACTTCCTCGGCGATCTGCCGCTCCATCAGAAAGATGTGACAGTCGTCCTGCTGAAACTGCCGCACCCGGGTCAGTCCGCTGAGCGCCCCCGACACCTCGTTGCGATGCAGCACGTCGTAGGTGCAGTAGCGCAGGGGCAGCTCGCGATAGGAGTGCTTCTTGGCCGAGTAGAGCAGGTAATGCGACGGGCAGTTCATCGGCTTGAGCGAAAAGTCGTGCTCGCCGGTGTCCTTGTCGAGCACCAGGAACATGTTCTCGCGGTACTTGCCCCAGTGTCCCGAGAGCTCCCACAGCGCCTTGTTATACAGCAACGGCGTGCGGACTTCCTGGTAGTCCTCGCGCTGCAGCTCGCGCAGGTACTCGTTGAGGACGTTGATCATGATGGTGCCGCGCTCGGTCCAGAACGCAGCTCCCGGCGACCAGGGATGGAACATGAACAGGTCCAGCTCGCGGCCGACTTTGCGGTGGTCGCGCTTGCGGGCTTCCTCCAGCCGATGCACGTACTGCTCGAGATCCTCCTGCTTGAACCAGGCGGTACCGTAGATGCGCTGCAGCATCTGGCGCCGCTCGTCGCCGCGCCAGTAGGCCCCGGCGCCGTGCAGCAGCTTGAAGTGCTTCAGCCGTCCCGTGCTGGGCAGGTGCGGCCCGCGGCAGAGGTCGGTAAAGGGGCCGTCGGTGTACACGGTGATGGTCTCGTCCGGGCCCAGCTCCGCAATGCGCTCCAGCTTGAGCGGGTCGTCCGCGAAGCGCCGATTTGCGGCGTCCCGATCGACGATTTCCCGCTCGAAGGCATAATCCTGCTCGGTCACCCGGCGCATCCCGGCTTCGATCTGCTCGAGATCCTCCGGCGTGAAGGGACGCGGCACCTCGAAGTCGTAGTAGAACCCGTCCTCGATCGGGGGGCCGAAGCCGATGCCCGCCTGGGGAAAGATTTCCCGCACCGCGGTGGCCAGCACGTGCGCCGCCGAGTGACGCAGCACTTCGAGCGCTTCCGGGTCGCGCTCGGTGAGGATGGCGACCGTGGCATCCTGCTCCAACGGACGGGCCAGGTCGCGCACCTGCCCATTGACCCGGATGGCGAGCGCCGCGCGAGCCAGCCCGGGGCCGATCGCGCGCGCCAGCTCGAGCCCGCTGGTTCCGGCGGGCACTTCCCGCACACTTCCATCGGGCAAGGTGATTCGCAGCATGCTCACGGCCGCGTCTCGAGGCCCGCGGGCTGCGCCACGATGGGAGTGCGGCGAGCAAGGGCGAGAAACAGTCCCAGTCCGGACAGGACCAGCGCGGCCAGGAGCAGGAGGCGGGCGACAGGAAGACGGCGCATCGGCCTTTGGCGAAGGTGTGAGAGCGTGCCCGAAGGTATTAAGTTAACCGGATGCAAGTGTCTGTCGCACGACGGGTTGAGCGCCGCTCCGGGGGTGAGCTGGGCGCCTGGGCCCTGCTCGGTTTCGGCACCGGGATCGCAGCCGGGTTCCTGCTGAGCGAGGTGTTCGGTTCCGGAGGGCACCGGCGGGTAGGCCGGCTGCTGGGCCGCCGCGATCGGCTGCGCAACAGCCCGGCCGGCCGCACGGCGCTGCTCGCCACGGTGCGGGCCGCGCTGC
>DATCWE010000026.1:0-16105 GCA_036566495.1 Gemmatimonadales bacterium | reverse complement strand
CGCGGGCGGCGCGGAGTCCGTTCGCGGGGTGGCGTGCCCGCTCTTCGCGCGAGGCGCGCTGCTGGGCGTGCTGGCGGTCGTGCATGCGCCGGCCGGCGGTCGCGTCTACGACGCCGCCTCGGTCGCCCTGATCGAGGAGATGGCGGGCCGCGCGGCCATCGCGCTGGACAACTGTCTCCTCTACCGCGAGATCGAGGAGCGCGACATCCGCAAGGAGCAGTTCGTCGCGATGCTCGCCCACGAGCTGCGCAACCCGCTGGGGGCGATCACCTCGGCGGTCGCGGTCATGGAGATGGTGGGCGGCGATGCGGGAGACCGGGCGCGCGAGATCATCAAGCGACAGCTCCACGGTCTGGCCCAGCTCGTCGAGGACCTGGTGGACACGACCCGGATCACCACCGGGAAGATCAGGCTCACCCGCTCGCCGATCAACCTGGCCGAGAGCGTGACCCGCTGTCTCCGGACGATCGAGATCGCCGGCCGCACACAGGGCCATCACGTCGCGGTGGACGCTCAGGAGGCCTGGATCCACGCGGACTCCGCGCGGATCGACCAGGTGCTCGCCAACCTGATCGGCAACGCGCTGAAGTACACGCCGGCCGGCGGGCACATCACCGTCCGGGTGCGCGCCGTCGACGACCGCGCGGTGTGCGAGGTCACCGATACCGGCCTCGGCATGTCCCCCGAGGTGCTCCAGCGGGCGTTCGAGCTCTTTTACCAGGAGGAGCGGTCGTCCGATCGCGGACGCGGCGGTCTCGGCATCGGCCTCACCCTCGTGCGCCAGCTGGTCGAGCTGCACGGCGGGACCGTGGACGCCACCAGTGACGGGGAGGGACGCGGCAGCCGGTTCACGATCCGGCTGCCCCTGAGCGTGCCGGGCGGCCCGACCGAGACCGGCCCGGCCGCAGCGCCCGCCGACAGCGCCCGCTGGCGCATCCTGCTGGTGGAGGACAACGGCGACGCCCGGCAGATGCTCCAGATGCTGCTCATCCTGGCCGGGCACGAGGTCGACTCCGCGGCCAACGGCGTCACCGGTCTGGAGCAGGCGATCCGCAACCGGCCCGACGTCGTGGTGATCGATCTGGGACTGCCCGAGCTCGACGGCTACGAGGTCGCGCGCCGGCTGCGCGCCGAAGGGGCGGCCGTCGGCCTCGTCGCCCTGACCGGATACGGCCAGCCCGGTGACCGCGAGAAGGCGCTCGCCGCCGGCTTCGACGCCCACGTGGTCAAGCCGGTCGACCCCGCTCACCTCACCGACGTGATCGCCTCGGTGCTCCTGAGGCGGCGCGAGCCGCCGCGGAGCGAGACCGCCGGCGCGGGCGACCTACCGGTGAAAGACGGGCGCCCGCTTCTCGGCGAAGGCGCGTAGTCCCTCGGCGGGGTCGGCGCCGCGCATGTGCTCGGCGGCCAGGCGCCGCTCCAGCGCGAGGCCTTCCGGGAGCGTGAGGTCGAGCCCCTGGTCCACGAGCCGCTTGGCGACGCGGCTGGCTGCGACGCTCTTGCCGGCCAGCTCGCGCGCGAGGGCCAGCACGGCCTCCTCGAGCTGACCGGCCGTCGCCACGCGGTTGACGAGCCCCCAGGCCAGGGCTTGCGGCGCCTCCACCCACCCGCCCAGCAGCATCAGCTCCTTGGCGCGCCGAGCGCCGATCAGCCGAGGCAGCCGCTGGCTCCCGCCGCCGCCGGCGATCAGGCCGAAGTTGGCGTGCTGGTCGCCGAGCCGCGCCGTCTCGTCCATGACGACCAGGTCGGCGACGAGCAGCAGCTCGAGGCCTCCGGCCAGGGCCAGACCGTGCACCCCCGCCACCAGCGGCACCGGCAGCGCCTCGATCCGGTCGAACACGCGATGCCAGAGGCTCATGAACGCGCTCCAGCGCTCAGGATCGCCGACCGTCTCGCGCACCGCGCGGAGATCGGCGCCGGCGCAGAAGGCGCGCCCCGCCGCGGTCAGCGTGGCCGCGCGCACCGCCGGGTCATCCTCGATGGTGGCGCACACGCGATCGAGGTCTCCGAGCAGCGCGGGTGAGATGGCGTTCAGCTGCGCGGGCCGGTTCAGGACGATCCGGGCGATGCCGTCGCCGGACGTGTAGGTCACGGTGGTCAGATCCATGATGTGTCCTCTCTGGCGAGGTTCTAGGGCGCCGGATGCGTCGGTGTCAAGGGCGGCTTCCGCTTGACCGCACGCGGATGTCGGTGGACGATGGCCCCACACTCCCGCGGCACGGAGGACGACCGATGATGAACCCGGATCACCGCCACCGGCTCGGGCGCCGTCGGCTGCTGCAGCAGGGCCTGCTGACCGGACTCGGCCTGAGCGCGCTGCCCCGGCGCGCGATCGCGGCCCCGCCGCCGGCCCGGACCGGCGCGACGGTGCAGCGCTACGTGACCCTCGGCCGCACCGGAATCAAGATCTCGGACGTCTCGTTCGGGGGCAGCCGCCTGGGTGCCGGTGAGGGCGACACCGTCCGGCACGCGCTCGATCGGGGCATCAACTACTTCGACTCCGCGGACAGCTACACCGGCGGCAGCTCGGAGGAGACCATCGGCGAGGCGCTTCGAGGCAAGCGCGACCGCGTCTACCTCACCTCGAAGACCTATACCAGCCCGAGCGACGGCCGCGACGCCATGATGCGCTCGCTGGAGGCCAGCCTGCGCCGGCTCCGCACGGATTACGTCGACGTCTACTTCAACCACGCGGTCAACGACGTGGCCCGCGTGAAGAACCCGGAGTGGCACGAGTTCACCGCGCGCGCCCGCCAGCAGGGCAAGATCCGGGCGGTCGGCATGTCGGGACACGCGGGCCGCCTGATCGAGTGCCTGGACTACGCCCTGGACGCCGACAGCGTCGACGTGATCCTGGTGGCCTACAACTTCGGCCAGGACCCCGCCTTCTACCAGCCCTTCACCCGCTCGTTCGACTTCATCGCGCGGCAGCCGCAATTGCCCCGCGTGCTGCAGAAGGCGAAGAGCAAGAACGTGGGCGTCATCGCCATGAAGACGCTGATGGGCGCGCGCCTGAACGACATGCGCCCCTTCGAGAAGGGCGGCGCCACCTTCGCGCAGGCCGCGTTCCGCTGGACGCTCTCCAACCGCAACGTGGACGCCCTGATCGTCTCGATGACGAGCCCGTCGGAGATCGACGAGTACCTCGGCGGCTCGGGCTCGCCGCCCGCGGCCGGCGAGGGACTCCCGCTGCTGCAGCGCTACGTACGGATGAACGGTGCCTCGCAGTGCCGCTACGGCTGCTCGGAATGCCTGAGCGCCTGTCCCCGCGGCGTCCCGATCGGTGACGTCATGCGGAGCCGGATGTACGCGGTGGACTACGGAGACCCGGACCTGGCCCGCCGCGAGTACGCGCGGCTGCCCGCCGACGCGTCCGCCTGTCTGTCCTGCGCGGCGCAGCCGTGCCGGGGCGCCTGTCCGCACGGGGTGCCCATCGACCGGCTGCTGCCGCCGACGCACCGGCTGCTGACGAGCTGACCGCCCTGAAGAAGACGCTGATCGTCGCGGGCGTCGTGGTCGCCGGCCTGGCCGCGGCTCTCGTGATGCTTCGAGTGGTCGGGCTCGAGCCGCGCGAGCGGTGGCCCGGCCTCTGGCTGACCGGCCAGGTGGTCACCACGCCGGTCTCCGACTGGTCCTTCACCGATCGCTATCCGACCATCGCGGTGCAGACCCGCTCGTGGTACGGCCTGCCGCATTCGGTGACCGTCACCTGCACCGCGCTGGACGGCCACCTGTATCTCACGTCGGTCTACGCGCCGGGCCTCGAGTTTCCGCGCGACCGGCACTGGAACCGCAACGTCATGCGCGATCCGCACGTGCGGCTCGAGATCGGCCCGCAGGTCGACGACCGGACGCTCGCGCTGGTCACCGATCCGGCCGAGAAGGATGCCGTCCTCGCGGCCAAGGCGAAGAAGTACCCGGGGCAGACCGCGGTGGACAAGAGCCGCGTGCATGTCTTCCGCGTCGGACCCTAGCTCCGCGACCGGCGCGTCGGCCTCGCTGCCCGGCCGCGCGCGACGCGCCCGGTGGTGGCAGCGGCTCCTGCCCTGGCTGGTCACCGCGGGCTGCTTCCTCTATCTCTACGGGCGGCTCGACCGCGCCGCCGCGGCCTCGGGTCAGGCGCTCGGTCCCTACCTGGCCGACGTCTTCGGCCACGTGAGCTGGACGCGCTGGCTCGCGCTGATGGTCCCCTACTGCGCACTCTTCGTGCTGATCGACAGCGCGGTGGTGTGGCGAGTGGTGGGCTGGTTCAACGCACGCCTGCGCTACGCCGACGTGCTGCCCATCCGCGCCAGCGCCTACATCCTCTCCATCGTCAACGAGCAGGTCAGCAAGGGCGCGATCGCGGTCTACCTGAGCCGGCGCCACGGCGTGCCCGCGTGGGAAGTGGGCTCGAGCATGCTCTTCCTGATGTTCTGCGAGTACTACTACCTGCTCGGCTGGGCCACGCTGGGCGTGCTGCTGGGGTGGCACCGGCTCCCCGCGGTGTTCCAGGTGATCCCCTGGATCGCGGCGGTCTCCGCGGTGGTCTTCGTCCTGCTCTATCTCTTCTTCCGCGGACGGATCGGCGGCGGGGCCGCCTTCCGCGAGCGGCCGCTCCTGCGCGCGTTCAGGATGGCCACGCTCCGTCACTACCTGACCGTGCTCGCGCTGCGCTCGCCGGCCATGCTGGCCGCGGTGCTCGTCTACGCCGCGGCGCTGCGCCTGTTCGGCGTGACGGTGGGCCCGGTCGAGATGCTCGGCTACCTCCCGGTGATCTTCTTCGGAGCCGCGGTGCCCGGCCCGATGCACTCGGTGGCCATCGTGCTGTGGGTGCTCTTGTTCCCGGATCGGCCGGGGGAGATGACCGCCTTCGGCTTCGTCCAGCACAATTTCTTCGTGCTCTTCAATGCCGCGACCGGTCTCCTGTTCCTGCGGCGAGCAACCCGCGAGCTGTTCGCCGAAGCTCCCTGACCGCCCACAGCCGCTCGCCCATCGAGACCAGCGTGCTCACCACGAGCGCCCACACCAGCAAGCTGAGCACCGGCCGAAGCGCGCCCCAGCCCAGCCGGACCAGGACGTCGACCACGAGCGGGACGAAGTAGAGGATCCCGTTCCAGCGGCCGAGCCGGCTCGTCCGCAGCGACCGGCCGCGATGAAGCCAGTACGAATCCGCCACGTACTGCGCGAACGCGGCGACGACCAGCACCGGCAATATCCAGGGGGCGGCGCTGCGTCCAGCCATCGCGGCAAGGCCGGCGGTGACGAACAGGCAGTCGGTGGTGTGATCGAAGAGCCCGCCCGCCGCGCTGGCCGTCCCCCGACGGCGCGCGATGATCCCGTCCAGCACGTCGGACACGATGGCCACCGCCAACACTCCGGCGGCGAGAGCGGCGGCGTGCGGCTCGCCATGAGCCATCAGGAGCACGAACGGGAGGATCAGGAGGAGCCGGACGGTGGTCAGCGCGTGGGCCATCTCCGTGAACGGTACCACGGCCCGCTCGGAGTGCAGGCGCGAGCAGCACGTCGCTATGAATCAGCACAGAATCTCTCGGTCTACGTCTGGGCCATCGGCGCGCTCGTCGCCCTACTGCTCTTGGCGGGGCAAGCCAGTGGCGATCCGGAGTCTCATCCGCTGGATGAGCTCCGGATACGACGAAGACCGGATGACGCGGTCGAACTGGGCTCGGTAGTTTGCCACCAGGCTGACGCCTTCGATCGTCACATCACGCACCATCCAGCGCCGGTCGCGATAGACCAGGTCGTAAATGACAGGTATCAGTCTTCCGGCCCGGCCGACGACCGCAATCTGCACGGTCGCAGTCTCTCGCTCAACGGACTCCCTCAGAAAGTGGACGGTGACCCCGGCACCATGAGTGTCGACATCGGCCACTGAGGCCAGCCAGTAGACGAAGCCGCGCTGCATGAACTCGGCGAAGAGCCGGGTGAACTCATTTTGCTCCGCCACGCTGTTCGCCTGCCATTGGGCTCCCAGTGAGCGCTCGGCCGCGCCACGGAAGTCAAAAACGCTGCCGAAGAGGGCCCGGATGGCGCCCAGGCGCTCGAGGGGGTGTCGTTCCGACGTCGGATCGGTGAGGATCGTGTTGGCGTCTCCGAACGCGGCTCTGAGCGCATCGCTGGGAGGTCCTGCCTCGCTCGAGCGCGCCGGAGACAAACACAGCACGACCACGGCACAGAGGCTCACCTGCGAAAGCACCGACGAACCTATACTCAACCTGCCGAGCTCGAGGAACGTTTCTTGTGATCGATGAGGTGGTCTGCGTCCTCGGCGTCCTTGCGCGGAGTGGACAGGGGCTCGCCGGTGAAATGCGGCTCTTCAGCCACCGCACCGTCGGTGCCGATCTCCCTCCCGGCACAGGTCATCGTGCCGGCCTCCCTCCGGAAGAGCCCGCCACGGGCGCTGGAAATCCGAACTGGCGTGATTTGAGTCTCGCCACCAGGCCGTCATAGGAATCGGCCCGGACGATCCTGTCGAATTGCGACCGGTAGCTTGCCACGAGGCTGATCCCGTTGATACTGAGGTCATAGACTTGCCAGCGGTCGCCGCGCTGGTGCATCCGGTAGTCGAGCGACATCCCGCCCGCTTTGCCGAGGAGGAGCGTCGTCCGCACGATGGCCTGGTCCCCATCGACGACGTCTTCCCGGAACGTCATCTCGGAATTGTACTTGTCCACCTTGGAGAGGTACGTGCGCTGGAGCAACTCGGTGAAGAGGCGAACGAACTCTTCACGCTCAGCCACCGTTCGCTGGGCCCAATGTTGCCCGAGGGACCGCTTCGCCGTCTCGCTAAAGTCGAAGATCTCGTCGGCGACTTTGTTGACTGCGGCGCTGCGCTCGTCGATCTTGGTATCGCCGCTCAGCTCTGGGGCCATGAGGATGGCGACCACCCGTTGGACCCCATCGCGGAGCTGATCGGTGGGAGGTCCTGCCCACGCGCCCTGAACCCAGGCGAGCGCGAGGACCACAATCAGAATCGGTAGGACCGTGTGCAGGATGCCCGGTGCTGATGCCGAGGCCAAATATTTCATGGACCAACCTCCGCGGGTTTTCTCCCATCACGTTAGGGCCCCGGTGGGAGTGCCGCCTAGCTGGACCTTGGTCCAGCACGCGGCCGGACCCGGATCTCGGGAATGGTGCATCTGGATGGCAACTGATTTCGCGGGGATGCAGGCGGACCGGCGGCCGATCGCGATTCCACCGACGACTCGCCCATGAGCGGAGCGGCACAACCCCGATTGTGCGCTGGCACAAGGGAATGGTGCACCGTCAGGCCGGGACGCTAGGCGGGGTCCTTGGTCGAGTCTTCGGACGCTTTCGGACGAAGCGTCGTCTCGCCGCGGGCGTGGCTCATTCCAGCCGCAAGAAGCCTCGCCAGGCCGACCCTGTCCGCCTACCTAGTAGGCTCCCTCTTGACTTCAGCTGGGGCAGCCAAGCTCTCCGGTCGCTCGTGCCGGTCCGTGAGCCTATCGCAAGAGCAAGACCGACGACGAACCCGAAGCCCACCGCGGCGGTCAGCGCGGTCATCGGCTCCCTCCGAGTATAGGTAATGACTTCATCCCGTCGCTCCTGAATACCAGTGCCGACCGCGGCCGCAGCCTTCTTGAGGATGGCCTGGACAGCTTCGCTACCCTTCGCGACCTCCGCGCCGACTGTCGTCCCGACCTCCGAGTTGGCATGGGTGATGTCAGTCGGACCAGATTCCGACGCCGTCCCGACTCGATGTCCCACATCGACGAACTTTCGTTCCATCGCTGTCTCCTTCCGCGTTTGCCGACGCTCCACTCGGACGAGGCACAGGAGCCGCAAGTGACGTGCCACGCAAGCGACTAACGGGATCCGGCACGCCAGAGCGGCATATCAGGGAGACACGGTCTCTGGGATCCGGGCTCTTCGGGCTCTCTCTGACATCTCGTCTCTGCGCTGGCCGTGACGCTGTGCCACCACGGCGGCCGTGGGCCTACGCGGCGTTACTTGGCAACGGCGGTCTTGAGGAGCGCAGCAGCGCAGCCCTCTGCGACGGCTCGATTGGGATCCGCCTGCCCTGGAAACGTTGCCCACCCGGCCTTCATCACGAATTCCGTCTGGTCATAGGACGACGTGATGGCCGTGAGCTCGCCGAGCTTTCCGCGGGCACCATCGGCCTTCTCTCCCGCGACACATATCGGCACGAGCGCACCGGTGACCGCGGCATCGGCCTGCCTCGCCGCCACCTGCTGGGCTGTGCTGTTCGTGGTCCATCCTCCCCACCCGAATCCTAGGATCATGGTGAGAACGCTGCCGACTACAGCGCCCCAGACCCCCGCCTTGAGCGACACGGTTTGCAGTTGCATCGAACGCCTCCTGGCACTCCGGAGAATATTTCAGTTGAGCTGCAACTGTAGAACGCCGCGGGCAGCCTGGATAGTGGACCAAAGTCCAGTCCGACCTGTTTCAATGGTCGTGGGATCCGTGCGAGTCACCGCATGCCCCACCAGCGGACCTCTCGATCCCGTTCAGAATCCGCAAGCACCGGCCGCCCGTCGACGCTTCACCGGCCCGTCGCCTGGACGCGCGAATTCAACGCGCCCGGCAGCCGCTCGTCTGCTTGGGGCGTCCAGGTCCCCGCCGCATACTCCCTTAATCCCCTCAGGAGCACCTGGCGTAGCGTGGTCCCTTCTCTCGCAGCACGGATCCGCGCCGCTTGCTGCACCTCGATGGGTACGCCGCGCAGCAAGTAGATCCCCGTGGTCGCCAGCCGCGCAAGTACGCGAGTCGGCGTGGGCCGTGGTCCTGTCTGCCCATCAGGCTCGGCGGCGAGTCCAGAAACGGCTCCCGCCGCACCACGCGAGGGGCGGCCAAGCTCGGCCAGCCGAAGCCGTGCCTTGCGCTCCCGGGCACCGGGCTCACGCGGCCAACCGAGCCGTTGCACGACGATCGCACTGGTTGCCAGGACGAACCCGATGACGAACGTGACGACCATCCCGGCTGGAAAAGCGGCCATAGCCAGGAGTACGCCGCCCCCGATGAGGCTCGCACCAATGCCGAGGGCCATGTCGACGATCAATCCGTACCCTCGCCGGTGCATCAAGTTTTCGGACAGCCAGCCGGCACTGAGGCTGGCAAGAATCCACATCGGACCCACATGTACGATCTGTTCATTCATCGTCCCCGTCCCTCCCTGCGCTGGGCCGGCCTCGCTGATTGGCCGGGCCGCAGAGCCACCCTATGACCAGCAGGCTCACAACTACGGCCAGAATGCTCAGAACGCCGTCCAAAGCCTGGCCGTTGTCGGGAGGCCTTGCTCGCTCGCGGGCTCTCGGGATCGCGGATGATAGCTGACCGACGAGGCCTGTGGAGCGGAGCAAATCATTTTTTACCAAAGCCCGGCTCGGGACGATCGGCGAGGCCGACCTGCCGGATCTTGTACAGCATCGCCTTGTAGCTGATCTTGAGGAGCCGCGCGGCTTCCGCCCGGTTCCAGCGCACTTTCTCGAGCACTTCCTTGATCACCGCCTTCTCGGCCGCCCTGGCCGCGTGCCGGGCGATGTCCTTCAGCCCCATCTCCGTCACGGGCGTCGAGGGCGCCTGGTGTAACGGTGCTGCGGCCGGCACGGCGCCCTCCGGCTGTTGGGTACAAGGTTTCTCGCTCCGGAACGCGAGCTCCTGCGCGATCAGTGCCTCGGTCTGGAGCACCACGGCGCGCTTGATCATGTTCTCGAGCTCCCGGACGTTGCCAGGCCAGGCGTAGTCCTGGAGCAATCGGATGGTTCCCGCCGAGATCTTCAAGGCGTCCCGGTTGTACTGTCGGCAGAAGCGGCTCATGAAGTACTCCACGAGGACCGGAATCTCCTCCCGGCGCTCTCGGAGTGGCGGCATGGAGATGGCCACCACGTTGAGCCGGTAATACAGGTCCTCGCGGAACAGCCCGGTCGTCATTATCGAAGCCAGATCCTTGTTGGTGGCCGCGATCAGTCGAGCGTCCGAGGTGATGACCTCGCTGCCTCCGACCCGAAAGAACTGGCAATCCTGAAGGACGTGGAGCAGCTTGGCCTGTAGCCCCAGCGGCATCTCCCCGATCTCGTCGAGAAGGAAGGTGCCTCGATGGGCAAGCTCGAACTTACCCGGCTTTCGACGATGGGCTCCAGTAAAGGCGCCCTTTTCGTGGCCGAACAGCTCGGACTCGAGCAGGTCCCCCGGCAACGACGCGCAGTTGATCTTCATGAATGGCTTGTCTTGTCGGTCGGAGATGGAGTGGATGGCCCGCGCCACCATCTCCTTGCCAGTGCCACTCTCACCCTGAAGCAGGATCGTGGCGTTCGTGTCGGCCGCGCGCCGGACGACATCTCCGACCGCCCGCATCCGCTCGCTGTTCTGGAACAGTAAATCAAGGTCCACCGCCGCCCGGCGGCCGCCCGAGCCGTTCCCACCCTGTGCCGCGACAAGGTTGTACATGCAGTTCACGTATGCCGACGGTTCAACTCGAGGTACGTGCAAGCTTGACAGGCGCGCCGACAATCTTGACGAGTCTGACCGCCGCGAGGCAACGAACCACCACCCACGACGGATCGAACTCAAACCGTCGCATGCTGAACTTCGGTGCGCGCGGGTGTGCATGATGATTGTTGTGGAGACTCTCCCCGCCCGTCACCCAGGCGAGTACCCGGGAGTTATAGGCCGTGTTGCCAAAGTTTTGAGCCCCTCGCCAGTGCCCGAGGCCGTTGATCAGCGGGGCCAGCACGAAAACATATAGGATTGCGTGCGTCAGCCCGGCCATCAGGCCGACCCACATCCCGAACACCGAGCACAGCAGCGCGATGCCGAGCGCGAGGCCCGTCAGTCCCCGGGAGAAGACCACCCGATCCAGCCAGTCCTCTGCGATGTCGGGCGCAAACGTTCGGATAGTCTCCGGGTTGCGGGCTTCCCGCATGTAGTAGTAGACGTTCCAGAACTGGACATGCCAGAACCCCAGCAGCTGAGGGCTGTGAGGGTCTCCCTCCCGGTCCGTGAAGGTGTGATGCTTGCGATGCACGGCGACCCACTCACGCCGGCTCTGGCCGGTGGTGAGCCAGAGTACAGCCCGGCAGCACGCGTCCGTGACCCGATCCAGTCGTAGCGCGCGATGCGCGAGCCCGCGGTGCAGATAGACGGATGTGGCGATGACGGCGATCTGGGTCAGCGTGAAGGCGATCAGCGGGACGATCCACCAGTGATATGGCACCGTATCCTCCGTGCAGCGATCCATTGGCCGCCTTTCGAGAGGCGGCGTTCCGAGACCGGCGCGCCCGGCACACTCGCTCCGACCAGAGCCGCGACGATGCTCACCAGTTCCGAGCGTCCACCGACTTCGCCGCACGCAGCCTCCGGATCAGCGCGTAGCCATCCTCGTCGGCCATCTTGATATCCGAGAGCACGACATCGGGCCGCTCTCGTTCCAGGGCTTCGAGCGCTTCCGCCACCCCGCCGGCGGCGGTCACCGCCGCGCCACACTCCACGAGACGCCGGCTGATGACCTCGCGCACGAGCCCGTGGTCTTCCACGACCAGCACACGCACCCCGTCCAGCGGGGAATCATGCACGACCTGGTGTCCCCATGGTCACCTCCGCCGCGCCAGACTCGGCCCAGTCGCCCATAGCCAGCTTCGCGCATCTCCCCTTCATGGATACGCCGCTCGTCCCGCGGAATCTGTCCAGACTTGAACAACGCGATCTGTATCGAATTGGACACTAAGCGGATGCGCGTCCTCGGCGTCGGTGTATTCGTCCAGGGGCTCGTGCTGCACACGATGACGCGCGGGCGGGTCCGCCCTCTCCCCTCTGGGGGAGCGACAACTAGGGCCGCGGCCTGCCGAGGCCCTGGGGCTCGTCGCTCGAGAGCTCCGACGCGCTGCGGGGCGGCACCGCGGAGCTGACAACGTCCGCCATCGACGCGGCCCGGTGCGCCAGCCAATGCTGATAACCGACTGACAGAACGGCGACGGCCGGAATCGCCAGGAAGATGCCAGCCACACCCCCAAGCTCGGCGCCGCAGAGAATCGCCAGGATCACCGCCAGCGGATGCAGCCGCACTCCGTGCCCGATGAGTCGCGGATAGACGACGTAGTCCTGCGCGAGCCGCAGTACACCCAAGAAGAGCAAGACCAGAAATGCGAGCGCGAGCGAGTGGAAGCTCGCTACCAGCACGGCAATGCCGGCGATCACGAGCGGTCCCACCAGCGGAATGAACTCCAGGAGGCCGGCTAACAGGCCGAGCACGAGAGCATACGGTACGTTGATGAGGATGAATCCAATCGTACAGACGACCCCGACCAGCAGACAGGCCAGCAACTGGGCCCGAACGTAAGCAGCGAGCACGCGGTTCACGTCACGAAGCAGGTCGTCGACCCGCCAGCGCAGACGACCCCGCGGTACCATCAGCAGCGCCCCGCGACGGAAGCTATCCGCATCCTTCAGGAGGAAGAAGGCCAGGATCGGCACGAGGACGAGCCACGGCAGGAATCCAAGCAGGGCGACCAGACCCGCCAGGGCGGTGCTCGTTTGCTGCCCGGCTGCCGTCATCGTGCGCGCCGGCACGCTGTCAAGCGCCTCGCGGACGGCCGCCGGAAATCGCTCAGGCTTGATCACTCTGCTCCACCCCTGCACACGCTCGCGGACATGAGCGAAATAGGCCGGTGCCTGTTGCGCGAACTGCGCCGTCTGGCTACCGAGTCGGGGCAGCAAGAGGTAGAGGGCGCCGCCGAGGGAGCCGAACAGCATAAGATACACAATCACAATCGCCAGTCCCCGAGGCACCTCCCGCGTGCGGCCGCGCACCGGTATGCGACGACGACAGAGGTCGACAAGTGGACTCACCAGGTACGCGAAGAAGACCGCCAGCACCACCAGCAGAAGGACGCCCTTGAGGGCGTGGAGCAGCCAGAGGACGAGCGCGACACCGAGCACGATGAAGATCACGCGCAGAATCGATCGCGCGGGCGGCGAGCTCGCGGGAGCTGCTGTCGCGCGCCCGGTATCCGTATCCGGATCAGCGTGCCTCAGAATTCGTTCCCGGTCAGCCAACGTTGGTTTACTCACTCGAGCCGTCAGTACTCTGCTCAGAGTCATCAGCGTGAAGGCCCCTGCCCCAAGTCCGACGGACGAAAGACTTCCGGGCGCCTTGCCGGCGCGCCGATCTCGTCACCCGATCGCGATTCATTCGTAGTCCCGTAAGATTCGCACCGAGGTGGCCATGATGACGATCACGATCACCACAATGGGAACAATGCCGAAGATCGAACACAATACGGCCCGTGCCGTTGCCGGCAAGGGCCGCACCGTCAGCCCCGACCCGCCGGGCTAGAAGTCCCCGTGTGGCATCGGCGGCGCCGCCGCGGACTTCTCCTCGGGCAGATCGGTGATGAGCGCCTCCGTGGTCAGCAGGAGCGACGCCACCGATGCCGCGTTCTCCAGCGCCACCCGCTCCACCTTGGTGGGGTCGATGATACCGGCCTGGATCATGTCCACGAACTGTAGCGACTCCGCATCGAAGCCGCGGGTCACCACCTTCTCCGCCTTGACCTTCTCCACGACCACGCTGCCCTCGAGCCCCGCATTCTCCACGATCTGGCGAATGGGCTCCTCGAGCGCGCGCTTGACGATCATGGCGCCGACCTTCTCGTCGCCTTCCAGCTTCACCCCGTCGATCGACGTCGAGGCGCGCAGCAGCGCCACCCCGCCGCCCGCTACGATGCCTTCCTCCACGGCCGCGCGCGTCGCGTTGAGCGCGTCCTCCACGCGGACCTTCTTCTCCTTCATGGCCGTCTCGGTCGCGGCCCCCACCTTGATGACCGCGACGCCGCCGGCCAGCTTGGCCAGCCGCTCCTGCAGCTTCTCCCGATCGTAGTCCGAGGTGGTCTCCTCGATCTGGGCCCGGATCTGCTTGATGCGCCCCTCGATGACCGCGGTCTTGCCGGCCCCATCGATGATCGTGGTGTTGTCCTTGTCGATGACTACCTTTTTCGCCTTGCCCAAGTCCTCCAGCTTGATGTTCTCGAGCTTGATGCCGAGGTCCTCGGTGATGGCCTTGCCGCCGGTCAGAGTCGCGATGTCTTCCAGCATGGCCTTGCGGCGATCGCCGAAGCCCGGCGCCTTCACCGCAGCGCAGTGCAGCGTGCCACGCAGCTTGTTCACCACCAGGGTGGCCAGGGCCTCCCCCTCCACGTCCTCGGCGACGATCAGGAACGGCTTGCCCACGCGAGCCACCTGCTCCAGTAGCGGCAGCATGTCCTTCATCACGCTCAGCTTCTTCTCATAGATCAGGATCAGCGCATCCTCGAGCACAACCTCCATGCGCTCGGGGTCGGTGACGAAGTACGGCGAGAGATACCCGCGGTCGAACTGCATGCCCTCGACCACGTCCAGCGCGGTCTCGGCGGACTTGGACTCCTCGACCGTGATGACCCCGTCCTTGCCCACCTTCTCCATGGCCTCGGCGACCAGGTCGCCGATGGTCTTGTCGTTGTTGGAGGCGATGGAGGCGACCTGGGCGATCTCCTTCTTGTCCTTCGTGGACTTCGACATCTTCTTCAGCTCAGCGACGACGACCTCGACCGCCTTGTCGATACCCCGCTTGAGCCCCATGGGGTTGGCCCCGGCCGTGACGTTCTTCAGCCCGTCGCGGACGATCGCCTGCGCCAGCACGGTCGCCGTCGTCGTCCCGTCCCCGGCGATGTCGGAGGTCTTGGAGGCCACCTCCTTGATCATCTGGGCTCCCATGTCCTCATAGTTGTCCTTGAGCTCGATCTCCTTCGCGACCGTCACCCCGTCCTTGGTGATGGTCGGGCTTCCGAACTTCTTGTCGATGACCACATTGCGCCCCTTGGGGCCCATCGTGGCCTTCACGGCCGACGCCATGATGTTGACGCCGCGGAGCAGGGCGGCCCGCCCCTCGTCACTGAACAGGAGCTGCTTCGGCATTTGGTTCTCCTCCTCGATCGTTCGATGAAATGGACCGGCCCTCGGGGTCCGGTCGGGTTGGTGCCGTGCGGCCCCGCCTACCCGATGATCGCGAGCACGTCCTCTTCCTTCATGATCAGGTACTCCTGGTCGTCGACCTTCACCTCGGAGCCCGAGTACTTGCCGAAGAGGATCTTGTCGCCGGCCTTCACGTCCAGCGGGATCTTCTTGCCGTCTTCGTTCACCCTCCCGTTGCCCACCGCGATGACCTTGCCCTCTTGCGGCTTCTCCTTCGCGGTATCCGGAATGATGATGCCACCCTTCTTGACTTCCTTCTCCTCCTCGCGCTCGACGAGGATGCGATCATGTAACGGACGAATCTTCATGGTGAACTTGCCTCCCGATGGTAAGGGGTGGAACTTGGTGGCTGATCCCGATCAGCGGGGTGCCTCGTCACCGCAACGTTGGCGCCAACGATCTGGCGGTCTCAGATCAACAGACCTTGCAGTACCGCGTGGGATTGACCCCACACGGTACCTGCCCGAGTCCTGTCCCACAGGCTTTGGGACCGCCGAGGCGCCGGCCGGACGGCGCCGGCACGGCCCAGCCCCGGCCGCTCCCGATCAGGCCTACTTAGCCGCAGCGGTCTTGAGGACGGCGGATGCGCAGGCCTCTGCCACCGCTCGGTTGGGGTCCGCTTGCCCCGGGAACGTCGCCCATCCGGTTTTCATCACGAATTCTGTCTGTTCCCAGGGTGACGTGAAGGCCGTGAGCTCGCCGAGCTTCTTGACGCGCGCAACATCGGCCTTCTCCCCTGCAAGACAGATCGGGACCAACGCCGCGGTGACCGCGGCATCAGTCTGCTTCATCGCCACTTGGTTGGCAGTGCTGCCCGTCATCCAGCCTCCCCAACTGAACCCCAGGATCATCGTGAGAATGCTACCGACTACAACACCCCAGATCCCTGGTTTGAGCCACGCGCGTTGCACTTGCATGAGCCGCCTCCTGGTGGTTCGCAGAATGTGTGAGAACGACTCTGAGTGTAGAGGGGCGCTCTCGGGCCTGGGTAGTGGACTTAAGTCCCCTACCCTGTCGCAACCCTCCGCGCCATCGCCACTCGTGCAGGAGACCGCATGACACCGTCGCGCACGGACATGACGCCCCAGCTCCCGCCCCGTCTTCCCAAGGCCCCGGC
>DATCWE010000096.1:0-3612 GCA_036566495.1 Gemmatimonadales bacterium | reverse complement strand
GCGTCGGACCGGGTCCCCGAAGCGCTGCTCGGCATCGGGCTGCCCCTCGAGCTGCTGGATGCGGCGGCGCTGGAGCGCGCGGACCTGTCGCGCTACGACGTGATCGTGGTGGGGAGTCGCGCCTACGAGACGGAGCCGGCGCTGCTCGAGAATAACACGCGGCTGCTGGACTATGCCCGCGCCGGGGGCCGGGTCGTGGTGCAATACCAGCAGGGGCCGTTCTTCACGGGCAACTTCGCGCCGGCCCCGCTCACGGTGGGGCAGCCGCACGACCGGGTGACCGACGAGAACGCGCGGGTGATCCTGCTGCAGCCGGAGCATTCGGCCTTCACCCGGCCCAACAAGCTGGGAGCGGCGGACTGGGAGGGCTGGGTGCAGGAGCGCGGCCTCTACTTCGCGCGGACCTGGGACCAGAGCTACGTCCCGCTGCTCGAGATGGCCGACTCCGGCGAAGCCCCGCTGCGCGGCGGCGCGCTGGTCGCGCAGCTCGGCAGGGGGACCTACGTCTACACCGGAATCTCCTTCTTCCGCCAATTGCCCGCCGGCGTGACGGGCGCCTACCGCCTCTTCCTCAATCTCCTCGACGTACGTGCCGCTGCTCCTCAGCCCTAGGCCCCGCCCCGGAAGTCAGAGGTCAGAGGTGAGAGGTCAGGGAGGTGCGCCTGCCCTCGCCCTTGCTGCCGTGCTTGCCCTGGGGTGCGGCGGCGGGGCGGAGCGCACGCCGGTGGTGCTCTACTCGCCGCACGGGCCGGACCAGCTGGGCCTGCTGGAGAAGGCCTTCGAGCGGCACCACCCCGAGATCGACGTGCGCTGGCTCGACATGGGGAGCCAGGAGGTGTTCGACCGGCTGCGCTCGGAGCGGGCTAACCCGCAAGCGGACGTCTGGTTCGGGGGGCCGACCACCATCTTCGACCGCGGGGTGAGCGATTCGCTGCTCGCGCCCTACCGGCCGGTCTGGGCCGGCCAGGTGGGGCCGCGGGGCGTGGGACCGGCGGAGCTGTACTGGCCGGTGTATCGCACCCCGGCGGTGATCGCGTTCAACGCGACGGCGGTGCCGCGCGACTCGGCGCCGAAAGACTGGGACGACGTCCTGCTGCCCAAGTGGAAGGACCAGGTGCTGATCCGCGACCCGATGGCCTCGGGCACCATGCGGGCCATCTGGGGCCTGATCATCTACAAGAGCGTCAAGGCCACGGGCGACACCGCACAGGGCATGGCGTGGCTGCGCCGGCTGGACGGGCAAACCCGGGCCTACGTGCTGAGTCCGCTGCTGCTGACCGAAAAGCTGGCGCGGCAGGAAGGCCTGGTCACGCTGTGGGACCTGCCCGACGTGCTGATCGACCGGGGGCGCGGGCTGCCGCTCGACTACGTCTTCCCGGCCAGCGGCACGGTGGTGATCGACGATGCGATCGGGCTGGTGAAGGGGGCGCGACACCCGGAAGCCGCCAAGCAGTTCATCGACTGGGTGGCCAGCGACGAAGCGGTGCTGCTGGCGATCCGCGGCGTGTTCCGCCTGCCGGCCCGGAGAGACTTGCCCGCGGACTCGCTGCCGCCCTGGATCATCGAGGTCGAGAAGAACATGCACGAAGCGGACATGGACTGGGCGCTGCTGGCGAAGCAGGGACCGGAGTGGATGGCGTACTGGGATCGGCGCGTCCGGAACAGCGGTAAGCGGTGAGCAGTGACCGGTGACCGGTGAGCGATAGTCCCTTCCTGCGGATCGAGTCGCTGTCGAAGCGCTTCGGTGCGCTGGCGGCGGTGGAAGACCTCTCGCTCACGATTCCGCGCGGAGATCTGCTGGCGCTGCTGGGGCCGAGCGGGAGCGGGAAGACCACGACGCTGCGGCTGCTCGCGGGATTCGAAACGCCGGATCAGGGCCGCATCGTCGTCGACGGCCAGGACGTAGCCCGGCTGCCGCCCGCGGCCCGGCGCTTCGGGATGGTGTTTCAGCACTACGCCCTGTTCCCCCACCTCGATGTCGGAGCCAACATCGCGTTCGGGCTGGAGAGCCAGGGCGTTCCTGCCGCGGAGCGCGGCAAGCGGGTCGCCGAGGCGCTGGAGATGGTGGAGCTGGCGGGGCTGGAGCGCTGGCCGGTGGGGGCGCTCTCGGGCGGCCAGCAACAGCGGGTGGCCCTGGCGCGCGCGCTGGCGCCCGCCCCGCGCGTACTGCTGCTGGACGAACCGCTCTCCAACCTGGATCCCTCCCTGCGGGAGCGCACCCGGCGCGAGCTGCGCGGGCTGATCCGGCGCATCGGCATCACCACGATCCTGGTGACCCACGAGCAGGAAGAGGCCTTCGACCTGGCCGAGCACGTGGCGCTGCTGCAGAAGGGACGGCTGGAACAGCTGGGCACGCCGGAGGAGCTGTACGGGGCGCCCCGCACGCCGTTCGTCGCCGGTTTCATCGGGCGCGCCAGCGCGGTGGCGGTGCGGCTGGTCGCGCATGAGGCGACGATCGCGCGGGTGGAACTCCCCGGGCAGGTGCTCTGGACGGTAGAGCGGCACGAGCCGCTGCAGGGACCCTGCGTGCTGTACATCAGGCCGGAAGCCGTAGGGCTCACCCTGGCGGCCACCGGCGTGCTGAGCGGGGCCGTGGTGGAGCGACGCTTCCTCGGCGCAGCGGCGCTGCTCACCGTGAAGATCGCCGAGGGCGTGACGGTCGAGGTGCTGGCCGCGCCGGACGCGGCGGGCCTGGGCGATGAGGTCGGGCTGCTGCCCGAGGGGAAGGGACTGCACCTGTTCGATCGGGAGGACGGATGACCGGCGGGCGGAGTCGCGAAGTGTACGGCATCCTGCTGGCCGTCCTGCTGGCGTGGCTGGTGGTGTACCCGCTGGGGATCGTGCTGACCCAGGCGGTCGGCGGACCCGGTGGCTGGACGCTGGAAGCGGTGCGGCGCTTCGCGCAGGAGCAGAACGAGTGGCGCGCCCTGGCCGCGAGCCTGGGCCTCTCGCTCGCGAGCGTGGCCGGCAGCGCGCTGGTGGGCATCCCGCTCGGCGTGCTCACCGCGCGGGTGGCGTTTCCGGGCCGGCGGATCGTGGCCACGCTGCTGGGGCTTCCGGTGGTGCTGCCGCCGCTGGTGGGGGTGCTGGCGTTCATGTTTCTCTACGGCGAGACCGGGTTCCTTTCGCACCTGGTGCAGCGGCTCGGGGGCTTAAGCGAATCGCCCTGGCGCCTGGAAGGGCCGCTGGCGGTGCTGCTGGTGCACGTGGCGACGATGTACGTCTACTTCTACCTGTTCACGCGGGCCGGGCTGGCGGGACTGGACCCCTCCTTGAGCGAAGCGGCAGCCTCTCTGGGCGCGGACCGCTGGCGAACCTTCCGGCGGGTGACCCTGCCGCTGCTGCGACCGGCGCTGGCCGGGGCGGGCCTGCTGGTCTTCATGACGTCGCTGGCCTCGTTCAGCGCGCCGTACATCTTCGGCGGCGGATTCCGGGTGATGACGACGCAGATCACCTCGACCAAGCTGAACGGCGACGACCGGCTGGCGATGGTGGAGACTGCGGCCCTGCTGATCCTCGCGCTGTTCGGCTTGCTGCTGCTGCGGCGCACCGAGGGGCAGCGCGACGCGGTGGGGGCGCGGAAGGGGATCGCGCCGGCCCCGGCGCGGGCGC
>DATCWE010000384.1:0-8418 GCA_036566495.1 Gemmatimonadales bacterium | reverse complement strand
TCGCGCTGGCGGGGGGACACGATACGCTGGGACGCCACGGCGCCGATTCCGCACGGGTGAGCTGGGAGGAGATCGCGAAAGGGAAGCCCGAGATCGTGGTCGTGGCGCCCTGCGGCTTCGGGCTCGAGCAGGCCGCCGAGCTGGCCGGCAAGCTACCCGAGCTGCCCGGAGCCGAGCTCTATGCGGTGGATGCCAACGCCTACTTCGCGCGGCCCGGTCCGCGGGTGGCGGAAGGCGTGGAGCTGCTGGCGCAGCTCTTTCACCCGGAGCGCTGTCCCTGGCCGCACGCCTCGCGGCCCTGGCTCAAACTCCGCTGACTTCCGTTGGCGGCTGACCTGCGGTCTGCGCCCGGCTCCCCACGATCAGCGCGATGATCAGGAACGGCAGGTACCACTCTATATAGGTCCCGCCGCCGTGGGTCTTCCAGAGCTGGACCGCCGCCGCCACACCGGCGCTTGCCGCTGCCAGCGCCCCGACCGTTCCGGTCTTCACCAGGCGGCAGGCCAGCAGGCAGAGCCCGATGAAGATCAGGAAGATGGGGCTGGTGAAGGGCCCGGTCCCGACCAGCGGCGTATGGAACACGCTCGCCAGCCGGGGATGGGTGCCCCAGAATCCGAAGGTGCTGATGCCGTACTGGTTGGGGCCGCTGCCCTCCTGGTGCTCGATGACCGCGCGCAGGAAGGTCTGGATCGCATCCACCGGCGTGTGGCCCGGCATGAAGGCGACGACCAGCGCCGCGATGGCGATCCCGCCCGCGGCCGTCCCGGCCAGGAACAGCAGGGGCCGGTCCTTGCGCCACACCCGCCAGGCCAGCCAGGCCGGGAAGATGAACACCGGGTAGAACAGCGCGCCCGCCGACGCGGCAAACCAGAGCCCCGAGAGGAAAGGCCGCCGCAGCGAAGCGAGCGCCAGCAGCATCAGCGCCGAGGGCGCGATGTGCGAGATGAAGCGCAGGCCGGCGATCGAGCCATTGCCGCCGTCGAGCCCCGCGAGATAGGGCATGCTGCAGTAGAGGATCACCGCCCCCCATCCCACCGTCGCGCTCGCGGCGGCCCGGACCACGAGGAAGAGGCCGAGCAGGCCGGCCAGGTGGAACAGGATGGCCGCCATTTTCGTGGCCAGCGTCGAGGGCCGGGTGTACAGGCCCCGCCGCACCACGGCGTCGGGCGGGTTATGGCCGCCTCCGGTCGCGAGTACCAGCGGGACGTGGGTCAGGTAGAGCACCGGGCCGTAGGTCGCCGCCGCGCCGTAGCCGGTGGCCTCGGGGCCCACCAGCTGCGGGTCGCCGTAGGGCAGCGATCCGGTTTCGATCCAGCGCTGCGCCCCGATCCCGATGAACACGCCGGCATCTTCCGGGTGGCGCGCCAGGGCGGTGAGCACGTTCATCCCGATCAGCAGCGAGCCGAGCAGCGGGAGCACCCCTTTGGGGAGATTGGGTTGCCACGGCGCGCGGGGCCGGTCCCGCGTGAGCAGGAACGACCAGACGGTGTGCCCGAGCAGCACCAGGAAGAGCCCGGTCCACCACCAGGGCCCGATCTGGTGGTGCTTCTCCACGTTCCAGCGTCCGATGTCGTCGAGGAATACCGCCGAGGCCAGCAGGCCCAGCAGGGCCAGGTTGCGGGGGGAGAGCAGCCGCTCGTAATTACCAAAGAGCAGCAGCGCGACCAGCAGCCCGACCCAGAGCGCGCCCCCGGCATCGGGCACGTAATTGCTGAAGACCTCCTCGAACATCAGCGCGCGCCGTTCCAGGCCGCGGCGGCGATCAGCTCGCTGACCAGGCTTTCGCTGGAGCGCTCCGCGGCTTCCGCGCTGAAATTGGTGACGATGCGGTGGCGCAACACCGCGGGCGCCACGGCCTTTACGTCGTCGAGGTCGGCCATCGGCCGGCCGGCCATGGCGGCGCGTGCTTTGGCGCCGAGCACCAGGTATTGCGAGGCGCGGGGGCCGGCGCCCCACTCGACGTATTCCTTGATGAAGGCGGGCGCCTGGCCATCGCCGGGCCGGGTCATCCGCGCCAGCGCCACCGCCGAGCGCACCAGGCCCTTCGATACCGGGATCCGGCGCACCAGCTGCTGCAGCCCGAGGATCGCCGTCGAGTCGAGCACCGGCTCGATGGTCACGGCACTGCTCCCGGTGGTGCGCTCCACCACCTGCTCCTCTTCCTCGCGCGAGGGGTAGCCGACCCGCAGCTCCAGCATGAAGCGGTCGAGCTGCGCTTCCGGCAGCGGGTAGGTGCCTTCCTGCTCAATGGGATTCTGGGTGGCCAGCACGAAGAAGGGGTCGGGCAGGTGATAGGTCTTCCCGGCTGCCGTCACCTGATGCTCCTGCATGGCCTGCAGCAGCGCGGCCTGGGTCTTGGGCGGGGTGCGGTTGATCTCGTCGGCGAGCAGCACGTTGGCGAAGACCGGCCCCGGCACGAAGCGGAAGCCGCGCCGCCCCGTGGCGGGGTCTTCCTCTACCAGCTCGGTGCCGGTGATGTCGCCCGGCATCAGGTCGGGGGTGAACTGCACCCGGTTGAAGGAAAGGTCCAGCGCCTCGGCGATGGTGGATACCAATAAGGTCTTGGCCAGCCCCGGCACGCCGATCAGCAGGGAATGGCCGCCCGCCAGCAGCGCGGTGAGCACCCCGTCGATGACGTCGTCCTGGCCCACGATCCTCTGGCCCACCTGGCGGCGGAGGCCGGAGACCGCCTTGGCCAGCCGGGCCAGCTGCTCGACGTCGTTATCGACTGGTTGGGGCAGGGCCATTTTACCAGTGAGCTGGAGATCAGGGCATCAGGCAATCGGGCAGGGACGTTACCCCCTCGGGGGGGGTGCGGGGAAGCCCGGATTTCGCTTGCGAAATTTTTCACAAGCCCATATTTTTGGGGTGTCATGGAGCCAGAGACCCCGGAACAGTCCATCGGCAAAGGGTACAAATACCTCGCCGCGGGACTCCGGTTCGCCGGCGGGATCGTGGTCTTCCTGTTCGGGGGGCTGCTGCTGGATCGCTGGCTGCATACCCTGCCGCTGTTCCTGCTGATCGGGACGTTCCTGGGGGCGGGGCTGGGCTTCCTGAGCGTGTATCGCGAGCTGATGGCGGACAAGGCCAATCAGCCTACCTGGCATAAGAAGCGGTGAAGTGGCGCTGACAACGCTGGCGGGTTTGCTCCTGACGGCCATCGTGTCGGGGATCGCCTATCGCGTGTGGGGTGAGCAGGCCGCGGTGGCGGCGGCCGTCTTCGGCGCCCTTGCCCTGGCTATCCAGCTCGGCGCCCTCGGCCTGATGCGGCCGGTGCGCGCGGCGCCGTTCCAGCGCTTTCTGGCCCGCTGGGGGGCGGGGATGGGACTGCGGCTTCTGGGCGTGCTCGCGATCGCGCTGGCCGCCGGGCTCGACCCGCGCCACTTTCCGCCGCTGCCCACGGCGGCGGGGTTCCTGGGGGTGCTGCTGCCCCTGCTCTTCTTCGAGGTACGGCTGATCCGATGATGCGCGCGCCCCAGGAAGTGGACATCGGCGAGATCGTCCTCCATCACACGGCGGACGCCTACTCGATCGACTTCTATCCGCTGGGCCACATCTCCTGGCACAAGTGGCCCGATCTGCACCTGGGCGGGCTCACCGTCAACCTCACGCCCACCAAGCACGTGGTGTTCCTGGTCATCGCCGCGGCCTTGGTGTTCCTCACCATGAAGCTGGCGGGCTGGGCGCTGGCGCGGCAGCGCGCGGGCCAGAACGCGCCGCGCGGATTCGCCGCGGCCATGGAGGGGCTGGTGCTCTTTGTGCGCGACGAGATCGCCATCGCCAACATCGGCCACGACGGCGCCAAGTTCGCGCCGCTGGTGATGACGCTCTTCTTCTTCATCCTCTACTCCAATCTGCTGGGCCTGCTGCCCTGGGGCGCGAGCCCGACCGGGAACCTCGCGGTCACCGCGGCGCTCGCCATCCTGGTGTTCCTGACCATCGAGATCGGCGGGTTCCTCAAGCTGGGGCCCAAGGGGTATATGAGGACGATCTTCCCCAGGGTGGAAGGCCTGGGCCCGACCGGCGGCGCCGTGATGGCCGTGGCGATGGCGCCGATCGAAGTGATCGGCAAGCTGGTCAAGCCGTTCGCGCTCGCGGTCCGGCTCTTCGGCAACATGACCGCGGGCCATTTCGTGATCCTTTCGCTGTTCGGCATCATGTTCCTGTTCGGCCACCTGGGTGCCTGGAGCTACGGCATCGCCGGGGTGACGGTACTGCTGGTCGTGGGGATCATGCTGCTCGAGCTGTTCGTGGCGTTTTTGCAGGCGTACGTGTTTGCGTTGCTGACGGCGGTGTTTATCGGGTTGCTGCAGCACGAACACTAGGATTGAGGAGTCCGGCCCGCGCGCTGCAGGCCGTTGCTCCACGTACCTGGCCGGTGCGCCAGGGAAGTCTGCTCGCCCCCGGCGAACGGCAGACACCGCGGCAAGCGACCGGCTGGAGAGACGGTCGCGAGCGCGGGCGGCGCAAAGCTCTTGCACTCTCCACTGCCCACAAGGAATGCTGCCATGCTGAACATGCTTGCTCTGCTTCAGGCCCCCGAGGTGGTGCCCGAGTCGGTCCGGGCCGCGCTCAACAACAACGCGTTGCTCGGCGCGGGCATCGGGATCGGCCTCGCCATCGTCGGCGCGGGCATCGGGCTGGGCCGGATCGGCGGCCAGGCGGCCGAAGCGATCGCGCGGCAGCCGGAAGCCAGCGGCGAGATCCGCGGCGCCGCGCTGCTCTTCGCGGTGCTGCTCGAGGGCGCCACCATCATCGCGATGGTGTTCGCGCTGCTGTTCAAGCTGATCAAGTAGAGATCAGAGGTCAGAGATCAGAGGTCAGGGGGATGACATGACGTTCGGGATTCTTTTTGCGCTGCAGGGAGCGGCCGAGGGGGCCCACGCCGCGGAGGCGGGGCCCGCCAGTCCGTTCGAGGTCAACTTCGGTCTGTTCTTCTGGACCTGGGTCGTCTTCCTCATCCTGCTCTTCCTGCTCTGGAAGTTTGCCTGGCCGCAGATTCTCGAGGCCACGGTGGCGCGCGAGCAGAAGATCAAGGCGCAGCTCGGCGAGGCGGAGCGGCTCAACGGCGAGGCCAAGGCCGCGCTCGCGGAGGCCGCCAAGCAGAATGCCGATGCGCGCAACGCCGCGCAGCAGCTGCTGGCCGAAGCCAAGGCGGCGGTGGACAAGGAGCGCGCCTCGGCGGTGGAGAAGATCAAGCAGGACCAGGACGCGCTGCTCGAGCGCACCCGGCGGGACATTGCCTCGGAGCGCGACAAGGCCATCGCCGACTTGCGCCGCGAGGCAGTGGACCTGGCGCTGGGAGCCGCGGCCAAAGTCATCGGGCAGCGGCTGGACAGCGAGGCCGACAAGAAGATCGTGCTGGACTATCTGGCCAAGGTGGAGCATTGAGAGTCGCGACGATCGCGAAGAATTACGCCGAGGCGCTTTTCGCGCTGGGGGAGCAGACCGGCCGCGCGGAGGAGTTCGCGCGGCTGATCGAGGCGCTGGCCGCCGCGGTGCATGCCTCGCCGCGGGTCGAGACGGTGCTGATGTCGCCCAAGGTGACCAAGGCGCGCAAGGCAGAGCTGCTGGCGGCGGCGCTGCCCGGTGCGCCGCGGGAGTTCGTGCTCTTCCTGCAGGCGGTGATCAAGCGGGGGCGGCAGCTCATCCTGCCGGAGATAGCCAATGAGTACGCCGGGTTACTGGACGTGAAATTCAACCGGGTGCGCGCGGGGATTACCCTCGCGCGGCAGCCCGATGCTGCGCTGCAGGCCTCGATTACCGAGGCGCTCTCCAGGGCGCTGGGCAAGGAGATCGTGGCGGGGTTCGCGGTGGAGCCGGAGATTCTGGGCGGCGCCATCGTGCGGGTGGGCGACCGCATGCTGGACGGCTCCCTGCGCCGCAGGCTCAAGCAGCTCAGGCGGCAGCTGCTGAGCCGCTAGCCTTACTTACCCTTCGGCTCTTCCCGGGCGGTGCCACCGGGCGGCGTCTGCCCCTGCCGCAGCTTCTCGACCAATCCCTGTTGCCACGCCTGGGTCTCCAGCCATTCGGGCCGCTGCTGGCGCCGGAGCTTGCGGCTGTAGGCCAGGACCCCAACGCCGGCCACGACGGCAAGGGCCACCAGCGCGATGCCGTAGGGGAGCAGCCGCTCCGGGCTGCCTTCTCCCAGCACCCCCGCGATCATCAGGATGCCGGCCACGAGGGTAGCACCTCCGACCAGTAACACGGCGACGATCAGCGCGTTTTCGGGGTGCCACAAGGAGCGCTGGTGCATGGGGACCCTCGTTGTCGAGTGGATGGCCCGCGGGCTCGAACCCAACGTCCCCGGCCTTACCCGAAGCTATCGCTCAACCGGCGCCCCGCAATGGCGGGGCCGCCCCGCCCGCTCAGCGGCAGAGGTAGCGCAGCCGCACCAGCGACCGCGCGCGGGACGGTATTTCTACCGGGCCGGTGAGCCCGCCGGTGGTGGCGGCGGCGCCGACGGCATCCCGCGGCAGCAGGAATTCGGAGGAGCTACCGGGAAGCGCCGTGCCGAGCAGTGAGCCGGTGGTGCTGCCGCTGGAGTACGCGTAGATCTCCACCGGCTTGTCCCAATCGTTGAGCACCGAGACGAAGGCATTGCCGGTGCACTTTTCGCCGAGGGGCTCGGGGACCACCTGTTGCTGCACCGCCTGGTTCCCGCCACAGGCCACCAGCGCGACCAGAGCGAGCATGCTGTGCGGCTTCATCGAGAGGCTCCTTTCCGCACCTTCCGGTGCGTCACCCGGAGGAGACGAACGGGCCGCCGGCACGCTCACCTCAAGTCAATTGCCGCTGCGCGCGCCGGGGCCGCGTACCACCTGTCCCGGCTTCGCCCCGGTGTGGGTCCCCTCCCTCAGAACCTCGACCCCGTTCACCAGCACGTACTGCACGCCCACCGAAAGCTGGTGCGGCTTCTCGAAGGTGGCCTTGTCGCTGATGGTGGCCGGATCGAAGATCACCAGGTCGGCCTTCAGCCCTTCCCGCAGCAGACCGCGGTCCGGAATGGAAAGGCGCGTTGCCACGGCCGAGCTGGCCTTGCGCACCGCTTCCTCCAGCGAGATGACCTTCTCTTCGCGCACGTATTTGCCGAGCAGGCGCGGGTAATCGCCGTAGGCGCGCGGGTGGGTGAGCCCGTGCGCGGTGGCGGGATCCTGGCCTTCCGCGTCGGTGCCCCACTTGATCCAGGGCTGGCGGATCTGGTTGCGCACGTTCTCCTCGGTCATCAGGAAGAGGATCTCGCCCAGGTGCGCTTCCTCCGCGACGTTGAGATCGATGAGCACCTCGGCCCAGTCCTTCCCCATCAGCTGCGCGATCTCGCTCAGCCGCTTGCCCTCGTACTGCTTGAGCTCCGGCTTGCTGAATCCCACCACCATCACGCCTTCGGGACCGGCGTTGAGGCAGGAGTTGTCGTAGGTCGGATCGAGGGTATGCAGCCCGGTCACGATCTGGCCTCGGAGAGCGGGATTGCGCAGGTTCTCGAGCAGCTTCCCGTCCGCGGCGAACTTGGGCGGGATACAGGAGGCAAAACTGTTGGCACCCGCCACGTAGAGATACATGTCGGCCTGGACGTCCTGACCCGCCGCACGCGCCGAGTCGAGCTTGGCGATCGCGAGCGCCATCTTGGGCCAGTTGGCCACCCCGCTCGCCTTCAGGTGATAGAGCTCCACCGCGACCCCCGCCTCCCGCCCGATCCGCAGTGCCTCGTCGATGGCCTCGAGCAGCCGGTCGCCTTCGGACCGCATGTGGGTGATGTACACGCCCCCGAGGGGCGCCATCGCCTTGGCGGCCTCGATCAGGTCCTCCGTGGTGTTGTAGTTGTCGGGCGGGTATTGCAGCGCGCTGCCGATGCCCATGGCGCCGTCCTCCATGGCCCGGCGGACCATCGCGCGCACCGTATCGCGCTCGGCGGCGCTGAACGGCCCCATCGCCTCGCCCTTGGCGTACATGCGCACGGTGCTCGAGCCCACGAAGGAGCCGACGTTCTGCGAGATCCCCCGCCGCGTCATGTACTCGAGCCACTGGCCGAAGCCGTGCGGTCCCATGAATTGCGGCGCCAGCCGGCGCAGCGCCGTGTCGGTGATGCCGGCGAGGATCTTGGCGTTGATGGGGGCGGGGGTGCCGCCTTCACCCAGGATCGCGGTGGTGATGCCCTGGGTGATCATGGAAAGCGCGCGGCCGTCGCCGAGCATGAAGTTGTCGTAGGACTGCGCCTGGATATCGATGAAGCCGGGCGCCACCACCATCCCGGCGGCATCGAGCCAGAGTTTGGTGCGCGTCCGTGACAGCACGCCTCGCGGCGCCACCTGCGTGATGCGGTCACCCCGGATGGCCACGTCTCCGTAGAACAAGGCGGCTCCGGTGCCGTCGACGACGCGCCCGTTGGCGATGATCAGGTCGAAGTCGCCGAAATCGACG
>DATCWE010000193.1:0-9869 GCA_036566495.1 Gemmatimonadales bacterium | reverse complement strand
GCCGGCCGGGCCATGCCCGGCGCCGCCTTGGCCTGGGTGTAGCGCTGGACCCGCTGCGAACGGTTGACGTAGGTCCCGTGCTCCTCGGCCATGCTGGTGATCGGCAGCAACAAGGCCGCGCCCTTGAGGCGCTCGTCGTCGCGCGTCGTCAGAACGACCAGCGTGCCGGCACGGGCAAGCTGCTCCACCTCGGACTCCTCGAGCTCGACGTCGAGCAGCACCACCAGACCTGCCCCTTCGAGGCTCGCGATGGCCTCCTCCCAGGCAGCGTCGTAACCCGCCAATCGCGCGCCGTCGAGGTTCGGCACCCGCTCCTTGCGCAGCGCGAGGTCGGGAACGCCTTCGAGGGGCGCCTCGTCTCCCAGCGGCACCCTGATCGCCGCGCTGACCTCACGGTGCTCGACCAGGCGTCGCACCCACGCCAGCGACTCCAGGGATGCGCGACCGGATGCGAGCACCACGACCCGCCCGTCGCTCCGGACCAGGCCGGCGAGCTGCTCGGCGGCGGTATCCCAGTCGGTCGGCAGCAGCCGCTGGCCGGCGCGCGTCAGTGGTACCTCGGCGCGATCGCCGCGATTCATCCAGCGGTAGTCGGCGCGGCCGACATCGCACATGAAATGCCGGTTGACCTCGAGATTGGCGCGCGGCCGCAGGCGCACCACGGCCCCGTCCCGGGTATCGATCATCATGTTGCAGCCCTGGGTGCAGCCGGGACAGATGCTCGCGGTCTTGTCGAGATCCCAGGCGCGGGCCTTGTGCAGGAAGTCCTTGGAAATCAGCGAGCCGACCGGGCAGAGGTCCACCACGTTGCCGGACCAGGGGTGGTCGAGCCGCTGCTCGGGATCGATGCCGATGTAGGCCCGGTCGCCCCGCTCCGACACGTTGAGCACCGGGGTCTTGGCCACGTCCTCCATGAAGCGAACGCAGCGGGTGCAGAGAATGCAGCGGTTGGGAACGTACAGCACGTCGGGGCCGAAATCCTCGACCGGATTGTACCGCTTGGCGTAATCGGAATAGCGGGTACCGGCACGGCCTTCCTGGAAGACATAATCCTGCAGCTCGCACTCGCCCGCCTGGTCACAGATGGGACAGTCGAGCGGATGATTGATCAGCAGAAACTCGAGCACCGACTCGCGCGCCTTCTCGGCTTGCGGGCTATGGACCTTCACGACCTGGCCCTCGGCCACGGTGGTGACGCACGCCGGGAGCAGCTTGGGAGCCTTCTCCACTTCGACCAGGCACATGCGGCACACCGCGGGCGACGGCAAGGAAGGGTGATAGCAGTAATGCGGAACCAGCACCCCGGCCTGCTTGGCCGCCTCGATCAGCGTGGTCCCCTTCGGCACACTGACGCCGATGCCGTCGATCGTGAGGTTGACCAGTTCGGCGCTCATGCGGAGGCCGGCGCGGGTGCCTTGGCCCGACTGAGGTACGCGTCGAATTCGGAGCGGAACTTCTTGATGCCCGACACGATCGGCGCCGCGCAGCTGTCGGACAGCACGCAGATGGTCTTTCCGGTCATCTGATCGGACAGCTCCAGCAGCAGATCGAGGTCCTCCGGCTTGCCCTGCCCCTTCAGGATCCGCTCGAGAATCTTGGTGGTCCAGGCCGTGCCCTCCCGGCACTGGGTGCACTGGGCGCAGCTTTCGTGGGCGTAGAACTTGGCGAGCCGGTATACCTCGTACACGATATCGGCGGAATCGTCCATCACGATGAAACCGGCGGACCCCAGCATGGAGCCCTTCTCGATGATCCCCTCGTAATCGCAGAGCGCCGCCTCGGCTTCCTCGCGATTCATGATGGGAACCGAGGATCCGCCGGGGATGACCGCCTTGAGCGTCCGGCCCGGTCGCATGCCGCCGGCCAGGTCGTAGATCAGCTCCTTCATCGGGAAGCCGAGCGTCACCTCGTAGTTGCCGGGCTTCAGGACGTGGCCGCAGACCGAAAAGAGCTTGGTGCCGGTGCTCTTCGGGTTGGAGAGGCAGAGGCCCTTGTACCACGCCGCACCGCGGTTGATGATGTGCGGTACCGCGGCCAGCGTCTCCACGTTGTTGATCGTGGTCGGCATGCCAAAGAGCCCTGCGGCGGCCGGGAACGGCGGCTTGATGCGCGGATTGCCCCGCTTGCCCTCGAGCGAGTTCATCAGCGCGGTCTCTTCTCCGCAGATGTAGGCCCCCGCTCCGCGGAACAGCACGATCTCGATGCGCTTGCCCGAGCCGAAGGCGTTCCCGCCCAATGCGCCATTGGCGTACGCTTCCGCGACCGCCTGCTCCATCACCTGGTAAGGATCGGTGAATTCGCCGCGGATGTAGATGTAGCCTACCTCCGCCCCGATCGCGTGACAGGCGATGGCGCAGCCTTCGATCAGGGCGTGGGGTGTCCAGCGCATGATCTCCCGGTCCTTGAAGGTGCCGGGCTCGGATTCATCGGCGTTGCAGCAGAGGTAATGGGGCTTGCCGTCGCCCTTCGGCATGAAGCTCCACTTGAGGCCGGTCGGGAAGCCGGCGCCACCCCGGCCCCGCAGGCCGGAGGCCTTCAGCTCCTCGATGATGGCCTCGGGTGTCATGCCCAGTGCCTTCCTGAGCGCCTGGTAGCCTCCCCGCTCGATCCAGCCTGCGAAGCTGCGCGCGCCGGGCTCTCCGAAATGCCTGGAGAGCACCACGGTTTCCTTGGGGTGCGACGGATGCGGGAAGCCCATCAGCGGTACCCGGCCAGGATGCCCGGAACCCGGTCCGGCGTGACGCTCTCGATGAAGTCGTCGCCGATCATGATCGGCGTGGCGAAGCCGCAGGCACCCAGGCACTCCACCTCGATAACGGTGAAGCGGCCGTCCGCGCTGGTGGTGCCCAGCTCGCCGCAGCCGGTTTCCTTGAGTAAGGCCTTGACGACCTCGTCGGAGCCGCAGAGATGACAGGGCGAAGTGGTGCAAACCTGGATGAAGTGGCGGCCCACGGGATGGGTATGGTACATCGTGTAGAAGGTGACCACGCCGCGCACGTATGCCGGAGTGAGGCCGAGCACTTCGGCCACCTCGGCCATCGCCGCCGGCGAGATCCAGCCCCGCTCCTCCTGCACGATCCAGAGCGCGGGGAGCAGGCAGGCCTGCCGGGTCGGGAATTTCGGAAAGAGCGCCTCGAGCCGCTCTCTGGCCTTTCCGGCAAAGACCGGCTGATGCGCTTCCTCGTGTGCCGCGGCGTGCGGCTGGCTCACCGGTCGATTTCTCCCATGACGATGTCCACGCTCGCGTTGATGGCGATCACGTCCGACAGCAGCGCGCCTTCGCACAGCTTCGAGAGGCAGGCCAGGTTGATGAAGGAGGGCGGCCGGATGCGCCAGCGCACCGGCTTCGCGGTGCCGTCCGAGACCAGGTAGGTGCCGAGCTCTCCCTTCGGATTCTCGACTCCCAGGTAGACCTCTCCCGCGGGCGCGGGAATCCCTTCCATCACCTGTTTGAAGTGGAAGATCATGGCTTCCATGTCGCTCATCGCCCGCGACTTGGGCGGGAGAATCACGCGAGGGTCCGCCACGTTCAGCGGCGCGCCTTCGAGTCGCGCCAGCCGGTCGAGCGCCTGCTCGAGAATCCGGTTCGACTGGTACATCTCCTCGAGCCGCACCCGGTAGCGGTCGTAGATGTCCCCGTGCTCGCCGACCGGCACGTCGAACTCGTAGGTCTCATAATCGAGGTAGGGCGTGTCCTTGCGCACGTCGTAGGCCACGCCGCTGGCGCGCAGCATCGGGCCCGAAAGCGAGTAATTGATCGCGTCCTCCCGCGACATCGCCCCGACGTCCTGCGTCCGCCCGCACCAGATCGCGTTGCGGGTGAACATAGTGTCCACTTCGTCGAGCGTCTTCGGGAAGCTGGTGCAGAAGGCGCGCAGGCCGGCCTCGAAGCCCGCGGGCACGTCGGCCATCATCCCGCCGACCCGGGTGAGGCTGGTGGTCAGCCGCGCGCCGGTCCAGGCCTCCTGCAGATTGTAGATCCGCTCGCGCTCCTGGAACGACCAGAGGAAGGGGGTAAAGGCGCCGAGGTCGATGCCCGTGGTGCCCAGCCAGACGAGGTGCGAGATGATCCGGCTCATCTCGCAGGCGATCACCCGCAGCACCTTGCAGCGCTCGGTGATCTCGATCCCCATCAGCTTCTCCGCCGCGAGCGCGAAGGCGACGTTGTTGGCCATCGGCGACAGGTAGTCGGTCCGGTCGGTCAGCGGGATGATCTGGTTGTAGTGGCGATACTCGCCCAGCTTCTCGAAGCCCGAGTGCAGGTAGCCGATGTGCGGGATGCAGCGGATGACCCGCTCGCCCTCGAGCTCCACCACCAGCCGCAGCACGCCGTGCGTGGCGGGGTGCTGGGGCCCCAGGTTGACCAGCATCGGCTCAGCGCCGAACTCGTCGTTGGGGTCGCCGCGATGCGCCACGCCCAGCGGGGTGCGGGTGACGCGGCCTCCGGCATCGAGGCCCGGCGTCGCGACATCGAGCTCGACCGTGCGGGTGCTCACTTGACGAACCCCCGCTCGCCCTTCGCCATCCGGCGCCTCATATCCTCCGGCAGCTCGTCGTACGCTTCGGCGATGCTCAACTCCTCGAGCGAGTAGTGCGCTTCGGGATTGGAGGCGAGCGCCTGGCGGGTCTGTTCCGCGCGGGTGAAATGACCGCGCAGGGGGAAATCCTTCCGCAGCGGGAAGCCCTCGGCGTAGGTCTCCCACATCAGGATGCGGCGCAGGTCGGGATGGCCCGAGAAGCTGACGCCGAACATGTCGAAGACCTCGCGCTCCAGCCAATCGGCGCCCTTCCAGAGGTCCCAGACCGAGTCGACCACCAGCGGCTTGGTCTTGTCGAGCGGGATTTTGACCCGGAGCTGCACGTTGCGGGGGAGCGAGCGGAGCTGGTAGACCACCTCGAGCGCGCGCTCGGGATCGCGGTAGTCTACCGCGGTGATGTCGGTCAGGTAGTCGAACTGCTGTCCGGGGGTGTCGCGCAGCCAGGCCAGGACCTCATGAGCCCGAGCAGCATCCACCCACACGATCGTATCGCCGCATACGACTGCCTGGCGTAGAATTGAGGCTCCGAATCGGTCGGACAGTGCGACTTCACCGACCGTCATGCGGACCTCGTCTGGTGCACCGAGTTGCCGAACGGCTCCGAGATCTCGTCGATCTTCTCGGGCGGGAGGAAGAAGCCCCGCGCATCGACCAGGCGCTCCTGGCGCAGCGTCGGATCGGAGAGCGTCTCTCCTTTGATTTTCTTCTGCAGCAGCATGATGCCGTACATCAGGCCTTCCGGCCTCGGCGGGCAGCCGGGCACGTACACGTCGACCGGGATGATCGTGTCGATGCCCTGCACCATGGTATAGGTATCGAAAATGCCGCCGGTGGAAGCGCAGGCTCCCATGCTGATGGCCCATTTGGGCTGCGGCATCTGGTCCCACACCCGGCGGATGATCGGAGCCAGCTTGAAGGGCAGTCTTCCGGCGCAGATCAGCACGTCTGCCTGCCGGGGCGAAAAGCTCATCCGCTCCATGCCGAAGCGGGAGATGTCGAACCGGCTGGCGGCGGTCGCCATGAACTCGATGGCGCAGCACGCCGTCCCGAACGGCATCGGCCAGAGCGAGGTGGAGCGGGCCCAGTTGGCCAGGAAGTCCAGCTTGGTCGTGATGAAGTTGGGGGAGACCCCTGCCAGCTCGGCCGACTCGGCGCCAGGGGTGGCTGGTTCGATCAATCCCATTCGAGCGCCCCACGCTTCCAGATGTAAACGTACCCGACCCCGAGGACCAGAATAAAGATGAACATCTCGACGATCAGGAGGCCGCCCAGATCGGCGAGCTGCCGGAAAGCGACCGCCCAGGGGATCATGAACACGGTCTCGATGTCGAAGATGATGAAAAGCATCGCGACCAGGTAGAACTTGACCGAGAAGCGCTCCCGCGCGTCGCCCAGGACCGGGACCCCCGACTCATAGGGGGCAATCTTGACGGCGGTCCGCCGATAGGAGGACAAAAGGTGGGACGCGCCGAGCATCAGCACGGCGTTCGCCACGACGAAAGCGATGAGCACGAGGAGCGGAACGTAAGGCTGGAGCATCTCGACGGTGTGAGGTTGAACGCGGCCGCCAGTCCAGACGGGGGTATTGTAACCCGAGGGCGGCGCTAGTTCAACTCGGTGCAAGGGGGGCAACTTTAGGTGCGGACTGCATTTAGGGGAACGGGAATCAGGAGATCAGGGAATCCGGCAATCGGGCTCGCGAATCCCTTATCTTCTTCCCTCATTCCCGGATCGCCTGATCACCTGATTCCCTGCTTCCCATGTCTATTAAGAGCGACCGCTGGATCCGCCAGATGGCCCGCGACCACGCCATGATCGAGCCGTTCACCGACGGCCAGGTCCGCGAGGTGGACGCCAAGGGGCGGCGGGTCATTTCCTACGGGGTGAGCTCCTACGGCTACGACATGCGGGTGGCGCCGGAGTTCAAGATCTTCACCAACGCGCTTTCGGTGATCGTGGACCCCAAGGAGTTCGATGCCAAGAGCTTCGTGGAGTTCGAGGGGGAAGTCTGTGTGGTGCCGCCAAACAGCTTCGCGCTGGCGAGGTCAGTCGAGTATTTCCGTATACCCCGCAACGTCTTAACCATCTGCGTCGGGAAATCGACTTACGCTCGATGTGGAATAATTACAAACGTCACCCCCTTCGAGCCCGAGTGGGAAGGCCACGTCACCCTCGAGATCAGTAATACCACCCCCCTGCCCGCCAAGATCTACGCCAACGAGGGCATCTGCCAGGTCCTGTTCTTCGAGGCCGACGCGGACGACGTCTGCGAGACCAGCTATGCCGACAAGAAGGGCAAGTACCAGGCGCAGCGGGGGGTCACCCTGCCGAGGCTATAGCGGCCTTACCTGACGATGCTGGGCGTGATGGCCCAGGCCCAGCCGTTCTCGGGCCGCGGAAGCATGGTCTTGCCATCCTTGCTGACGTCGAACCCCCGGGCGGCCGCCGACATGGCCAGCATCATCGCCGGCAGGACCTGCAGCGAAACCTCGAACGACCCCTCCCCTGCGGCCGATTGATCCCACACGTCACCGCACTTGCCCCCCGAGGTCTCATGGACCCAGGGTAGCGCCCCTGCCGCGGACCGCTGGGTGAATTCCAGCGTCAGCTGAACGAACTGCGCCGTCACCCGGGTGAGGGTGGCGTATTCCGGCGCGGCGTCGATGCGGGCCGGCGGACAGCCTTCCACAGGCGACTGGTCAATGGTGCCGAGCTTGGTCGGGAAGTTCCGCACCACGGGAGTGCCCAGCAGCTTCATCTCCTGGTTGTCCCAATCGAACTCGAATTCGACGTGATCGGTGACCTCCGCGTGCCGAATCGTGTGCGCGCCACCCAAGATCATCATCTTTCCCGCAAAGTCGCCCGCGATGCGGTAGTGGACCACCTTGGCCTCGGTCCATTTCGTCATGGCGTCCAGGTTGTCCTGACCGGCCGCGGGCCGTGCGAGGAGCATGCCAAGGGTCGGGAGCAGCAGCGAGAGCGCAGCGCGCCAGCGGTTTTCACGGGGCATCGGAGTCTCCTAGGGGACCACGCGCACGACGCGGAGTCCCCAGGCGGTTCGAGGAGGATCGGGCGGGAAATAACCCTGGCGCAACCGGCGTATGCCCTGAAGCACGAGCTTGAGCGCAACGGGCTCCGCAATCGGTTGTCCATCGGGTGAGCCCGCACTCTCACCGTTGGGGTAGTCCGCCTTGATCGAGTCCATGTCGGCCTGCAAACAGCTGCCTTGCACCTTCACTGAATCGGGAGCCCTGGCCGGCTTGGCCTTGAGCCAGCCGCCGTTGCCATCTTCCCCGTAGACCGTGAGCTCCACATTCATCGAGGCAGCGCCAGTAAGCTTGGCCTTACACCACACGACCTGGTCGCTGCTGCGGCCGGGTCTGGTCTGGCAATAGTCGATTCTGGTCACCCGCCCCAGCGTGCCCGTGTAGACGACATCCTCATCCGGCTCCGCGGGGTTTTCGATTCCTGTGAGAGTTCCTGTGAGCGAGTCATACCCTGCGGTATCCACCATCGCACGGCAATCGCTGGACTCCGCCAGACCGGTGTAGCCGGTGTAGGCCAATTGGACCTCGTATTTCATCGGAGCGCCCGGGGCAGACCATCGTGCTGGTGCGGCCGCGGCAACCACAAAGGACCCCAGCACCAGCGCGGGAAGGTAGCGAGAGGTCATGGAACGTCCGTCATCCGGCACACCGGGTACGGAAGGGACTGGGGCGGTTCGATCAGGACGACTGGGCGTGTCAGCGCAGTGAACACCAACAAACCGAAAAGCAGCTTGCCTGTAGTCCGATGGCACTTTCTCATGGTACACGCTCCACGCGAACGAAGATTCTGTACCAGCCTCCAAAATTTGTCATCGAGGTTTCATCTGTCACGGTGATCTGGATAACTCCTGGGGGGAGTCCGCCGAACCGGGACGAGGAGAGCGCTGCTTCAATCCTCCGGCGGGTGAGCGCGAGGTACTGTTGGCTGTAGTGGATCGTTGATGTCATCCCGATCGGATGGTCGACGACCGGACCAGTAACTGAAAACGAGTTGGTGGTGCTTCTATCCTTGACCGGATTGATCCAGAGGCTGGAGATCTCCGTCGCCATCGTGCTCCAAAGGACCGCCCGGGGAAGCACCGCATTCATGTGACGGACCCATTCCGCATAGTTGACGTCATTGCCGTCGCTTTCCCAGATCGAAGGGGCGATCAGGACGAGATCGTCATCGCTCAGCGCGCCCTCCCAGAGGAGCATCGGCACCCCGTTCGAATTCGGAGGGGCTGCCGCGGCGGCTCCTCCCCCGACCGGAAAGACATCGCTGCTCTTCAGACCGCCATTCGGGCTGGCCGTTCCGGCGAGCACCCGCCCGGACACGCCGGTGACGTCTCCGAAGACCACGCTTCGGAGAGCACCTTTGGGGCCCCAGGCCTGGGTAGCCATGTCCTGAGTTCCCACAAAAGCCGCGAGGTAGACTTCGTCGCCAAATCCGTCCAGGGCCAACCCCTCCCTGCTCTGCGTAGTTACGTCGAAGGCGAACAGTGTTACGCGGTACTTGGTCGCCGCCAGGGATGCCGTGGCGGCCGGCCACTGTGCCGGCGTGGTCAGGACCCCTCCCGGCAGATAGTTCGAGGCGATCTTCCAGGTATGGGTGCCGGCCGGCACTCCCTTGACCGTGTAGAAGAGCCGGTGCGGATGCACCGGTATCTGCACGACCGTTCCAGGGACGGTAACTCCGTTCCCCGTGCCGGGACCGCTGATGAAGAATTCGAGCTTTCCCGGCGTCCCCGCGTCCCAGCTCAGCTCGACCTCGTCGATACCCGTCACCGTCGCCTTGAAGCCCGTGGGATCGGAGGGAGCTGGCGGCGTGAAGTCTGCCGTGGCCGTTCCCGCGGTTCCGTCCGGATACAGCGCTGTCACCTCGTAGGTGTACGTCCATCCGGGATTCGGCAGCACGTCGTCGAAGAAGTTGACCGTGAGCGGCGTGGGCGTCAGATCGCTGAAGCTTCCGCTGCCCTGCACTGCTCGGCGCACCCGGTACGTCGCGTTGCTCGACCAGGGCTGATTCCAGACCACTTGTGCCGTATTGGGCGTCCCGGTCACCGAGACGGGTGTTGGAGCCAGTCCCGTGTTCGAGGCTGTGCTCGAATTGGGACTTACCCCGGAGGGGCGAGTAGGCGTCAGGATCGTGCTACTTGAAGGCGGCGGAGCGGGCGCGGGTGCGGGCGCCGGAGGAACAGCCATCGTCGCGGTAGGGGCCGATGCGGGGACCGCGGTTGCGGGAGGCGGGCTCGTCGAAGCGATTCCCCCCGGCATCCTGAAGCCGAACTGCGTCACCGCGGTG
>DATCWE010000178.1:0-15712 GCA_036566495.1 Gemmatimonadales bacterium | reverse complement strand
GCTCGCCGCGGCGCCGGAAGAGCTCGCCGAGCTGGGCGACGGTTTCCTGGCGCTGCCCGGTGGACCCGCCACGCTCGAGCAGTTGTTCGCGATCGGCCTTGCCGGCCGCGAGGAAAAACCCTGCGGGTTGCTCAACAGCGCGGATTATTTCACCGGGTTGCTTACCGTGGTGGACGATGCCGTGCTGGAGCGCTTCGTTCGCGAAACGCAGCGCGGCCGCCTCATCGTCGATCGTGATCCCGCCTCGCTGTTGCGCGCGCTCGCGGACTTCCGGCCTCCCGAAACCCGCCGCCAGGTGCCATGAGCCTCTTCGAGATCGTCGCGGCCGCGCTGGGCATCACCAGCGTGTTCTTCAGCACCCGGCAGAACACGCTCGCCTGGCCGACTTCACTGCTCAACAACGCGATGTACTTCGTATTGTTCCTGGGGCAGCAATTGTACGCGCTGATGGCCCTGCAGTTGTTCTTCGGCGCGATCGCAGTGTACGGCTGGTACGAGTGGCGCTTCGGGGGAGCCGCGAAGACCCAGCTCAAGGTTTCCCGGATTGCCCCTCCCCTCGGAGCAGCGCTCGGCGCGATCGCCTTTGCCGGAACCCTTCTCCTTTGGTTCGTGCTGCGGCGCTACACACCCGATCCACACCCCCTCATCGATGCCTTCTTCTTCGCCGTGAGCCTGGTGGCCCAGTGGATGATGGCCCGGAAGTACTTCGAATGCTGGCCGGTCTGGGTGGCAATCAATTGCATTGCCGTACCGTTCTTCTTCCTGCAGCACTCGTACCCCACCATGGTCCAGTACGGCGTTTTTCTGGTGCTGGCAATCATGGGGTGGCGGCAGTGGTTCGCGTCGCTGGGATCGGGGCCGTCCGCGAACCGGGAAGCGGAGCGAGATTGAGCCAGGTTACCGGAACGTGATGCGCGGCACATCGCGACGTGACCTTCCGGGCGTAGGTTGCCGGCATGTCGACGAGCAATTACTTGCGCGCGCTGCTCAAGCGCGACCTCAACACCATCCGCCGGGTCCTCTTCCAGCAACCGTTGTTGGTAAGGAAATCGGACTCACCCGGATCGTTTTCGGGCGTTCCACACCGCAAAGATGGGGATGCCGACCAAGAGCAGCGCGGCCCCGCGAGCGGCATTCCAGGGGTTGGAGCGGATCGAGCCGGCCACGACGTACAGGGCGGCGAGGATGAAGAGGGCGAGAGTCCACGGGTATCCCGGTAGCCGGAAGCCGCTCGGGTGAGGGTTGCGCTCCCGGCGGCGGTGCACGATCAGGGTCGCGGCGGTCGCGCCGAAAAAAATCCAGTCGGCGAAGGTGACATAGTCGAGCAGTTGTCCGTAGGTCCGGGTCGCCAGCAGCAGGCAGGCCCAGGCGCCTTGCGCAATGATGGCCGTGACCGGGGTGCGGAACCGCGGATGCAGCCGCGCGAAGGATTGAAAGAACAGACCGTCCGCCGCCATCGCCTGGTAAACCCGCGGCGAGACCATGATCACCAGATCGAGAAATCCCAGGGTCGAGATCAGGATACCGATGCTGATGAGGGTTCGCCCGCGGGGGCCAAGGATCGCGGTCATCGTATCGGCGGCGGGTGCCGTGCTGGCCGCCAGCCCTGCCACGCCCAGCACGCGCAGATAGACGAGGTTGGCCAGCAGGTAGACCAGCACGACCGTGATGACCCCCAGCACCAGCGCCCGGGGCAGGTTGCGCTCGGGCGTCACCAGCTCCTCCGCGATGAAGTTGGTTTGTTGCCACCCCCCATACGAGAACAGGACTGGAACAAACGCCGTGGCGAGCGCGGCGGCGATGGGGGCGAATCCCTGGGGAGGGAGCACGCTGGAGACGGCGATGGCCGGACTGGCCGGATGGAGAGTCAGGCCGGCGAGAATTAGGATCGCCAGCGCGGCCAGCTTGAGCACGGTCAGCACATTCTGGGTCCAGGCCGCCGGACGGACCCCCACGTAGTTGAGAGCCGTCAACAGCGTGATGGCAGCCGCGGCGACATAGGGAAGCAGCTCGCGCCGCCAGCCAAAGAGGGCACCCGCATAGCTCGCGAACGTGAAGGCCACCGCGGCGATTGCTCCGGTGGCGATCATGAGCAGGAGGCCCCAGGCGTAGAGGAACGCCGGGAGCCGCCCGAACCCCTCGCGCAGGTACGCGTAGCCTCCACCGACACGGGGGACCCGGGCAGCCAGCTCGCCGAAGATGAAGGCGCCCAGCAGGGCCACCACTCCACCCGCGATCCACGCCGCCAGCGTCAGGGTCTCGCTGCCGACCCGCGCGGCGACGATCGCCGGATTGAGAAAAATCCCCGAGCCGATGATGCCGCCGATCACCGCCATGGTGCCGGTGAAGAGACCCAGTTTGCGGGCGTAGGTCGTCATCGGGGATTCGCAAGTCAGGATTGAGAGGTCCGGGAACCGCGCTATTATACGGGATGCCGCGCCTGAGCGGGATGCTGCGGGGAGGTGCCATGACGATCAGCGTCAGCTTGACCGAGAGCCATGAGGAGTGGGACAGCTTTGCGCTGCGGCTCGGCCAGAGCCCGTACGTCTTCAAGTGTCTCTGAGCCGGCGCCATGGGCTTCCGCAAGTTCGTCGATCGCAACCGGCAGCAGTGGGAAATCCGGGACCTATCCCGCTCGCGCTGGGAATTCAGTCCGGCGGGTGACAACCGGCTGCCCGCGCGGGAGGTCGAGCCGCCCGGATACGAGCAAGATCCCTACGAGCTGAGCCAGGAAGAGCTGCAGGCGCTGCTCGATGCGAGTACCGGGCACAGCAAACGTGCCACCAAGAACCCGTTCGGCGATTCATGACGCTTGCCTCGGCGCGCGCCGCGGCGCTCCTGGCGCTGCTGCCGGCGGCTGCCGTCGCACAATCGTCTCCCCGAGTCCATCGGCTCCCCGCCACACCGCACACCGTGGCCTGGGGCTACTACTCCGCCAGTGCCACGCCGGTGCTCCGGATCGCATCGGGCGACATCATCGAAGTCGAAACGCTGCTGACCAACTCGCCCGGCCGCCTGGAGGCTGCCGGGGTTGCTGCCGCGGAGATCGAGGCCTCGCTGCGGGCGATTACCGATTCCGTGAAAGACAAGGGGCCCGGCGGGCATATTCTGACCGGGCCGGTCTACGTCGAAGGCGCCGAGCCGGGCGACGTGCTGGAGGTGCGTATCCTCCAGGTCGCGCTGGCGATTCCGTACGGTTACAACGGCTGCAGCGGGTTTCTGCGGGAGCTGTGCGCCGATCCGCGCACCCGCATCATCCGGCTCGACGGCAAGCACATGCGAGCCGATCTGGGCGGCGGCATTGTGGTGCCGCTCAAACCCTTCTTCGGCAGCATGGGCGTGGCCCCGCCCCCCGACTCGGGCCGGGTGAGCAGCAATCCCCCGGGCATCCACGCGGGGAACCTGGACAACAAGGAGCTGGTGGCCGGCACCACTCTGTATATCCCGGTGCACGTGGCAGGCGCCCTCTTCGAGGTGGGCGACGGGCACGCAGCGCAGGGCGATGGCGAGGTGGACCAAACCGCGATCGAGACCTCACTGCGGGGCCGGCTGCAGCTGATCGTGCGCAAGGACATGAAGCTGGTATGGCCGCGAGGGGAGACCCGCACCCACATCATCACGATGGGAACCGATACCAGCCTGACCGTGGCCACCCGGATTGCACTGCGGGAGATGGTGGCCTATTTGATGGCCGCGAAATCCCTGTCCCAGGTCGAGGCGTACCGGCTGGCGAGCATCGCGGCGGACCTGCACATCACGCAGCTGGTCGATCAACGCGTGGGGGTGCACATGATGATTCCCAAGCAAGTGCTGGGGCCTCCCTCGCGCTGAGGAGTCTGGCGTGTTTCTGCAAAACCCCAAGTCACAGACCGCCTACGATGTCATCATCGTCGGCTCCGGTGCCGGTGGCGGTATGGCGGCGTATCAGCTCGCGGTGGCGGGCCTCAAGGTCCTGATTCTCGAGGCGGGACGCCGCTACGATCCGGTCACCGAGACCCCGATGTTTCAGCTGCCCAAGGACGCTCCGCTGCGAGGCGGCGGAACCCGCGAAAAGCCCTTCGGCTTCTACGACGCTACGGTCGATGGCGGCTGGGAGGTGCCCGGGGAACCCTACACCACCGCGCCGGGGAGCGAATTCCGCTGGTGGCGGGCGCGGATGCTGGGCGGACGCACCAACCACTGGGGCCGCATCTCTCTGCGGATGGGTCCCTACGATTTCAAGCCGAAGACGCGCGATGGGCTCGGCGCCGACTGGCCGATCAGCTACGAGGACCTGGCGCCCTACTACGACAAGACCGAGATGCTGGTGGGGATCTACGGGGACAACCACGGCCTGGAGAACACGCCCGATTCCTCTCCCGGGGTCCTGCTGCCGCCGCCCGCCGCCCGTCCTTCCGAGCTGCTGACCCAGAAGGCCTGCGGCCCTCTCGGCATTCCGGTCATTCCGGCGCATCGCGCGGTGCTCTCGGTACGGCAGGATGCCAATGCGCTCCCGCGCAAGCTGCACCCCGATAACCCGCTGGCCCGCCGAGTGCTGGCGGAGTCGATGCGCAGCCGGCAGGCCTGCTTCTGGGCCACGGAGTGCGGTCGCGGCTGCTCGATCAAGGCCAATTTCCAATCCACCACGGTGTTGCTGCCCCCGGCGCTCGCCACCGGCAACTGCGACATCGTGGCGGATGCGATGGTGCGGGAGGTGACGGTGGACCGGAGCGGCCGGGCGACGGGCGTCAGCTACATCGACAAGCGCAGCCGCACCGACCGGCACGCGTCGGCGCGCGTGGTGGTGCTCGCGGCCAGTGCCTGCGAGACGGCGCGCATCCTGCTCAACTCCAAGAGCACGCTGTTTCCCGGCGGCGTCGCCAACGAGAGCGGGTTAGTCGGCAAGTACCTGATGGACACGGTCGGCGCAGGTATTTCGGGGCAGATCCCCGCCCTCGAGAACCTGCCGCCCTACCATTACGACGGCGCTGGAGGCATCCACATGTATATGCCCTGGTGGCTCTACCAGCAGCAGCAGGCGGGGCAGCTGGGCTTTGCCAGGGGCTATCACGTGGAGTTCGGCGGCGGCAAAGGCATGCCGGGCCCCGGCATCTTCGGCGGGCTGGAGAATTACACCGAAGGTGCCTACGGCACGCGCTTCAAGGCGGAGGCGCGGCGCTATTTCGGCTCCTTCATGTACTTCGACGGCCGGGGAGAGATGATTCCCAACGAAGATTGCTATTGCGAGCTGGATCCCGACGTGGTGGACCAGTGGGGCATCCCCGTGCTCAAGTTCCACTGGAAGTGGTCGGACCACGAGACCCGGCAGGCCGCGCACATGGTCAAGACCTTTGCGCAGATCATCGAAGCGATGGGCGGGAAGGTGGGCGGCACGGTGCCGACCGACGGCGCGCGGGCCATCGCGCGGGGAGGGCAGATCATCCACGAGGTCGGCACCTGCCGCATGGGCACCGAGGCCAAATCCTCGGTGCTCAACCAGTGGTGCCAGTCCTGGGAAGTGAAGAATCTCTTCGTTACCGACGGGGCGCCCTTCGTGTCCAACGCGGACAAGAATCCCACGCTGTCCATTCTCGCCCTGGCGTGGCGCACCTGCGACCGGCTGGTCGACGAGCTCAAGCGAGGGAACCTATGATCGGCGACGCTCGCAAGTCATCCGACCTACCCTCAGAATCTGTGGAGTCGGTGGGTGCGCTTGGGGATAGCGGCATGGAGCGAAGGGAGGCGATCAAAGCCATGGGCGCGGCGCTCGCCCCGCTTCCCATTCTCAGTGCCCTGCAGGGCCAGGGTCCCCCGGCGCAGGGTACCCCGATGACCAGCCAGACCCAGGGCCTCAAGGGCGGGCCGCGCGGCGGGCCGTGGGATCCCGATCTGCTGCACCCGAGCAAAGAGTGGCCGAGGAAACTGTCCGCCAGCGAGCTGGCGACGCTGAGCGTGTTATGCGACACCATCATCCCGGCCGACGTGAAGAGCCCGGCGGCGAGCGCCGTGGGCGTGCCGGCATGGATCAACGAGTACGTGAGCGCCCCGCCGGACGGCCAGCAACGCGATCTCGTCCGGGTCCGCGGCGGCCTGGCGTGGCTCAACCTCGAGAGCATGAAGCGGTTCGGGAAGCCGTACCGGCAGACCAACGGGGCGCAGCGCACCGCGATCTGTGACGACATCTGCTATCTGCCCAAGGCCCAGCCTGAGTTCCAGGCGGCCGCGCGCTTCTTCGACCTGGTTCGCGACCTGACCGCGGTGGGGTTCTACACCAGCTACGAGGGGATGAAGGACCTCGGCTATATCGGGAACGTGGCCCTGCCGAAATTCCCGGAGGTCAGCGCGGAGATCCGGGCGAAGCTGGGAGTCGGCTCGTAGCAGGTCGCGGAAGAGTGCATCAACCCCGACCATCGGGGTTGATGCGGCGCACCACTTCGGCAAACCATTCCCCGTAGCGGAGGTGAATCTCGCCCACGCCGGTGGCGGTCACGATCCGGACGGCGTTGTGAGCCCGGATCCCGCCCCCGGGCAGCACGCCGAGCGCGCTCCCCGCGCGCCTCACCAGTCGGGCCAGCAGCGCAATTCCGGCCTCCGCCGTTTCCGCCTGTCCCGAGGTCAAGACCCGCTCGACTCCCAGGGCCACCAGGACGTCCAGGGCTTCCATGGGGTCGCGGACCTGATCGAACGCCCGATGGAACGTCACGGCCATCGGCCGGGCCGCGTCCAGCAGCCGGCGAGTGAGCTCCTGGTCGACCTGGCCAGCGGCGTCGAGGCCGCCCAGGACCACCCCCTCCACCCCCAGCCGGCGCGCCGTGGCGATGTCGCGCAGCATGGTGGCGATTTCGTCTCCAGAGTAGAGAAAATCGCCGCCACGCGGCCGGATCAGAACGTGCAGCGGAAGGATAACTCGCTCGCGGACCCCGGCCAGAAGGTCAGGGGGCGGCGTGGTGCCACCTGCGACCAGGTTCTGGCAGAGCTCGAGCCGGGCGGCGCCCCCGGCCGCCGCAGCGACCGCGGAAGCGACGCCGTCCACGCATGCTTCCACCAGGACGGTCATGGCGCGGCAAGCTACGGATGGCGGGGCTGCGCCGCCACTCCCGGAGCGTTACCTTCGCACTCCGACCCCGCGAGAGGAGCCGGGTGCACGCGCTGCATCACGTCGTGATCAGGACCCGGGAGCTGCGGAACGGCACGCCCGTCTTCGCCGGGAGCGACGTGCCGGTGCGCTGGTTGCTGGAGCATCTCGATCGCGGCAAGGAGCTGGACTCCTTCCTCACCGCGCACCCCGAGCTGCGTCGCGAAGTGGTGCATCAGGCGCTGGCGCTGGGGCTGGAGGCACTGCTGCAGGACGTCCCGCTCGAGGCGGGGCCGTCCCAGCGGTCACTGCTGCCGCGGGTCGATCCGGCGGGGGTGATCGTCAACGCCGAAGAACTGTCGGTGGGGCAGGTGGTCGGGAAACGGGTTCGCTGCCCCGCCTGCCGAATGCTGGTCTTTCGTTCCTGGCCGGAAGGCTGGGACGCTCACGCCGCCATGCGCTGCCGGGGTATTCCCGGCTCGGATCCCGAGGTGCGGAAGGCGGAATTCAAGCGGCGCTACGGTCAGCTCTTCCGCGGCTGAGCGTCCCGGAAGAGGAGTGATCCATGCGGTCTTGCGCCACTCTGCTCGCGCTCTCCCTGTGCACCGCGACCTCCCTGGCCGCGCAGGCACCCACCGATTCCCTGTTGCCGGTCGACAGCGCGGTCGCCGTCGGCACGCTGCCCAACGGGTTGCGCTACTACATCCGCGTCAACCACCGTCCCCAGCACCGGGCGGAGCTGCGACTGGTGGTCAATGCCGGCTCCATTCTGGAAGATTCCGACCAACTCGGCCTGGCCCATTTCGTCGAGCACATGGCGTTCAACGGAACCACCCATTTCGCCAAGCAGGAGCTGGTCGACTACATCGAGTCGATCGGGATGCGTTTCGGGGCGGACCTCAACGCCGGCACCTCCTTCGACGAAACGGTCTATCAGCTGCAGGTCCCGACCGACAGCGCGCAGATCGTGCGCAAAGCGTTCCAGATCCTCGAAGACTGGGCCCACGGCGTCAGCTTCGACACGGCTGAGATTCGCAAGGAGCGCGGTGTCGTGATGGAAGAGTGGCGGCTTGGCCGCGGCGCGGAGCAACGCATGCTGGATAAGGAGCTGCCGGTGATCTTCCGCGGCTCTCGCTACGCCGAGCGGCTTCCCATCGGCACACCGGAATGCATCCAGAGCTGTCCTCCCGCGGCGATTCGTCGTTTCTACACCACCTGGTATCGACCCGATCTGATGGCGGTGGTGGCGGTAGGCGACTTCGATCCCAAGGCGATCGAGGCCCTGATCCGGGAACGCTTCGGCGCACTGGCCGCGCCGGGCGCCCCCCGAGCGCGCGAGCGGATCAGCGTGCCACCGCGCAGCAAGCCGGAAGTATTCGTCGCGAGCGACCCCGAAGCGACCAGCACGAGCGTGTCGGTGTACCTGCTGCGTCCGAGCGGCCGGCGCGGCACGCTGAGCGCCTGGCGCGCCGATCTGCTCGAGCAGCTCGCCGCGGGTATCCTGAACGAGCGGCTCTACGAGCTGACCCGGAAATCCAACCCCCCATTCATGGGCGCGGGCGCTGGTCGCGGCGAGCTGGTGCGCACCACCGAGGCGTTCAGCTTCGGGGCGGCGGTGCCGGACAGCGGCGTGCGCCGCGGACTGGAAGCGGTGCTCACCGAGCTGGAACGTGCCGGCCGGCACGGCTTTACGGCCGCCGAGCTGGATCGCGCCCGCCGCGAATACCTGCGATCGCTGGAGCAGGCCTACGCCGAGCGGGACAAGACCGAGTCGAGCTCCCTGACGGGCGAATACGTCGAGCACTTTCTGACCGGTGCGGCGATCCCCGGAATTGGCTACGACTTTGCCCGTGCGCAGGCGGTGCTGCCCGGCATCGCCCTGGCCGACCTCAACGCCGTAGCCCAGGGGTGGCTCGCCGTGGGAGCGCCAGTCATCCTGGTCAACACGCCGGAGAAGAACCGCTCCGCGGTGCCCTCGCCCGAGGCCCTGCTCGGCTTGTTCGCAGCCGTCAAGCGCGCGGAAATCGCCCCTTATGTCGAAACGGTCTCAGCCGAGGCCCTGGTGCCGGGAACCCTGCCCGCGGCGGCGATCACCAGCGAGCGCCGCGACAGCGCGCTGGGTACGCTCGAATGGAACCTGGCCAACGGCGTGCGGGTCATCCTCAAGCCCACCGACTTCAAGGCGGACGAGCTGGTGTTGCAGGCGTGGAGTCCCGGCGGGTTGTCGTTGGCGCCCGACAGTCTGCTTACCAGCGCGCGATTTGCCTCCCAGCTCATGAGCGTGAGCGGAGTCGGCGCGTTCAGCGCAGTGGATCTGCAGAAAAAGCTCGCCGGCAAGGCGGTGAGCCTGTCTCCGTACATCGGCTCCTACGAGCAGGGGCTCACCGGCCAGGCCTCACCGCGGGATGTTGAGACGCTGTTGCAGCTCGCCTATCTCTACTTCACGGCTCCCCGGCTCGACAGCGCCGCCGTGGGCGCGTTCCTGGGGAATTTCCGTGCGGCGCTGGCGAATCGGAGCGCGAGTCCGCAGGTGGCTTTCCAGGATACCCTTACGGTCACCCTCACCCAGCACCACCCCTGGGGTCGGCCCCTGACCTCCGCCACCGCGGACGAGGTCCGGCCGGTCGCCGCGCTCGAGTACTATCGACGGCGTTTTTCCAATGCCGCCGGATTCACGTTTTTTGTGGTGGGGTCCTTCGAGCCCGACTCGATCCGGCCGCTGATCCAGCGCTACTTGGGCAATTTGCCGAGCGGAAGCACGCTGGATCGCGCCGGTGATCCGGGAATCCGCCCGCCTGCCGGCGTGGTCGAGCGGGTGGTGCGCAAGGGCATCGAGCCGAAGAGCCAGACCGCCATGGTCTTCACCGGCGCGGCCAAGCTCTCGCGGCTGGAGCGCTCCGTGCTCAGCGCGTTGGGGAGTGTGCTCGAGCTTCGGCTGCGCGAGGAATTGCGGGAGGAGCTGGGTGGAACCTACAGCGTGGGCGTGAGTGCCTCGGCCTCGCGGGTTCCGCGCGATGAGTATCGCGTCTCGATCAGCTTTGGCTCCGATCCCGCGCGTGCCGACACCCTGGTGCGCGCGGTATTCGCCCAGATCGACACGCTCCAGACCACCGGGCCCAGGCCCGCCGACGTGGCCAAGGTCAAAGAGACGCTGATTCGGAGCCGGGAAACCAACCTGCGGCAGAACGGCTGGTGGTTGGGACAATTGCTTGCCTCGGTGCGCGATGGAGACCCGCCGGCCGCGCCGCTCGATCCGCTGCTCGCCACGCTGACCGCCGATTCGTTGCGGGCGGCCGCCCGCGCCTACCTGGACCGCACGCGGTTCGTCCGGGTGACCCTGCTGCCGGAAGTGAAGCAGTGACCGGTCCCCAGTAGATTAAGGGGACTCTATGACCGCCCAACGTCTTGCCCGTCCCGATGCAACGGAATACGCGCCCTTTTACGCCGGGTACGTCGCCGGAGTGCCCGAAGGCGACGTGCTCGACCTGCTCGAGCGGGCGCTGGAGGAGACCACCCGACTCCTCGGCGCGGTCCCGGAAGCCCGGGGCGACTTCGCCTATGCACCGGGCAAGTGGACCCTCAAGGAAGTGGTGGGCCATGTCGTCGACGCGGAGCGGGTGTTTTCCTATCGGGCGTTGCGCTTTGCGCGCGGGGACACGACGCCGCTCGCCGCTTTCGACGAGAATGCCTGGGCGCCCAATTCGGGCGCTCGCGCCCGCACCCTGGCCGATCTGCTCGGCGAGTACCGCGCCGTGCGCGCGGCCACGCTCGCCCTGTTGCACTCCCTCCCCGCCGGCGCGGACCTGCGGCGGGGAACCGCCAGCGGCAGAGAGATCAGCGTGCGGGCGCTGGCCTGGATCATCGCGGGGCACGAGCGGCATCATCTGAGGCTCATTCGCGAGCGCTACCTTGACTGAGCCGGGCTGGATGCTCGAAACCGTGCGGATGGCATTGGAAGGCCGCTACGGCGTCGAACGCCTGCTGGGCGAAGGCGGCATGGCGACGGTGTACCTGGCTGAGGACGAACGGCACGGCCGGCGCGTCGCGGTCAAGGTGCTGCGCCCGGAGCTGGCGCAGAGCATCGGCATCGAGCGGTTCAATCGCGAGATCGGCATTTCGGCCCGGCTCAACCACCCGCACATTCTTCCCCTGCTCGACAGCGGCACGCTGGACCTGGGCCATGGGCATTCCGACTCGGCCTATTACGTGATGCCGTTCGTGGCCGGCGAGTCGCTGCGGGACCGCTTGCTGCGCGAGCAGAAGCTGCCGGTCGCAGAAGCGGTGCGGCTCGCCTGCGAAGTGGCGGACGCGCTCGACCACGCCCACCGCCACGGGGTGATTCACCGCGATATCAAGCCCGAGAATATCCTGCTCTCGGACCAGCACGCCGTGGTGGCGGATTTCGGTATTGCGCGGGCACTGGATGAGGCCGCGGCCGGCAACATCACGCGCCCGGGGCAATCGCTGGGCTCGCCGACCTACATGAGTCCCGAACAGGTGACCGGGGATGCCCCGGTGGATGGCCGCACGGATATCTACTCGCTGGGCTGCACTCTGTTCGAGATGCTCGCGGGTCAGCCGCCCTGGAAAGGCGGCAGCGTCACGGCGGTGCTCGCCCGCCGGCTGACCGAGCCGCCACCCCGGATTCGTGAACTGGAGCCCGGGGTGCCGCCGGCGGTCGAGAACGCCCTGCTCAAGGCGCTGGCACGCGAGCCGGACGATCGCTTCAAGACGCCGGCCGAGTTTCTGGCCGCGCTGGAAGGGACCGGCGAGGTGCGCTTCGTGGCCCCGCCCCGGAAGCCCTGGCGCACCGCGCTGTTGGTGGGGGCGGCCGTGCTGGCGGTGGCCGCGTTCGGCCTCACCAGGCTGGCGCGGGTGGGCCGTGCAGACGCGATCACATCCATCGCGATCGCGCCCCGGACCGATGCGGCACGGGACACCAGCATCGACTACCTCACCGAGGGTATCCAGGCCGAAGTGGCCAATCTGCTGCGGCGGCTGCCCCAGCTGCGGGTCACTGCGCCGAGTGTCGTCGCGCAGCTGCAGCGCCAGCAGCCCAACCTGGATTATCTCAACCTGGGCGAGCGACTCAAGGTCGGGGCGGTACTGACCTGGGACCTGAGCCGAGCGCGCGACTCGGTGCTGGTCTCGGCCGAGCTGCTGAGGATTCCGGGCGGCGACCTGCTGATGAGCCTGCGCTATGCCCAGCCCCTGGCCCAGGTGGCGGCCATTCAGGGCAGCATCGCCCGCATGGTAGCCGACTCGCTGCGGATCCAGCTCACTGGAGTCGAGGTCGCCAGCATGGTGCGCACGCCGACCGCGAGCGCCGCGGCCTACGATCTCTACCTGCGCGGCCGCCGGCTGGACTTGCGCGCCGCCCCCCTGGGCGCCCAGGCCGGCCAGATCCTGGAGGATTCCGCGGGGCAGCTCGCCCGGGCCGCCATTGCCCTCGACTCGAGCTTCGCACAGGCCTACGGGCTGTTGGCGGTGCATTACTTCGTCTCGGCGTTCCGGGGGTGGAAGCCGTTCGTCGAGTACATGGACTCTTCCGAGATCGCCACCCGCCGGGCGCTCGCGCTCGACAACACGCTGGGCGACCCCTGGGTCAACACCATCAGCAAGGCGATCTATCTCGACGACGACTGGACCGCCGCGCAGGAAACCGCGACCCGGGCGCTGCATTCGGGCGGCCACGATTATCAGGTGCTGCATTATGCCGGCATCGTGGTCGGCGAGGTCGAAGGGCGCATCGACTCGGCCCTGGTGCTGCTGCGCCGTGCCGTGGACCTGGAACCGTCCAATCTCGGCGCGCTGAATACCCTGGGAGACTTGTACATGCGCGCGGGTCGCTACGATTCGGCGGTCACGGTGCTGCGTCGCGCCGTCGCGCTGGATCCCAGCGTGCCGGGGCCGCGGCGCCGGCTGCTCCTCAGCCTGGAGGTCCTCAAGCGGTACGGGGATGCCGTCGCGGTTCGCCGCCAGGGAGCGGACAGCGCAGGCGCCGAGGCCTATGCCCAGGGGCTGGCCGCTGGGGGTGAGGCGGGATATCAGCGGGTTAGACACGAGGACCTGCAGCGCCAGCTCGCCGTCCTGCTGGCCGCGCCGAAGCGGCCCTACAAGCTACCGGACGATACGGTGCCCCAGTTGCGGGAAGAAAAGATCGCCGCGCTCTACGCCCAGCTCGGCGAGTGGCCAAAGGCCATGGATTGGGTGCTGGCCGAGTACCAGCACAGGCCGCGACGCTTCCGGCTCTTCGTGACCAACCCTGCGTTCGAGGGCCTCCGCGCGGACCCCCGCTTCCTGCCCCTGGTCCGGCGGGAAGGACTCGAGGGCCTGCTGCGGAAGTGACTTACCGGGGGCAGGGCTGGTTGAACACCCGCCGCACCGTGCCCGGGTTGTCGAGCTCCTTGTAGAACTCATCCAGAAAACTCTCGGCCTCCTTGAGCCGAGCCGGGGCCAGCCCCTTGATGCCCCGCAGCACGCCGTAGATGGAGTCCTTCTTGGCTTTGAACGGCTGGACCACCTGACTCAGCACTTCGGGGGGATGACAGCCCCCGCGGTACAGCCGGTCGGTAGTTCGCTTGATACCCAGCCTGGGATCGGGGAACGCGTAGGGTGCGTCAACCAGCCCCGACCAGTCGAAATCGTAGGCCATGGGGTAGTAGTTCATCGAGGTATCGGTCTGCACTATGCGATAGTTGTGCAGGTAACTCAGGGAATAATCGGTATTGCCGATCATGTATTGAAACACGTCGGTGATGGCCATTTGGGTGGGATCCATCTCCGAGCCCTTGCCGCCCTGCTGCATCAGCACCTTGCCGCGAACTTCCTTGGCCATGTCGTCCTCGTCCTGGGTCCAGAATCCCGGGCGAGTGACCGTGAACTTCGGGTTGTTGGGATCGATCCAGGTGATGTTGGCCAGGCGGGCCTTGAGACTCACCGGCGTCAGCACGTTGTACATCCCGTAGATGGCATACTCCACATAGATGTTCTGGGCGTAGCGGTCCCCCTTCATGCAGTGCGGTGTCAGCTTGAGGGAAGCCTCACCCCCGAACGGAGTGCCTTTGGTCTTTTCCTTGTCGAAGTAGACCTTGAGCGGAAGGAACTCGCAGGTCCGTAAACGAAAGTGCCCCCGCGTCGAAAGTTGGACCTCGAGCGAGTTGGTGTCACCCTTCTCGCCGACGTACTTGAGCGTGGCGGGGTACTTCTTGGTGCTCATCGAGTCGCGATCCTTGAACACTGCCTTGAAATCGGCCTGCATCCACATCTCGAGCGGCTCACGGCTGCGAAAGAGCCGGGTGGCCTTGTGCGGGGTCGAATCCGACTTGGTGGAATCCGGCGTCTGGGCAGCCAGCCCTGCCGGCAAGGCAAGGGCCAGCAGAAAACAGCGGGCGAGGAAATGCATGGGAGGGCTCCGGGGGATACGAGTCCGATGATAGCGAATCAAGCCGAACGGCGGGAGGGGGCATACTCCCCGCGGGCGCCGGTGATCCAGTATTATCCCCTGCTCCCAGGCCCCGTGACCCTAGCCCCCACTTTCCGTGCCCTTTTCCCGTTCCTCGCTCACCGGCTCGCTCATCGGCGTGCTCTTCTGCACGACCCCGGTCTCGAACCCGGCCCCGGTGCAGGCCCCGGGGAAGCCGGCGCTGCTCGTGTTCATCACGGTGGACCAGCTGCGTGAGGATTACCTCGAGAGGTGGCGTGGCCAGTTCACCGGCGGCTTCAAGCAGCTGCTCGACGGGGGCGCCTTCTTCAGCAACGGGTTCCAGGACCACGCGATCACGGAGACCGCACCGGGCCACGCCAGCGCCATGTCGGGGCGGTTCCCGCGGAGCACCGGGATCACCCGCAACCTCGCCGGCGTCAACGATACGACCTCGCTGGTGGCGGGGCGGGGCCTGGGTGCGTCCCCGGCGCGCTTCCGCGGCACCACGCTGACAGACTGGCTCACCGCGGCGGACCCGCGCACCCGCGCGCTCTCGGTGTCCTACAAGGATCGCGGGGCGATTCTGCCGATCGGACGCTCCAAGCAGAACGTCTACTGGTACGCCGGGCCCGGCATGTTCACCACCAGCCGCTGGTATGGCGACAGCCTGCCCGACTGGATCAAGGCCTTCAACGCCCGGTTTCCGAAGCAGTACGCCGGCAAGGTCTGGACCCTGCTGCTCCCGGAGAGCGCCTACCCCGAGCCCGACAGCGTGCCGATCGAAAGCGGCGGCCGAGGCTTCCAGTTCCCCTACGCGCTGTCGAGGGCTCCCGACACCGCGGCGGCGCAGCTGCCGAGCTATCCGTTCCTCGACGAAGCCACCGCCGCGCTCGCCCTGCAGGGAGTGGAGACGCTGGGGCTGGGCCGGGGACCGCAAACCGACGTGCTCGCGGTGTCCTTTTCGGCGACGGACCTGATCGGGCACCGCTTCGGGCCGGATTCCCGCGAGCTGCACGACCAGATCCTCCGCCTCGACCGCACGATTGCTAGCTTCCTCGATTCGCTCTACAAGCTGCGCGATCGGGGCAGCGTGATCCTGGCGCTCACCGCCGACCACGGGGTGACGCCGTTTCCCGAGCTGTCCCAGAGCCGCTACTCGCCGCCGCCGCGCCGGGTCGATGTGCGTCCCGCGCTGAGCGCGGCGCGCGAGGTGCTGCGCCGGGCCGGCGCCG
>DATCWE010000120.1:0-2218 GCA_036566495.1 Gemmatimonadales bacterium | reverse complement strand
GGCTGCGGGTGCGCCTCGAGGGCTCCCCGGACAATCCCGACGCGGTCGGCGCTCAGCTGCGGGTGGTGTACGGCGCACGGAAGGGACCGGTGCGCGAGGTCCAGAGCGGCTCGGGTTACTGGTCGCAGAACGGCGCGGTGCAGGTCCTCGGCCTGGCGCAAACCCCAACGGCGGTGTGGGTGCGTTGGCCGGGAGGTGCCGAGGCGCAAGTCGAGGTGCCGGCCGGGGCCCGCGAGGTCGTGCTCAAGCCCTGAGCGTCACCCGCTCGGAGCAGCTCGCAGGATCTCTACCCGGAGCTCCGTCCACCCCTCCGATTGAAAATACTGAACGCGCAGCGAGTGCTTTCCGGCGCTGAGCGGCACGCTGTCGACGGCGGATTCGTGCACCGACCAGCGATCGATGACCAGCCTGCCATCGATCCAGAACCGGATGCCGTCGTCGCTGATGGTGCGAAGCTGATAGGCTCCTTCCGGGAGTGTCAGGTCGCTCCGGGCCTCCAATGCCCACCGCTCGAGGGGCAGCCCGGTGATTTGGGGGCGGTACCATTCGAAGTCCAAGCGGGGGAGGACGCGTTGCAGCAGCGGCTTCGCGTCGCGAGCCGCGGCAAAGCCCAGCGAATCGCGCAGCTCGGTGCTGTCGCTCCAGGAAAAGAAACGCGCGTCCCACTGCAGCGCGGGCTCGAAGCGGCCATAAGAGAATCGATACGGCTGTCTCGCCGGCCGGGCGATCCCCCGCGGATCCACGGTGCTCCCCCCGCGATACTCGAGCACCAGCTCCCAGTCCTCCGCGGAAGGGCCGGTGGTGACCAGCACCGTGTCGCCGATCCGCCCGCTGCTGGCCGAAAGCCGCGCGATGCCCCGCTGGGACATTACCCGCCAGCGGCCCGGAGGGCCGAGGGTGCGGAGCCGCAATGGAACCGCTCGAGCGCTGTCGGCCGGCCACAGCTTGGGCGACCGCCAGTCGTACGGGCCCCACTCATCGACGACGATCGCGGAACGGTCGCGCCGCGCTGCCGGAGAAGCGGGGAAGGTTCCGGGCCCGGCGGGTAGCGCCGCAGCCAGGTGGGCGTACTCGGGAGGCAGTGGAAGCGGCGCGGCGCAGGCCTCCCGGGCCGCCGGGCCGGCCTCGCGTTCGATTTGTCCGGCATCGGCTCGAAAGCCCGCCGTATCGCGCAATACAGCAAGGGTGTCCACCCTCGCATAGACATTGGCGCTCAGGGTCAGTCCCTCGGTGTTACGCGCCCGCAGTGCGACCCGGTTTCCGGCAAAGCGATTGCCGGCGATCGAATAGTCTCTGCTCTTGGTATCGCGGTGCTTCGGGTAGCCCCAGTCCGAGGGCTCGATCGGATCGCCCCACAGGTTGACCGCGGTGGTATCGCCTGCAAAGCGATTCGCGGCGATGACGTTGGCCTGCCCGTGCTCGATCGCGATGCCGGTGCGATTGCCCGAGAAACAATTGGCCACGACCTTGGAGTCGAAGCTGTACCCGCCCCACAGACCGTAATCGCTGCCTACGGCTCGATTGGCCACGAAGTTGTTGCGGCTGAAGGTGGCTTCCATCGCATTGGCCGGGGCAAAGCTGAAATCGTTGCCGTAAAACAGATTGTCGTTGGCGCCGCCCTGGCCGGTGTCCATCGTGCTCTGCCCCGCCCACAAAAACAGCCCGTCGCCGCCATGGGTCGCGGAGTTGTAGGCGACCAGGTTGTGCGAGCTCTGCTCGTAGAGCAACAGTCCCGCGGAATCCTGCCCCCGGTGATAGAAGCCGTGGCTGTAGCCGCGGACATTGTAATCGAGCCGGTTCCGCACGATGGTATTATGGCTGGCGCGATAGAGCCCGATCCCCAGCCCGGAATTGAAGGAGAAGTCGTTCTCGCGGATTCGCAGCGAGTCGCTCCGGACCAGCAGCAGCCCATTCATGCCTTGGGTGGCGCGGTTTCCGCTCAGCTCCCCGCCATGCACGTCACGCAGGTAGACCGCGGCCCCGTAGCGGAGCCACTCGTCCTTCTCGTTGTGATGGAAGTACAGCCAGTCCACCAGGCTCTCGTGCTCGATGCCGCTGTAGAGCCGCGGCTTCCAGTTGTGGCTCGCGTCGATGCCGCGGAGCTGCAGCCCACGCGTTCCCTCCGCCAGGATGGCGACCCGGTAGCCGCGAATCCGCCCCCCGATGACGTGGACGTTGCGGCCGCCCTCGATGCGGATCGCCACGCCGCCCGCCCGGT
>DATCWE010000007.1:0-3882 GCA_036566495.1 Gemmatimonadales bacterium | reverse complement strand
AAGCGCCAGTTCTTCCAGGAGCGCGCGGCCATCTTCGAATTCAACACCGGCGGGTTATCGCGCTTGTTTCACAGCCGCACGATCGGGCTGGTGGAAGGCGAGCCGATCCGGATTCTTGGCGGCGCCCGCCTGGTGGGCCGGGCGGGGTCGTGGGACCTGGGGTTCCTGGACATGCAAACCGGCGCCCGGGACAGCCTGCACTCGGAGAACTTCGGCGTGCTGCGACTGCGGGGCGGCGTGTTCAATCCGTATTCGAGCATCGGAGCCATGGTGACCAGCCGGGCGACGACAGCGGGACGCTTCAACGTCGCAGCCGGCGTGGATGCGGTGATCCGCCCCCTGGGAGATGAATACCTGACGGTCAAATGGATCCAGACGTTCAGCAGCGGGCTTTCCAATGCACCGCTGAATTGGGAGCAGAGCCGGATGCTGCTCCGCTGGGAGCGCCGCAACCAGACCGGATTCGGCTACGCCGGCGAGTTCATCCGATCCGGCGCCGGGTACAACCCGGGCATGGGATTCAGCTTCCGCAGTGATTTCACCTCCTTCGAGCTGCAGCCCCGCTACCAATGGCTGGTCGGAGCCCGCACCGCCTTTCGCACCGTCGCGATCGGGATTGGCGGCCACTCCTTCTGGCGCAATGCCGATGGGACGGTCGAATCCGGCGAGATCGCTCCGCTGACCTTGGCCGAGCTCAAGAGCGGACTGGGGATCGGGGTTACGCTGCGCAACAGCTACGAGAGCGTCCGCGACGCATTTCAGATTTCCGCGGATACCCGGATCGTTCCCGGGAACTACTGGTTTCACCAGGTCGAGCTGAATGTGGAAGCCGCCCGGGCCGCCAGTTTCCGGCCCAGCTTCCAGATCGGCGCGGGCAGCTTTTACGACGGCACCCGAATCGGGGTGTCGGCTCGCCCGGCCTGGAACCCGAACCGGTACCTCGAGCTGGGAGTCGATTACGACTACAACCGGGTGCGATTCACCGAGCGGCAGGAGCAGACCGACCTCCACCTGATCCGCCTCCGGATCCAGCTGGCACTGGATGTCCACCTTTCGCTGGCCACACTGGTCCAACACGACAACGCCGACCATGCGATCGGCGTCAACGCCCGCCTGCGCTACAACTTTCGCGAAGGCCGGGACCTCTGGCTGGTGTACAACGAGGCGATGAACACCGATCGGGAGGAGCTGGGGGTTCCGCGGTTGCCGCTCAGTCGGAGTCGTGCTGTGCTGGTGAAATACACCCACACGCTGGGCCGATAAAGCCCTAGCGCACTAGCGAATCCGCCACGGCCAGCAGCCGCTGAAACCGGGGATGGCTCCGCAACGGATCGAGCGAGGGATCGGCGCGGAGCCAACCGGGTGAAACCATATAGGGCACCCGCAGCAGGCGTTCGAGCTGCTCGACTGCCTTGACCGGCTCGCCGACGAATTGATAGATCCGGGCCAGGCCGTGGTGCAGGCCCGGCCCCTGAAAGCCATCCTCGCCCCGGATCGCCACCGCCCGCTCCCCCTCGCGGATCGCGTCGGCCTTCCGACCCAGGAATGCGTACGCCGCGCCGAGGCCGATGTGGTTGTTCGGCTCGTCGGGGTTGTCCTGCACGGCGCGGAGCAGCGTCGGCAGCGCCGAATCGGCGTAGGCCCGCATCCGTGCCGAGTCTCCCTGCATGTAATAGCCGTACGACAGGGCCATTGCCCAGAAGCCGCGGTTGCCGCCGAACTGGCTCGGCTGCAGGCGAAACAGCAGGTGCCGCTGCTCCTGGTCGAGCAGCCGGGCGGTCCCCAGGTCGAAGGCGAAGAAGGAGATGATTGCCGCTCGTTGGCGTCCTTCGGAATGCTCCGCACTATTGCGCGGGCTCCGGCCTGATCGCCCCGGGCCAGGTGGAGCCAGATATCGTACAGTATCCCGCTCGGATCGGAGGGCGACTGCGCCCGCGCCCGGGTGATCAGCTCACGAGCCTCGTCATACTTGCGGGTATAGGTCAGCAGCCGGACCAGCCGCCGGGTGTAGAGCAGCGAGCGCGGATCGAGCGCGAGCCCGCGTCGCATGTGGGCCAGGGCGTCGTCCACTTTGCCGAGACCCTGCTCGGCCAGGCCGAGTGCCCCCAGCAGCTCGGCGTGGGCCGGTACCAGCGCCAGGCCCTTGTTGTATTGCTCGACGGCGCTCGGAAAGTCGGCCCGCACCAGGCTGTAGTAGTTGCCCAGCGCCAGGTACGCCTCGGGGAGCTTGGGATCCAGCCGGAGCGCCCGCTCCCCCGCGGAACGGGCGGCTTCGGCCACGGCCAGGGAGGCGTCGGTGTTGAGGTACATGGAGGCGCGCACCATCGCGAGCCGGCTCCAGGCCCGCGCAAACGCCGAATCGATGGTGGTCGCCGCCTCGTAATGGTCCGCCGCCTGGCGCAGCGACACCGGCCCGCTGGAGCCGAAGTAGCTCTGCTCTCCCCGCAGGAATTCGTCGTACGCCGCGACATTGGCGGTAGGAGCCGCCTTCATGGTGGAGGGCATGGCGGCCGTTGCCAGCTCGCCCTTGAGCGCCACGGCCACCTGTCCGGCGATGTCGGCCTGCACCTTGAACACGTCGTCGAGCGCCGCATCGAAGGGGCGCTCCCAGCGGCCCACGGTGGCGCCGCTCTTGACCACTTCGACCAGCTCGGGCCGCACCTGCACCTGGCTCTGCGCAGCGGTCTTCACCCAGCGCACCGTGCCGGTGAGGAGGTAACGAACGCCGAGCTCCCGGGCCACGTCCTTGAGCGATTTGGTGGTGCCGCGATACTGCGCCGAGCTGGCCCGGGCGATCACCTGGAAGTCCGGCAGGCTCGACAACTTGCCGCGCACCTCGTCGGTGATCCCATCGGCGAAGTACGCGTCGGCCGAATCGCCCATGTTCTCGAAGGGGAGCACCGCCAGCAGTATCGGCCCGTCGGCGGCCGGGTTCGACTGGCGCTGCCGCCAGGCGAACAGCGCCCCGATGCCGAGCAGAAAACCGAGGCCGAGCATGGCGAAGAGCGGCACCCGCCGGCGGTGCACCGGTGAGGGAGACACCAGGGTTCCTCCGCCCGGCGTGGTGATCTGGGCGGCTGCGGCTTCGAGCCCCCGGGAGAAATCCACTACCGAGGGATAGCGGTCCGCGGGGGAGCGCGCGATCGCGCCCGCCACGATCTTCTCGATGACGGGCGGCACGCCCGGGCGAATGGAGCGGAGCGGTCGGGGCGCCTCGGTCAGCACCCGCGCGAGGATCACCTGCGCGTTAGGGCCGCCGAAGGGAGGCTCGCCCGCCAGCATCTCGTAGAGCACGCAGCCCAGCGAGTAGAGGTCGGAGCGGTGGTCGAGCGCCTGATCGCCGGTGGCCTGCTCCGGGCTCATGTAGGCCGGCGTGCCGATGGCGAGCCCGGTCCCGGTCAGCGCGGCGTGCTCCCCGGTGCCGGGGGCCAGCGCCCGCGCCACGCCGAAGTCGGCCACCAGTGCGTGACCGCCGGAGAGCAGGATGTTTTCCGGTTTGATATCGCGGTGGATCAGCCCCTGGCGATGAGCGTACTCGAGCGCGTCGGCCACCTCGCGGGTGATCCGGATGGCCTCGGCGAGGGGAAGCTGCCGGTCCCGCGCCAGCCGTTCCCGGAGCGATTCGCCGTCGATGTAGGGCATGCTGAACCAGAGCAGCGTCGGCTCGCCGCCGGTTCCGGGCACGTCGCCCGAATCATGAACCGGAAGGATGTGGGGATGCTGGAGCCGGGCGGCAAAGCGGATTTCCCTGGCAAAGCGATCGGTCCCGATGCTCATGGCCAGCTCGGGGTGCAGCACCTTCAGGGCGACGAGCCGATCATGGCGGAGGTCGCGGGCCAGGAAGACGGCCGCCATGCCGCCCCGGCCGAGCTCGCGCTCGAC
>DATCWE010000258.1:0-15305 GCA_036566495.1 Gemmatimonadales bacterium | reverse complement strand
AACCGTGGGCGGATGCGCGCGCGCTTCCACGGGGACTTCGAGAACTTCCACCAGCCCCGCCGCCTCCGCGAGCAGCTGCCGCTCTTGTTCGAGCCGTTCCCGGCATTCGGCGCAGGAGGCAAGGTGGGCTTGAATCGGCCCCAGCTGATCCGAGGGGACCTCGCCGTCGAGCAGCGCGTGGAAGAGTCCCTCCTCAAGATGCGACATGTCGTTGCTCCTCCCCGGCCCGGTAGGCCTCGACCAAGCGTCGTCGCGCACGGGCCAGGGTCGTCCCGATGGCACCGCGCGCGAGGCCCAGCGTCGCCGCAATTTCGTCGTAATTGAATCCTTCGGCCTTGAGCAGTAACGCCTCTCGATCACGCACCGTCAGCGTATCGAGCGCCGCGCGCACCTGTGCGATCCGGTCGCCACGATCGAGCTCTTCGTCCGGCGCCGCGGCGCTCTCGGGCTGCTCCGCTTTGTAGAGGACCAGCCGGCGGCCCTGGCGCGACGCCTTGCGCGCGTCCTCCCGCACCAGGTTGAGCGCCACCGCGAACAGCCACGGGCGGGGATTGCGCGGCGGGGCCACGACCGCCCGGGCGAAGGTTTCTTGCGCGATCTCCTCGGCGCGATCACGGTCGCCCGTGCGCCGGTACAGCATGCGCACGAGCGAGGCGTGATATTGCGCGAAGAGTTCCGCCAGCAACCCGCTCATCGATTGTCGAACTCCTGGAGGAAGCGCGCCAGCTCGCCTGGCGCCCATTCGGCCGCGCCACCCTCGGCCACCTTGAGACTCACGCTCCGCCCCGCCAGCAGGATCGGCGTCCCCACGGCGAGCGCCGGCTTCAGCGCGGGTCGTGCCCGCACCAGCGCAAAGTAGGCGGCGCTGAACGGAGCAATGGTTTTCGTCGTCACGCTGTCCCGGCGGGCCAGATCGGTCCATACCCCGTCGCGCAGTGCCAGCAGACGGCCGCCGGCCCGGCGGATCTCGCTGCTGCCGGCGCTCCCGCGGGGACGGGCGTTCTTCGCGGAGGCGTTGCGCTGCAGGCCGTCCAGGACCCCCGTCACCGCCAATTCCTCGAGCTGGAGGGACGGCGTCGCCGAAAGGGTCGCACTCGCCTTCGCCTGATCGAATGCTTGCGCTCCGGTCATCTCTCGCGCCATCAAGCGTCCGGCCACCGGGCGGGCCGGCGGGGCCGCGGCGATCACCCCCGGCTCCTGCACCAGATAGGCAGTGTACTCGGTCAGGATGCCATAGCGCAGACCGAGCTCCCGTACCCGCGCGACCAACTCGGGCGAGCCGCCCTCGAGACGGATCTGCCGCGTCAGCTCGCCGACTCGGCGCGCGGCCCAGAGCGGCGGGATGTATTCGTTGCCCGGAGCAGGCCGATCGAAGGTCGCGTCGAGGCTGAAGCGCTCGCGGCGGCCGTTGCGGGTCCCTTCGATGATCACGGCGCCGCTGCCCTCCCCACGATAGCGCATCAGCACCACGAGCTCTTCCCCGAAGAACAGGTCCGGCAGGGTGGCCGGCGCCTGTTCCTGAAATCGGACCGGCGCGTCCACGATGCGCAAATCGACCAGTGCCGGACGCGAGAGTTTGCTCAGCAGTCCCCCCACCGCATCGCCTACGTCGGCGCCGGGAGATACATAAGTCGCACTGCCGCGCCCATCGACCGCCAGGCGGTCCAGGAGGTAGGTGTTGACGTCATGCCCAACCCCCACCGTGAAGATGCGTGCCCTGCCGATCCGGGCGGCCGCATCCGCCGCAATCCGGTCCGGGGCCTGCTCCCCGACCGAGGGGAGTCCGTCGGTCAGCAGCAGCACCATGGCAAGCCGCTCGCCGTCGCTCCGCTCGGAGAGCGCCGACTCGATCGCCCCCGCCAGGTTGGTTCCGCCATTGGCGTCCAGCGCCTCGATGAAGCTCCGGGCGTCGGCCAGCTCGGCGTGCCCTGCGGGGGTGAATCCTTCGCGGAACTGGTGGACTGCGCTGCTGAAGGCGATGAGGCGGAAGCGGTCGCGCGGCCGCAGCGCCGCCAGCGCTTGCCGCAGCGCGGCTTTGGCCTGGTCGATTTTCTCCCCGCTCATCGAGCCCGAGACATCGACCACCAGGGTCAGGTCGCGCCCCACCGACACCGTGGCATCGGCCGCCGGCGGAGCGAGGAAGAGCAGCGCGAAGCCATCCTCTCCGGGCTCGGCGTGGGTGAGCACCGTGCCTCCGAGCAGTCCGCGACGGAACGGCAGCACCAGGTCCACATCGCCTCGTATCGGAGGACTCACCACGATGCGAAGGCTCCCGTCGCGCCGCGTGTCGTCGAGTTGATGAGTCGGGGAATACGGCGTGGCGAAATCGGACTCCCGCTGGACCTCCACGCTCATGCTCACCGGCGCGTCCCCGCGGTTTCCGGCCGCATAGCGCAGCCGGAGCGCGTTGCCGTCCCGTCCGAGCAGCTCGGTAAAGCGGAGTGTCACCATGCGGGTCTCTCCCGGCTGCACCGGGAAGACCTGCGCGCGAATCAGTCCGTGTCCCACCAGAGTCAGCAGCGCGGGGTCCTTGAGCCGGCGCACGATCCCTTCGTAGATGCTGCGGGCCTGCTCCGCGGCCATCATCTCTCCCTTGAGCTCCCGCTCACCCTGAAACAGCGAGAAGTCGCTGAAGACGGCTTCGCCGGGGAGGGGATAGAGATAGGTCCCTTCCGCAATGGTGGCTCCGGTGTTCCGGAAGCGCTCCTGCACCTCGAACCGCGCCACCCGGCCATCGACCACGGCCCGGATGCTCGAGCTCACGCGCACGAGTTGGGAAGGCAGGCGGATCTGCCCGGGACGCTCCAGGTCGATCCAGCCCTGGGCGGCGAGGGAAGCGAACGGGGTAGCGAGCAGGACGAGCGTCAGCCGTGCGCGAGACATCGGGTCCTCACCGGTTTGGGAGTCGGGGAGGAGATGCGCCTGGGGTCGGAAGTGACACACCCCGAAGCAAAAGGGCCCGGCTTGCGCCGGGCCCCTCTGTGAGCTGCTGGCCGATTGCTGCCCTAGGGCTGGAACGCCACCTTCGTGGGCACCAGGCGACTGGTCAGAGTCCCGTCACCCAGCTGCCCGAACTGGTTGTCACCCCAGCAATACGACACGTTGCTCGCGGTGACGGCGCAGGTATGCAGGTCTCCCGCGGAGACGGAGCGGAAGACGAGACCGCTCGCCACCAGCCCGGGTGCGTTGTGATTGACCTGCGTCCCGTCGCCGAGCTGGCCGCGCGCGTTGCTGCCCCAGCAATAGAGCGCTCCGGCGGCGGTGAGGCCGCAGCTGTGGGCCTCGCCCGCCGTGATCGCGGTGAAGACCAGGCCGCCGGCGACCGGGACCGGGGTGCTGCTGCCGGCGGCCGTTCCGGTGCCCAGCTGCCCACTGGCATTGCCACCCCAGCAATAGGCTACGCCGGCCGTGGTGAGCGCGCAGCTGTGAGTGTATCCTGCGGCGATCGCGGCCAGGGACAGCCCGCCGCCGATCGCGGTGGGTGCCGTCTGAATCGCGTTGCTGCCATCGCCAAGCTGACCGCTGGAATTGAAGCCCCAGCAATAACCCGCATTGCCGAGCGTGATGGCACAGGCATGCTGCCCACCGGCCACCACCGATTGATAGCGCAGTCCACCCAGCACTTCCGAGGGGATCAGGATCGAGTCGACCGCCGTGCCCGCCGGTCCGATGCCGACCTGACCGTCGCCGGAATAGCCCCAGCAATAGACCCGGTCGGACAGCGAAAGCGCGCAGGTGTGGTTCCGGCTGACGGCCATCATCCGGAAGGACAATGCCGAGAGGATCTGCGTGGGCGCCGTGGCGGGCGTGACGGTGTTATTGCCCAGCCGGCCGTCGTGATTCACGCCCCAGCAATACCCGATGCTCGAGATGGTCACCGCACAGGCGTGATACAGCGAGGCGACGATTTGGCGGAAGGTGAGGTTGCCCGTCGCGGCCGAGGGTTGCGGGAAGGCAAAGACGGGACCGCTGCCCTGCGCTTCCTGGCCCAGGCCGAGCTGCCCTTCGCCGTTGTAGCCCCAGCAGAGCATCACGGCGTCGACCGTGATGCCGCAGCTGCTGCGGCCACCCGAGCTGATGGAGCTGTAGAGGACGTTGCCGCCGCCGGTGAACAGCAGGGTGAAGCCGCCGGCGCTCGCCGTCACGTTCTGAGGGCCACCGGTGCTTCCCAGCGTCCAGCGCGTAGCGGCTTGTCCGCTGGCGCCGGTGACGCTGCTGGTGGGGCTCACGATGCCGCTGCCGGCAACCGGGGTCCAGATCACGGTGACGCCGCTGACCGGATTGCCGAACTTGTCGGTCAGCTTGACGCGAAGCGAGTCGGGCAGCGGCGCGCCGGGCGAGCCGCTCTGGTTGTTCCCACCCAGGGTACCAGGCAGGATCGTGAAGGCGTCGGGGGCTCCCGGTTGAGCCGTCGCGGTGAAGGTCAGGGTCGGGAGACCGGTCGTGCTGGCGGTGACGGTCTGCGATCCGGCCAGCGTCCCCAGGGTCCAATGCACGCTGGCCAGGCCCGCGGCATCCGTGAGCACGGAGGACGCGTTCACCGAGCCGCCGTTGAACGCGGTAAAGGAGACCGGGACACCAGCCTTCGGATTGCCCACCCCATCAGTGGCTCTTACCACCAGATCCAGCGGCAGCTGGGCGCCCGCGGTGCCGACCTGGGCGTTGCCGGACGCGGCAATGAGACTCGAGGCCGGTGCCGTGGTCGCGGTCGCGGTGAAGACGACGCTGGTGGATTGATCGATTCTCGCGGTGACCGTGTGGGTGCCGAGTGCGCTCCCCAGCCGGAAGGACGTGCTGGCCAAACCGTTCACGTCCGACGTGCTCTGGGTCGGGGTAACCGTTCCGCCGCCTGCGGTGACTTGCCAGGTGACCAGGACGCCCTCGACCGGCGCGCCGCTCTGGTCCTTGACCACCACCACCAGGGGCTGAGGGAGAGTCGCTCCGAGCGCCCCGGATTGCGGGGTTCCGGACACGATCTCGATCGAGGCGATCCGCGGCCCGTTGGTATCGCCCTCCCCGCAACCCGCAACGATCATTGCGGCAAACACCGGGGCCAGCGCGGTCAATAGGCGGCCTGAGCGACACTGCATATCAGTCCTCCGGATATCGGACTTTCCACTGGTCCGGCCGAGCGCGTAGCGCCGGAGCCATCCACCAGGTGGTGGCGGGGAGTGTGTTGCTAGGATCCAATGCGCCAACAGCTTACAAGCTCGGGAGGAGCCTGGAGCAAGGGCATTTGCTCCCTCCCGAATGACGTCGCGCAAGGGATGACGCGCCGTCGAAATTCCAGTCGAACGCTGCGGCGAGGGGCAAGTTCCGCGCCCGAGGGGGTTGGGACTGGCGCCCCGCCGTGGTCGGATTCGCCTACGCCACCACCTGTATCTGCTTTGTGCTTGCCACCAGGCTTACCACCCGTGCCGACGCGATTTTCATCCAGTCTGCCAGCCCACTCTACGTGCTGCTGCTGGCTCCGCTGCTGCTGCGGGAACCAGGCCCCACCGGCTCCGTTCACGGCCAGTGCCGGGTGCCCCCGCTATTCTGGGTGGGATTCTGGTGCTGGGCGCGACGCTCGCGCGTTCGCTCTGGTCGGAACCACAGAATTCGCCCGAAAAACGACCCGGCAGACTTGACCGAAACGCTGTCGCCACACTAGAATAGCTGGCTTGCGGCGCAGCGGGGCGGAACGAGCGTGGTGGTTGTAGCTCAATCGGTTAGAGCGCCGGACTGTGGCTCCGGAGGTTGCGGGTTCAAGTCCCGTCAGCCACCCTGGCAGCGCGTGGCATCGGCCGCGAAGGCGCTTCGCCCGCCACGTCGAAGGTCCGTAGCTCAATTGGTAGAGCACCGGTCTCCAAAACCGGGGGTTGCAGGTTCGATTCCTGCCGGGCCTGTGCACGGGCGGACGGTAGGGACAGAAGAGGACGGTGGGACGGGGGTGGTCGGTCCGGCTGTCCGCACTGTCCGGCTGTGCGACCGAAGATGGCGCTATCGTCTAGGGGCCCAGGACACAGCCCTCTCAAGGCTGGAACACGGGTTCGAATCCCGTTAGCGCTATGATCCGCCCTTTCGGGGGCCCCATCGTCTAACGGTCAGGACACCACTCTTTCAAGGTGGTAATACGGGTTCGATTCCCGTTGGGGTCATCGGATCCGGCCCGCGCCGCTAGCTCAATTGGCAGAGCAAGTGACTCTTAATCACTAGGTTGTAGGTTCGATTCCTACGCGGCGCATTGCTCATTACCACGCGACTCGGTGCGTACCGGGTCGCGTTTTTGTCGGCCCAGCTCAGGAGGTGAGGTCCCCATGCGACGAGTCCACCTGACCTTGCGCGCCTCGCTGATCGCCGCCGCGTTAGTCGCGGCTTCGAGCGCGATCGCCAGCGCCCAGGATTTCGAGGGCAGCATCACCGTCAGGGTCAAGGGGATGCCCGGCGGCGGTGCAACCAAGGCTTATGTGAAGGGCGTCAAGTACAGGGTGGAGATCTCGGGGCCCCAGGGTGAGATGGCCATCATCACGGATCCGGAGGCCGGGGAGACCTATATGGTGATGCCCGCCCGATCGATGTACATGGTGATGAAGCTGTCGGATGCCGAGCAGATGGCCGATTCTCTGCTCCGCCGCAACGTCTCGGGCGAATCGACGCTGACGGCTCTCGGGAAGCAGGAGGAAATCGCCGGGCACCGCTGCGAGTATTTCCGGTTTCGCGACGCCAAGTCGGCCACCGACATGTGCATCACGACCGGCCTGGGGGTGCTCCGTGGCGGCGCGTGGTTGTTCGGCGGCGGCATGCCGGGACGCAGCCGCGCGGAAACCCCGCCCTGGGTGCGTGAGCTGCTGCGGAAGGGTGCCTTCCCGCTCAAGGTCGCCGATACGACCGGCGTCCCGATCTGGGAGGTGCTGGCGCTGGAAAGAAAGAGCCTCGAGGCCTCGCTCTTCGTACCGCCCGCCAATTTCCAGCGCATGCAGATGCCCGGGCGTCCGCCCCAGTAACTGTGACGATCCTCGTCACCGGCGGCGCCGGGTTCATCGGCAGCCACACCTGCCTGGAGCTGCTCCGGGCGGGCTATGACGTCTCCGTGGTGGACAACCTCTGCAACAGCAGCGAGGAATCACTCCGCCGCGTGCGCGAGCTTGCCGGCCGGGACTTGACCTTTCACCGCGCGGACCTGCGCGACGCCGGTGCCGTGGAGGGGATCTTCCGCGGCGAAGCCATCGAGGCGGTGATCCACTTCGCCGCCCTCAAGGCCGTAGGTGAGTCGGTGGAGAAGCCGCTGCTCTACTGGGACAACAACCTCGTGGGATCGCTGGTGCTGCTCGAGGCCATGACGCGGCACCGCGTCAAGACGATGGTCTTCAGCTCTTCCTGCACCGTCTATGGCGATCCGGCGTCGGTGCCGATCCGGGAGGACTTCCCGCTCAGCGCCGTGAATCCCTACGGCATGACCAAGCTGGTCAACGAACGCATGCTGCAGGACGTGTATCGCGCCGATCCGTCCTGGGCGATCTCGATCCTGCGCTACTTCAATCCTATCGGCGCCGATCGCAGCGGGCGGATCGGCGAGGCCCCCAATGGGATTCCCAGCAACCTGGTGCCCTACATCACCCAGGTCGCCGTCGGGAAGCGCGCCAGCCTCGCGGTGTATGGCAACGACTACCCGACCCGGGACGGCACCGGCGTTCGCGATTACATCCATGTCACCGACCTGGCGCTCGGCCATCTCAGCGCGCTCGCGGAGCTCACCCAGGGCCCCCGGCTGGTGACCTATAACCTGGGCACTGGTACGGGCTATTCGGTGCTGGAGGTGATTCACGCCTTCGAGCGCGTCGTGGGCCGCCCCATTCCGCACCGGTTCGTGCCGCGGCGGCCCGGTGACGTGGCCGAAGCCTGGGCGGACCCCATGCGGGCGCGCGAGCAGCTCGGTTGGTCCGCGACCAGGGGCCTCGATCAGATGTGCGCCGATGCGTGGCGCTGGCAGACCATGAATCCCGAGGGGTATGCTTAGCGTTAATCCCGGCCGATCGTTTCGAGCAGCGCCCGCACCCTGGGCAACATCTCCTGGATGTCGCGAACCGACACTGCACCCACCGAGAGCCTGAACCAGCCGCTGTTTTCTGCCAGGCCGAAGGCCTGAAAGGGCACCACCGCGAGGCCGGCGCGCTCGAGCAGGAGCTTTCGGAGTGCCTCGTTGTCGGCGATCGGCGCGCCGTCCAGAGTACGCCCCACCAGATCGAGACGCAGCGAGAGATACATTGCGCCCTCGGGCCGGACGCTATCGACCGGAAGGCCCTCGGCTTTGAGCCGTTCGAATCCCGTGTGCAGCGCGTCCAGGCGCTCCAGCAGGGCGCGGTGCATGCCCGCTCGGAAGGTTGCGATGGCCTCGGGATCACGCAGAAAGGCGGCGGTCGCGATTTGCTCGGGCCGCGGCGCCCAGGCGCCCACGTGGCCCAGGAAGTCCTTCATCCTGGCAATCACCGCTGGGGCCGCGACCGCCCAGCCGACTCGCAGGCCTGTGCCCGCGAACGCTTTAGAGATCCCGTCGATCGTGACCACCCACGGTGCCGCCTCGGGTACCAGCGCGAGCGGGTGAGCGTGGGGCCGATCGCCGAACACCAGCGAGCCATACATCAGGTCATACAGCACGAAGAGCGGGGTCTGCCCCGCGGCCGCGCGCCGGGCGTTTTCCTCCACTACCGCTTCGAGGATCTCCCGCAGTAACTCGGGTGCCAGGACCGTCCCCGTCGGGTTTCCGGGAGAGCAGAGGCAGAGCAGCTTGGCTTCGCGCAGATGCGGTCCCAACTCCCCGAGCGTCGGCTGGAAGGCGGCTTCCGGACGCGCGCGCACCGATATCTCGCGAGCGCCGATCATGGCCGCGTAATAGTCGTTGTTCCAGCTGGGGACCGAGTAGAGAACTGCCTCTCCCTGGTCCACGATGCAGCGGTAGGCCGCGTAGATCGCCGGGCGGCCGCCGGCGGTGATCAACACCGACGCCACCGGGACGACGACGCCGTACTGCCGCGCGATCGCTTCCGCCACGGCTTCACGCAGCGGCAGCACGCCGTCCGACGGCGGATAATTGGTCTCGCCGGCTTGCAGGGCGCGGACCACCAGGTCGCGCAGTGGCCCGGGCACCGGAAACTGCTTCGGATCGAAATCCCCGACGGTGAGATTGCAGAGCGGGCGTCCACTGGCGGCGAGCTCGCGGACTTCCGAGGCGATCTGCAGGATGACCGAGCCCCGGAGCCCATGGGCCATGGCGGAGAGCCCGGCGTCGAGCTCGTCGGGGTTCCCGAAGTCCAGCGCCCGGGTAGGGGCCGAAACCGTCATGCCGGTAAGGTAGCGGCGCTTCCGCATTATGGTAACTTTACCGGGCCTAGCGGGGAGGGTGCGTGGAGATTCTGGTGGTGGAAGACGATGAGCGGACGGTCAGCTTCCTGCAGCAGAGTCTGGAGGAAGACGGGTACGGCGTGGATGTGGCTCTGGATGGCCGTACGGCGCTTGCCAAGGCGCGCAGCAAGCCCGGGCACGACCTGATCGTCCTGGACATCCAGATTCCCGAACCCGACGGCCTCTCGGTCTGCGCGACGCTGCGCCAGGAAGGCATCACCACTCCCATTCTGATCCTGACCGGGCGGGATGCTCCCCAGGACATCGCGACCGGGCTCGATGCCGGCGCCGACGATTACCTCGTCAAACCCTTCGCGCTGGTGGAGCTGCTGGCCCGGGTGCGGGCGCTGACGCGCCGGCAGAGCTCCGGCGTGCAAGGCGTGCTGCGTGCCGGCTCGCTGGAGCTCGATCGCCTCAAGCGAGCCGTGCGGCGGAGCGACCGGACCATACCGCTCGCCCCGCGGCAGTTCCGCCTGCTGGAGTATCTGATGCTGAATACCGGGCGCGCCGTCAGCCGGTCGGAGCTGTTGCGCGAGGTCTGGAACCTGACCTTCGATCCCGAATCCAACTTGGTCGACGCGCACATTTCCACGCTGCGAAGCGCGCTGGAAGGCGCCGGCGAAGCCCGCCTGATTCACACCGTGCGCGGAGTGGGCTACACGCTCAAGTCCGATTCGGCCTGAAATGAGGTCGTTCCGGTCCGCGCTCGCGCTCCGTGTGGCGGTCCAGGCACTCGGAGTCGCCGTGGTGGTCCTGGCCGGCGCCACCCTGTACCTGCGGGTCCTGCTGCTCTCCAACCTCGACGCCTCGCTGCTCGAGCTGGCCCGTCTGGGGGCGCAATACGGTGCCGACCCGGGCGGCAGCGCATTTCACTTCCGCCCCGAGCCGCCCGCCGCGTTCTCCGCTCCCGTGGCCGTGCATCAGTCCTGGGCGCAGCTGCTCAATGCCAGCGGCGAGCCGCTCGACCGCAGCGGGAACCTGCACGAGGCGATGCCGGTTCCGCTCCGCGCGCTGGAATCCGCCCGCAGGGGCCGGGCGGGCTTTGCGACCCACCGTTGGAATGCGGACAAGGTTCGCAGCGCGCTCTATCCTCTGCAACAGCTGGGGCCCGGGCATCTGAACCAGGTCCTGCAGGTCAGCGCGTCGCTGGAGTCGCTGGAGACCACGCTCAAGAACTTTATCTGGCTGATGGCCGGTTTGGGTCTGCTGGGAACCGGTCTGGCGGGATTGATGGCGTGGATAATCGCGGGCCGAGCCCTGCTGCCGGCGCTCGCGCTCACGGCCGAAGCGGAGTCCATCGGGGTCAACGAGCTGGATCGCCGCGTGGCCCTCCCCGGGGACGTCGCGGAGTTCAACCGCATGGCTATCGCCTTCAACGCGTTGCTGGAAAGACTGGAACAGGCGGTGAACGGGACGCGGCGCTTCACCTCCGATGCGAGCCACGAGCTGCGCGCCCCGCTCACGGTGCTGCGGGGCGAGCTCGAGCTGGCGCTTACCCGGCCGCGCAGCCCGGCGGAATACGAAGAAGTCCTGCGGCGCTGTCTGGACGAAGTGTTGCGGCTGGTACGCCTGGCCGACGATCTCCTCACCCTGACCCGGATTCAGGGAGGTGTAGTCGGCGGCAAACGCAGCCCGATCGAGCTGGACGACGTGGTCGAGCGCGCCGTCGAGCGGAAAAATGCCCTCGCGGAGGCGCGCGGCGTCAGCCTCGAGCTGGGCGGGAGTGCGGGGATCGTCTCGGGCGACGGCGATTTGCTGCTGCGCGCGATCGACGGGTTGATCGAACACGCCATTATGGCCTCCCCTCGCGGTGCCCGGGTCCGGGTGCGCCTCGCGGCCGATCACCGGCTGAGTGTGGAAGTCACCGACGGCGGCGCGGGCCTCAAGCAAGACGAGATTTCCGGGGTGTTCCAGCGCTTCTACCGCTCCAACCGGCCCCGGGTCAGCTCGGAAGAATCCGGGCTCGGACTGCCCATTGCCCGCGCGGTTGCGCTGAGTCACGGCGGCGCGCTGGAATACGTCGGCAACGATCCGGGCGCTTCCTTTCGGCTGAGCCTTCCGCTCTCGAGGTGACCAGCATGATCGTGGGGTTCCGCGCAGGATTCGCGGCAGCGGTGCTGCAATGCACGGCGTTGGCGGCGGCCGCTCAGGATACCGGGCTCGCGCCCGCGCTGACGGCGCGCATCGACTCGGTCTTCGGTCGCTTCGCCATGCCGGCGTCCCCGGGCTGCGCGCTCGGCGTCATGCGGGACGGCAGGCTGGTCTATGCCAAGGGATACGGACTGGCGAGCGTCGAGCTGGGGGTGCCGATTACCGCGGCGACGGTCTTCGACATCGGCTCGGTTTCCAAGCAGTTCACCGCGATGGCCGTGGTGCTGCTGGCCCAGGATGGCAAGCTCAGCCTCGACGACGAGATTCAGAAATACGTTCCCGAGCTGCCCCGCTATGCCAAGCCGGTGACGCTGCGGCATCTGCTGCACCATACCAGCGGCATCCGCGACTATATCGATCTGCTCGTCTGGAGCGGGGTCCAGGAAGAGGCCGTGACCGGCGACCGGGAAGCCCTGGAGGTCCTCGCTCGCCAGCGGGCCCCGAATTTTGTCGCGGGCGCCGAGCATCTGTACAGCAACAGCGGGTTTTTCCTGCTCTCCGTCGTTATCCGCCGCGCCGCGGGCAAGTCCCTCAGGCAATTCGCCGCGGAGCGGATCTTCGGGCCCCTGGGCATGACCCACACGTTCTTCCTGGATCGCCACGACGAGATCGTTCCGGGCAAAGCGAGCTCCTACGCTCCCGGCGGTCCGGGCCACCCGGGATTCCGGCTGGCGCTGGCCAACTGGGAGCAGACCGGCGATGGAGCGGTGCAAACCTCCGTGGAGGACTTGCTGCGGTGGGAGCGCAATTTCAGCAGCGCGACGGTGGGGGGACCCGCGGCGATACGCGAATTGGAGACGCCCGGGGTGCTCAACGACGGCGGCAGCATCAGCTACGCGCTCGGGCTGAACGTCGACACCTATCGGGGCCTGCGCCGAGTTGCGCACGGGGGTTCCTGGGCCGGCTTTCGCGCCCAGCTCACCCGTTTCCCGGCGCAACGCGTCGCGATCAGCACGCTCTGCAATGTCGCCAACGCCGGCCCCGCCCTCCTCGCCGGTCGCGTGGCCGAGTTGCTGCTGTCCGCGGAGTTCACGGATCCGGCGCCGTCACCGGGTCCTTTTACTCCCCGCCCCGGCGCCACGCAGAACGAGCATCCCCTCGCCGACTATGCGGGACGCTATCACTCCGACGAGCTGCTGGCCGATTGGATCATCACCGCCTCGGGTGATTCGCTCCGCGTGCGGATCGGGCCGACCTTCGAGGAGGCGGTACGACCGGGCCCTGCGGGCATGAGCATCGCGGGGACCCGGCTGCAGTTCGTGGAAACGGCAGGAGAGATTGCGGGAATCACGCTGTTCAGCCGCGGTGCCAGAGACTTTCGACTCACCAGGGTGTCCCCATGACGTCGCGCTCCTCGCTCCTTGTGTTCCTCGTGCTGTTCGCCCCCCCGGCACTCGCGCAGCGTGCCCCCAGCCGATTCGACCGCGCCGTGGAAGGCCGGATCGCGCAGGTAATGCCGCAGGTGATCGGCTGGCGCCGGGACATTCACCAGCATCCGGAGCTTTCCAATCGGGAGGTGCGCACGGCCAAGCTGGTGGCCGATGAGCTGACCCGGCTGGGACTCGAGGTGCGCACCGGGGTGGCCCACACGGGGGTGATCGGCATTCTGCGCGGCGGCAAGCCGGGCCCGGTGGTGGCGCTGCGTGCCGACATGGACGCGCTGCCCGTCACCGAGCAGGTCGAGCTCCCCTTCAAATCGCTGGTCAGGACCGAGTACAACGGGCAACAGGTCGGAGTGATGCACGCCTGCGGCCACGACAATCACGTCGCGATCCTGCTCGGCACGGCGAACGTGCTGGCGGGGATGCGCGCCGAGATTCCCGGCACCGTCAAGTTCATCTTCCAGCCGGCGGAGGAAGGCGCGCCGGCCGGTGAGGAGGGCGGGGCCAGCCTGATGATCAAGGAGGGCGCGCTCGCCGATCCGGTGCCCGGGGCGATCTTCGGATTACATGTGTGGCCGGAAGCGGTGGGCACGATCAGCTACCGCCCCGGGCCCTTCATGGCCGCAGCGGACGGGCTCAGCATCGTGGTGCGCGGGAAGCAGACGCATGGCGCGGTGCCCTGGGGCGGCGTGGACCCCATCGTGGTGACCTCCCAGATCGTGATGGGCCTGCAAACGATCGCCAGCCGGCAAATCGATATCACCAAAGTTCCCGCCATCATCACCGTGGGCAGCATTCACGGCGGCAATCGCGGCAACATCATCCCCGACAGCGTGGTCATGCAGGGGACCGTGCGCACCTACGATGAAGCGATGCGCAAGGACATCCAGGATCGCATCCGCCGCACCGCCGAGGCGATCGCCAGGAGCGCCGGCGCGACCGCGAGCGTGGAGTTCGTCACTCCCAATTATCCCGTCACCATCAACGATCCGGCGCTGACCGAGCGCATGCTGCCCACGCTGCAACGCGTCGCCGGCGACCGCCAGGTCCTGCTGGCCGGCCTGCAAACCCCATCGGAGGACTTTTCCTACTTCCAGCAGAAGATTCCCGGCCTGTTCATCTACCTTGGCATCGTACCGAAGGATCAGGATCCGGCCAACGCTCCCCGCAACCACTCGCCCTCCTTTTTCGCGGACGAGGCGGCGTTGCCGGTCGGGGTGCGCACGCTGGCGGGCCTCGCGCTCGACTGGCTCGTGCAGAACGCCGCCAAGCCGGTCCCGTGACGCATCCCGGCAGCTCCGGCCTGATCCGGACGATCGGACGGTGGGGGCTGGCGGGCCTCGTCATCAACGGGGTAATCGGTAGCGCGATTTACGGGCTTCCCTCGGTCATCGCGGGCAAGCTCGGCGGGGCTGCGCCGTGGGCGTGGGTCGCCGCCGCGCTGCTGATCGGAATTGTGATCGCCTGCTTCGCCGAAGTGGCCTCGCGCTTCCGCGGCGCCGGCGGGCCCTATCTCTACGCCCGCGTCACCTTTGGCCGCTTCGCCGGGGTCCAGACCGGCTGGATGGCTTACCTCGCCCGGCTGACCGCCTCGGCCACCGTGGCCAATCTCTTCGTCATTTACCTGGGCGAATTCATCCCGGGAGTAACCGCGCGAGCGGGGAGCCTGCTGGTGCTGAGCCTGCTGATCGGGGGCCTCGCGGCCGTGAACTATCGCGGCGTGGCGCTGGGTGCGCGGGTGAGCAGCCTGCTCGCGGCGCTCAAGCTGGCGGGATTGGGACTTTTCGTCGTCGTGGGCCTGGCCTGGATCGCGGGTCACGGCACGGTGGCGACTGCGGCCGCGCCGCCGGGTGCCCGGCCCTGGCTGGAGTCGTTGCTGATCCTGGTATTCGCCTACGGAGGGTTCGAGGCCGCGCTTATGCCCCTCGCAGAGGCGCGCGATCCCGAGCACGACGCGCCCTTCGCCCTCTTCGTCGCGCTGATTGCCGCGACCCTGGTGTACACCCTGGGGCAAACGGTCGTGACCCTGACGCTCCCCGACGCAGCGGCCGCCGCGCGTCCTCTGGCGGAGTCGGCCCGGGTCTTTCTCGGCAGCCCCGGCGCCGGATTCATGGCCGCGTGCGCGTTGCTCTCGACCTTCGGGTACCTCGCCGGCGGCATGGTCAACGTGCCGCGGCTCACCTTCGCCATGGCAGAGCAGGGCGATCTGCCGCGGGCGTTCCAGGCGGTGCACGCCGGATTCCGCACGCCGTACCTCTCGATCCTCTGTTATGGCGGACTGGTCTGGGCCATGGCGGCGAGCGGGAGCTTCCTGCAGAATCTCACGCTCTCGGTGGTGGCGCGGCTGGTGACCTATGGACTGGTCTGTGCCGCACTCCCCGTGCTGCGGCG
>DATCWE010000254.1:0-6218 GCA_036566495.1 Gemmatimonadales bacterium | reverse complement strand
AACCAGCCAGGCGACCGTGGCATCCTCGTGGGTGAGCCGGCGCACCGCGGGGTCGAGCTCGAGCTGGGGCCCCGAGGGGGCAAAATCGGAGCGGGCCACGACCGCGGGACCCGCGACCGGGGCGCGCGGCTCGACCGGAGCCGAGTCGACGTCGCTGAAGTGCGCGACGTGATCTCCCAGGATGAGGGTTTCCTCGAGACCGAGGATCCCCGCCCAGCGCTCGCGAATGCGCCAGGCGCCGGCGCGCAGCTCGGCGAGCGGCCGGGCGCCGGTGTAAGGCTGCCAGGCGTCGCCGGGGTCGGCCGGCTCGAGACACACCAGGCGGGTCATACCGGCAAGTCCCGGATTTCGGCGGGAAGTGTCTCGAGCAGCCGCTTGAGCTCCGCGGCCTGGGAGCGGGCCATGACGAGGATGCGGCCGTTGGCCTCCACCACGATGATGTCGTGCACGCCGCTGACCACGATCGGGGTGCGGTCGCTCCAGACGATGCAATCGCTGGCGTCGTCGAGCACGACCGGGCCCACCGCGATGTTGCCTTGCCGGTCGCGAGGCCGCACCCGGGCGAGCGCTTCCCAGGAGCCGACGTCATCCCAATCGAAGTGGCCCGGTACCACGGCCACCCGGTCGCTGCGCTCGAGCAGCCCGACATCGATGGAGGTGGCGGGGACCGCCGCGAAGAACCCGGCGACGTCGCCCTCCGCCAGCCGGGGCAGCTCGCGGGCCAGCTCCGGCGTGTGGGCGTCGACCTCCTTGAGCAGGCGATCCGCGGTCCAGGCAAACAGTCCGCTGTTCCACAGCGCCCCCTCGGCCATGAGATCGAGCGCGGTGCTCGCGTCGGGCTTTTCGGCGAAGCGCAGCACGCTCCGCGCGCCGCGGTCGAGGGGCTCGCCCGGCACGATGTAGCCGTAACCCGTTTCGGGGCGGGAGGGGACGATCCCGACCGTCACCAGCCGATCGTGGGTCCGCGCGGCCGCGAGCGCGGAGGCGGCGGTGCTTACGAAAGCCGCGGGGTCGCCGACCACCCAATCGGCATGCAGCGAAAGAATCGCGGCATCGGGATCGCGGCGCCGGATTTCCCAGCTGGCCCACACCAGCGCCGGGCCGGTCGACGCGGCGCGCGGCTCCACCAGCACATTGGCGGGATCGACCCCCAGGCGCTCGGCGAGCAAGGGCGCCAGCGCCGCCCCGGTGACGATGAGGGTCCGCGCGGCCGGAATGAAGCCGGCCAGTCGGTCGAGGGTTTCTTCGGCGGTGGAGCGCGCGCCGGCCAGCGGCAAGAGCTGCTTGGGACGGGCAGGGGAGGAGAGCGGCCAGAAGCGCAATCCCGATCCGCCCGCGAGGATGACGGCCCAATCCATCGTCAGAGCAAACCGGTCAGCGCGTCTCGCCGGGTGCGAAGCTCGTAGAGTAAGGGACCGATGTCCCGATCGGGATGGGCCAGCACCACCAGCGTGGCACCGCCGGAAAGCGCGGAAAGAATGGCCGGGCCGGCACCGAATTCGAGTACCGCCGTGTGCAGCGAACCGGAACGGCAGGCACCGCCGAACTGTTCGGCATGGCGCAGTGTGGTCACGGCCAGGGCGGCGACGGCCTCACCATCGGCGTCGCTGCCGAGGGCGTCGTGGATGACCAGCCCGTCTTCGCCGATGATGGCTGCACCGCGCACGGACTCGCCGGCGTCGAGGCCCTGGATGATCTCCCGCAAGCCTCCCATCGCGCCTCGCCGGATCGGGGTCAGGAGGTGAAGGGCGAACGTAGCAGGGCAAACGGACCGAAGTCAAGAAAACACCGTGGGTTGACCCCATTCGCGCAGGCCTTTAACCTTCGCTTCCTGCCATGCGCCCGACCGTGGTTCGTTCCGCTCTTCCCCTCCTGCTTGGCGTGCTTGCCTGGGCCGGATGCGGTGACCCGCTGAGTCTGCTGCCAGCGGCGTTCGAGAACCGTGTCGAGGTCGACAGCATGTACGCGGCGAGCGGCACTCCGGTGACCCTGCCCAGCGGGTTCTTGATCAACGCCCGCTCGACCGTCCGGCTCGACCAGGTGAGCACCTTCGATTTCCTCTACGAGGTCACCCCGGACGGAGAACACCTCTTCCTGCCCTACGCCTTGCTCGTGAATACGGGGCGGACCACCGGGAACTCGGGCTTCAAGCTGACCATCGAGGACTTCGATTCCATTACGGTGGCGCCCCAGGAAGGCTACGTGTCCGCCGACACCGTGCGCCTCTTCCTGGGCCAGGTCTACATCGCGCGCTCTGCCCTGGACCCCACCTGCGGGCTCGGGATCCCGTATTACGCCAAGCTGCAGGTGCTGGCGTTCGATGATATCGAGCGCAAGGTGACTTTCCGCATTCTCGCGAACGTCAACTGCGGGTATCGCGGCCTCGAGGTCGGCATCCCCAAGAAGTGATCGACGTCCGGCTGCTCCGACAGGATCCCGCCGGTACCCGCGCGGCGCTGCTGCGCCGGGGCGATCCGGCGCTCGGGACCGCGCTCGATGCGCTGCTCGAGCTGGACGAGCGTTGGCGTGCCGTGATCACCGAAGCGGAGCGGGTGAAGGCGGACCGCAACGCGAAGAACGAAGAGGTGGCCCGCCGCAAACGCGCCAAGGAGCCGGCCGAGGACCTCCTCGCGGAGCTCAAGCTCTCCGGCGAGCAGGTCAAGGCGCTGGATGGCAAGGCGCGGGCGCTGGAGGAGTCGCTGCAGCAAAGCCTGCTCGGCCTGCCGAACTTGCCCCATCCGCAAGCGCCCACCGGGGGCCCTGAAGCCAACCGCGTGTTGCGTAGCTGGGGTACGCCGCCGCAATTCGACTTCGCGCCGAAGCCGCACTGGGAAATCGCGGAATCGCTCGGCATCCTCGACTTGGCGCGCGGCAGCAAGCTGGCCGGCTCGGGCTTCCCGGTCTTCCTGGGCCAGGGCGCTCGGCTGATTCGCGCGCTGCAAAACTTCATGCTCGACCTCCATACGCGGGAGCACGGCTATCGGGAGGTTGCGCCGCCCTACCTGGTCAACCGCGCCACGCTGACGGGCACGGGCCAGCTGCCCAAGTTCGAGGAAGATCTGTACGCGTCACCCAAGGACGACCTGTTTCTCATCCCCACCGCCGAAGTGCCGGTGACCAACCTGCATCGCGACGAGATTCTGGACGCCGGCGCTCTACCGGCGGCGTTCGTCGCGTTCACCGCCTGTTTCCGGCGCGAGGCCGGGGCGGCGGGCAAGGACACCCGGGGGCTGTTGCGGGTACACCAGTTCGACAAGGTGGAGCTGGTGCGGCTGTGCCGCCCGGACGCAAGCGACCGCGAGCACGAGTTGCTGACCGGGCACGCCGAGGCGGTGTTGCAGCGGCTGGAGCTGCCCTACCGGGTCGTCGAGCTCGCCGCGGGCGACATCGGCTTCAGCGCGGCGCGAACCTACGATCTCGAGGTATGGGCGGCCGGCGTCGGAGCCTGGCTCGAGTGCTCCAGCTCCAGCACCTTCACCGACTTCCAGGCCCGCCGCGCCAACATCCGCTACCGTCCCGCGCCGGGGGCCAAACCCGAGCTGGTGCATACGCTCAATGCCTCGGGTGTGGCGTTTGCCCGCACCATCGCGGCCCTGCTGGAAAACCGGCAAGCGGCGGACGGCTCGGTGCAAATGCCCCAGGCGCTGATCCCGTACTTCGGAGCGGACCGGCTCCTTCCCGGCTGATATGACGGCAGGTTCCACCGGCCGCGAATGGGCGCGGGCCCTGAACGCCGAGCAGCGCGAGGCGGTAGCGCACGTGACCGGGCCGCTGCTGGTGCTGGCCGGCGCGGGCTCGGGGAAGACCCGCGTGCTGACGACGCGGATCGCGGTGCTGCTCGACGAGCACGGGGTTCCGCCCGAACGGATCTTCGCGGTGACCTTCACCAACAAGGCCGCGGCGGAGATGAAGCAGCGGGTGGCGATCCTGCTGGATCGCGACCCGACCGGGCTGTGGATCGGCACCTTCCACAGTCTCTCCGCCCGCCTGCTGCGCCGCGAGGCGGAGCGGCTCGGCTTCTCGCGCCAATTCACCATTTTCGATGAAGACGATCGGATCGCCCTGATCCGGCGCCTGCTCGAAGCGCGCAACATTCCCCCCAAGCTGTTTCCCGCCCGCGCGGTGCAGGCAGTCATCTCCAGCGCCAAGAACAAAATGCTGAGCGGCGAGCAGCTCGCGGCCTCGGCGGGATTCGACCGCCTGACCCAGATTGCCGCCGAGCTGATGGACCCGCTCGCCGCGGCGCTGAAGCGCCAGAACGCGATGGATTTCGATGACCTCATGCTTCACCCGCTCACACTGTTCCGGGAGCACCCGGACCGGCTGGCGTGGTGGCGCGACCGGTTCTCCTTCGTGCTGGTGGATGAGTTCCAGGACACCAACCGCGCGCAATACGAGCTGATCCGCCAGCTGGGCGCCCACGGCAATGTCTTCGCGGTGGGCGACGACGACCAGTCGATTTACGGCTGGCGCGGTGCGGAAGTGCGGAACATGCGCCAGTTCCAGAGCGATTTTGCGAACTGCAGCCTGGTGCGGCTGGAGGAAAACTATCGCTCCAGCCAGCTCATCCTCGATGCCGCCAACGCCGCGATCGCCCGCAACGTGGGCCGCCTGGGCAAGACCTTGCGCACCCGGCGCCAAGGCGGCGAGTCGGTGACGGTGGTGGCGGCGGCCGATGAGCGGGACGAGGCGGAGTGGATCGCCCGGGAGCTGGCCAAGCGCAGCGCCGCCGGTGAGTGGCCGCTGGAAGAGATGGCCATTCTCTACCGCACCAATTCCCAGTCGCGCGCGCTCGAAGAGGCCTTGCGGCGTTTCGGGGTCGCCTATCGGGTGGTGGGCGCGATCAGCTTCTACGAGCGGCGTGAAGTGAAGGATCTGCTGGCCTATCTGCGCGTGGTGGCCAACCCCGCCGATGACGAGGCCTTCCTGCGGGCGGTGGGAGTGCCGCGCCGGGGCATCGGCGAGACGAGCCTCGAAGCGTTCCGGGGCGCCGCGGCGACCTGGGGCAAGCCGCTGCTCGAGGCCGCGCGCATCGCCGACCGGATTACCGGGCTGCGTCCCAATGTGCGCGAGGGGTTGCAGCGCTTCGCGGCGCTGCTCGACGACCTGCGGGCCCGCAGCATCGATTCGGCGCCGGTGCTGATCCTGGAGGAGCTGATCCGCGCGCTGGACTACGAGGCGCTGCTCCTGGCCGAGGGAATCGAGGGCGCGGATCGCTGGGAGAACGTGAGCGAGATGGTGGCCGCCGCCGCGGAATGGTCCGAGGTCGTGTCCGAGGACGAGAGTGGCACGCCGCTGGAGCGTTTTCTGGCCGAAGCGGCGCTGCTCTCGGCGGCCGACACGACCGAGGGCACCGAAGGCGTCACGCTGATGACGCTGCACACCGCCAAGGGACTCGAATGGCCGGTGGTGGTGCTGGCCGGCTTGGAGGACGGCCTCTTCCCGCTCGGCCGCGCGATGGAGACCCAAGAGGGGCTGGAGGAGGAGCGCCGCTTGTTCTACGTCGGGTTGACGCGCGCGAAGGACAAGCTGTATCTCAGCTGGGCCCGGGCGCGACGGCGGGGCGGGGAGCTGCGTCCGGCGATGGTCTCGCGCTTCCTCGAATCGATCCCGGCCGAGCTGCTGGAGGAAAAGAGCACGGCTTCGCTCTGGGCGCCGCGCCGCACCTCGGGCGGGTGGCTGGCCCCCTGGGAGGTGACGACCGTCCCGCGCGCCACGCCCAGAAGGCTGTACGCCATCGACGAGGATCAGCAGAATCAGGACGCGCCGCGACTGGTCAAGGGCGAGCGGGTTCGCCACCGTCGTTTCGGGAGCGGCACGGTGCAGGGGCTGTCGGGCGTGGGGAAGGACCTCAAGGTCAGCGTATTGTTCGACGACGAGAGCGTCGGGGTCAAGCAGCTGCTGGTCGGCTTTGCCGGCCTCGAACGAGACTGGGGGGAGGGCGCGTGAGCGTTACCGCGAAGGAAGTGCAGCACGTGGCCACGCTGGCCGAGCTGGCGGTCGAACCGGCGGAGCTTGGTGCGCTGACCGAGCAGCTCAATCGGATCGTGGGCTTCGTGGCCCAGCTCGGCGAGCTGGGCGACCTGGAGGGGGCGGGCAGCTACGTGGCTGGCCCGGCGGCGACGCCGCTGCGCCCCGACGTCGTGGAGCCCGCGGACCTCGACCGCTCGCCGGCCGAGTTTGCGCCGGAGTTCGTGGCGGGCTTCTTCGTGGTGCCC